>JBHLLU010000111.1:0-7752 GCA_048938895.1 Promethearchaeota archaeon
TCAATATTTTCTTTTTTAATGTCTTCAATTGAATTGATAATTCTCATTACATTTTCGAGGGCGCGTAGGCGGTCAAGAATTTCTTCTAAATCGAGATTTTTTTCTTCAATTTGTTTCTGAATGTTTTCACTTAGTTCCCAAAATTTATCTTTTTGGGAGGAGAGGCTATCAATTTCATTCTGAAAGGTATTTTGTTCCTCCTTAATTTTGTCAATACTTTCTTCAATAGATAAGATTGAACTTTTCTTTTCTTCAATTGTATTATTTAATTTTTGAATATTCCCGTCGATTTCAATTATATTTTCAAATAAATTTTGAATTCCATGTAATTCTTGAAGTTTAACTCTTAATTTTTCTAATTCTGATTGTTCTTGATCAATATTATCTTGGATCTGAGAGATATTATCCCAGAATGTATCTTTTAGCTCTTCAAGTTTTTTAATTTCGATTTCGAATCCTTCCGTTTCTTTTTCTCTTTCCCCGATAAGAGTTTTTCTTTCATTAGTTTCTTTCTCGGCTTTAGCAATCCTTTCTTTTAGTTCTTGGTTTCTTTTATTGATTTCTTCAAGTCTTCGAGTAAAAGCTGAAAGATTTTCATTGTCATGTTTATGCTGGATCGTAGCTTCACTTAATTGTTTCTCAGTAAGGTTCAGATCATCTAGTTGAGAATTTATATTTTCGGAAATTTCATCTAGTTGTTTGTATAATTCTTGGCTTTTAGACATAGTCAGTTTTCTTAAAGAAATATATACGTTTTCAAGGATTTCCATAAGGTCTTGAACGAAATTATCAAAAGTAGCAGTTGAGGCTTGAACTTCAACATCGGCTGATTCTTTTACCCGCTCTATCAATTGTTCAATGGTGATATCTGCATTATCTGTAAATAATTTTAGAGTTCCCATGATTGAGTTAAGCATTTCAGTCATTTCTTCAGTTTGGCATGAATCTTGACCAACTTCTTCTACAGATTTCATGATGTCTACAAGATCCAAAACAAATTTCTTAAAATCATCAGCTGAAGTTTCAATTGCTTCTGCATTTGACTGTTGTATATTACTTTTAATGGATTCAACAGAAATATTAATATTTTGAGTGAGCATGTTTAAAATCTGGAGTATTCCCGTTATATCCTGGGTATTTTTTTCATACTCTGCGTCAGAAGTTTCAATTTTCTTTGAAATATTTTCTTTTTCTTTTGTGAGTTCTTCTAGCCGTCTTTGAATATTATCATTTTTATTAGTGAATTTTTCGATGTTTTTTTCAATTTCTTGAAGATTCTTATTTAAAGTACTAATCTGCATTTCAAGATTGGCTTTTTCTCGTTCCAAATTGGTCGTTTCTTTTGTAAATATTTTTAATTCAGTATTAATATTATCTATTTTTCCATTATTATCATTAATTTCAGATTCTAAGGAATATCTCTTCATTTTTAAGAGTTCTAAATCCTGTTCATTTTTCTTGTAGTTAGAATTTCCTTCCTTTAGCTTTCCTCGTAAATCGATTATTTTTTTATTCCCTTTTTCATTTTCACGCATTAATTCTTTAACTACGGCTTCTGTGTCTTTACCTTTACTTAATTCTTCTATTTTTTTTTCAATAGAGGTTTTTTTATCGTTTAAATCCTGTATATTATTTGTACTCATAACTATCTCAGTATTTAATGAAGATAAATCAGTTTGAAGGTTGAGAAGTTTAGAATTTAGTTGGTTTTTCTCTTCTTGAACTGAAGTGATTTTAGTTTCGAGATCCTTTCGATTTTGATTCTCTTCTGAAATTTTCACTTTTAAATTATCAATTTGTTTTCTAACATCGCTCTCCTCTTTTTTAGTGTTCTGTATTGCTTCTTCTATGCTTTCTGCATCCTTTTTTAATTTATTTAGTTCATTTTCTAATTTGATTTTTTTATCTTCATTTTTTTGTATGTTTTCTTTAAGAACTTTAATTTGAGCATTGTTTGATGAAATCTTTTGTTGTATTTTGGATATTTCAGACTTGAATAGAGATTTTTCTTCTTCATTGTCTTTTATTTTCAAATCCAGCTCAGATTGCGTTTGTTGCCTTAACTCAATTTCTTTTTTAGCTTCTTCGATATTATTTTCACATTCAGTACTATCATTTGATGCACTTTCTATTAACATATCAATAGTTTGCCCCTCTTCAAGCTCCATTTGAAGATTTTCTAAACTTATAATCTCTGAGCTAAGTTTATCAATTGATTTTTTCGCTAGATTAGAAGTTGTTTGACTAGATGAGATTTTTGTTTTTATCTGGGTAATATTCTCATTAATCTCTTCTCTTTCTTTTTCTTTTTCGCTAATAGTTTTTTGAATATTATCCATTACAAGGGATTCTTGTTTAAGTAGTGCTTCTTGCCTGCTGATTTTTTCATTAAATTCTTCAATGATTTTTAATGAATTTTCAATTTTTTTCTCTAACTCATCCTCTTCTGCTCTTAACTTTGAAATTTTTAAAGCTATTAACTGCGAATTCAAAAAATTTATTTTTTCATCTAATTCCTTCCAGGCTAAAGCATCATTTTTTTCTTTTTCAACTTTCTTAAGCTGAGAGGAGACTTCTTTAAAAATTGCCTCAAATTGTCCTAAATCTCTCTCTGCTTTCTCTAATTCTTTTAATGTAGCATCTTTCATTTCATCATATTTCTGAAGACCTATCAATTCTTCAATGAATAATCTGCGATCTTCCGTATTCATATGTGTAAGTTCTACAATTTTTCCCTGTAAGACAAATTGATTACTACCATCAGGATCAATATTTGCTGCTGCTAAAGCATTCAGAATTTGTTGACGAGTAGTTTTTACACCGTTCATTTTATAACCACCCCCTCCACCTCTTTTTATAGTACGTGTGATCTCAAATGTGTCTGTTCCTCCGGGAAAGACATTTTCGGAATTGTCAAAGTACATAGTTACCGAAGCTCGCTGGGATGGATTTTTTCCTCTAGAACCTGCAAAAATTAGATCCTCAAGACTTTTAGCTCTCATTGTCTTTTTACTTAATCTCCCCAACGCGAAACAAAGTGCGTCTATAATATTTGATTTTCCTGCACCATTAGGGCCAACTATACATGTAAAACCACTTGAAAGTTTAATTGTAACGGTTCGATCTCCAAATGACTTAAAACCAGTCATAGAAATTTTTTTAATGTAAGTCATCTTTATCTTACGTTTCTATCTTTAATATAAAGAATAGAGTAATTACCAATATATATATGATAGGCATGTCAAATATTTAAAAAAAACTGCCTTCTTTGTTTGATTTATGTTAGGTTTAGTAATTGTTAAATAAAGTATCTATAATTGCTTTTAGTTGATTAGGACTAATTACCATGAAATAGCTTGTAAAAGAATCAAATTTATCATCTAATGAGTGAACTCTTTTTCCCCTTAGAGTCTTCTTTGATACTCGAATTATGCCTGTATTTATTAAATCTTTAACTAGGTTTTGAAATTCCTTATTATTTGTTTCATACTCCAATGATTCACAAGATATATGGTAAATTTCTTCCAATTCTTTTAAAGAGATATAATAGTTCATTTTACTAATGAAAAAATTAGTAAGGTTATCTAAAAATATAATATGTAAAAAATCTTCTTCAGAAATATAATTCAATAGACTGAATTCATCATGAACTTGCATTTGATCAAAATGATTCTGACAAAGCTCTATAAGATCACGGTTCACAAGAGTTTGTTGATTTTTTAAAAGAGGGTATAGATCTCTAAGGATTTCTATTCCTTTTCCTGGTACAGGGACATATTGTTCACACACTAAATCTGATATATAATTAATTACCTCGTCATCTACTTCATGTGAGATTGCAAGAGAAATTCGTTGTTTTAAAATATTATAGAGCTCTTTGTAGTTGAAATAATTCAGCTTCTTTTTTAGATCAAATTCAGACAAAAGGTTAATCGTTGTCGGATGCATCATTTTATTTATAGTGTAGATCGATGTTATTTTTGATTCTTTTCCAATATGTAAGAACTTCTTAAAAATCTCTGGTTTCATGTACTCAACATTAGTAAAAACAAAGAAGAGATTAGAATCAATTCTTTTACATAATATTTTCAATATATTCCATAAATGGGATAGATTTGAATTTAGTAGTAAATCGTAATCGAGATTGAATTTCCCTATATTTAGTAGTTCTGTCAGTATCGAAAATATTAATTCTTCGAAATCCTTTTCTTTGCAATCAACACAGATTTTATATATATTAGTATCCGCTTTATTTTGCTCTGAAAGATCTTTAAGAACTTTATTAGCAATAGCTTTTTTTCCTATACCATTAATTCCTTGATAGAGAATGTTAAGAGAGAATTCATCAGAAATTGCATCGTTTAGAATAGAAAGCAATGATTTTTGCTCTTTTTTCCTATGGAGGAGATTAGGAGGAATATAATTTGGGTCAAATAAAGCCTTAGGGCCGACAAAATTATAATTAAGATCTAGTTTAAATGTCATGATAATATTTTTTTTTTGATTTTGTTTTATATGAATCTATTTAAACCCCACCCAGAGAGAGAGGTCACTGGAAGTAAAAATAAATTGAAAATTGAAAAAGAAACAAATGAAATTAATGATGAATTAGATCTATTATAAGAAATTATTTATCTTGAAGTCCAAAAATTCACTCAAAACTTTCCAATAAGTTTTTCAGATTATCAGCTAAAAGAGGGAAGTATTCATATGACCTATTTTTCACATTTTTATTTAAACAGAGTGCTACTAAATAGAAACGAGTATCTACGATATCTAATTTTCTCAGAAATATGATTCCTTCCTTATGAGAATTTGAGCTTAATTGGGAAAATTCAATATTAGTTACTATATCAACCGTATTTATATCCCATTCTTCGAGTTTTTCCAATGCTTGTGTTAATCTAGGTGCTACAGACTCACAAATCTTCTGATACTCATCATCTGTTGATCTACTTGCAATTATAAAACAATTTTGGTCTAAAAGAAGAGTTGAGCTATTATACGTCTTACTCATATAATCCTTTAATAATGTTTGGAACATATTAGACTTGTGGGTGGCATAAAACACACCATCAGAAAATGCTTTTATTAAAGTTGAATCATCATATATTGATGTTTTAAAAATTGAAAATTTACTAGACTTAATGATTGAAAGGAGTTCTGTTTCAATGTAATTAAGATTATCTTGTATATCTGTTCGATTTTTGATATCAGGGTCACATTTATGCAAAAGGATTAGAAATTGAAAATTTTTAGGATGTTTATCCGAAATCAGTGATACTATATCGTTAAGGAATAGTAATGATTTCTCAAATTTTTCTGGTGCTTGAATATCAATAACATAAAAAATCGATTGCATTTCGGTGAAATACCTACTTTTATGACCAAGATATATTTTTCTATAACTTTTTTGACCCCCCAAATCCCATCTAATAACTGTTATTCCCAATAGTGAGTTTGTATGAACAGTTCTTTTTGCTTTAATAGTAGGTTTAACTGTGGATAAAAGACTAAATTTTTTATCTAATAGTAATAGAATTGAAGTTTTACCCCCATTTTCTAAACCACAGAATAATATTTTCTTTAGCTCTTTGGATTTACTCATATATATTTATCGGGTTAAATTTTTTTTCCATCTATATATTTATAATTTTGATATTTATTTTATTCTTATCTACCCTTTCTCCCAACCGAATCTTTCTTATTTTTCTTGGAAATAACAAATCAATATCGTCATAGATATAACCACTTGAATTTTTTGGCCCTTCAATAATTTTGAGTTTAGAGGGAGAAACACTTCCTTTATAAAAAGAAATAATTTTACTATTTCCTAAGAAGTTTCTCTTTAAATATTTGCCAAAAGTATTACATGCTACAACAGGTACTCTATTTTCAAGAGCCCGAGCTTTGAGATAGATTTCCCAATTAATCATGCCGTCTTCTCTAATTTGTGTCGGTGAGAATAAAATATCAGCTCCATTTTCAATTGCTAATCTAGGGGTTTCAAAAAATGCCATATCGAAACAAATTAAAATAGCGAAGCTATATATTTTGTTTAATCTAAATATTCTTAATTCATTTCCAGCTACAAATTGTTCTTGTTCATAAGAATAAAGGTGGATTTTATCTTGTCGCCCAATTTCTTTACCATTTTCATCAAAAAAATAGCATGTGATTACTGGTCTCTTTAAAGTAGTTCTTTTTTCCCAGATAGCTCCAGATAAAATTTTAATTTTGAATTCTTTCGCTAAATCCTTAATAAAACAATAATCACTTCCTCTTTCTTCTTGGATATCCTTTGAAGGATCTCTAGAGAATGGAACCCATCTTTCTGGTAAGCATACCATTTCACAGTTTTTATTGTTTTCTAATAAGCTTTTTAATAACGATTCAATTTGGAGATAGCATTTCTTTCTTTCTTGAAAAATACGAGGTTGAATACAAGCTACATTCATACTATTACTTTACCTTTAATATTCCTAATATTAATTGATGATGTCATCGATGATTGCAAAAACTTCGTTTAAACCAGAAATTTCATAATCTGGCTTCTGGCTTCCTCTTGTTTCTATATCCGCGGGGGAAATATCATATTTCCCCCCTCTATGGATATAAACTGTGTTTATATTATTAATGTTAGCAGGGAAAATATCTTTATCAATCCTATCACCAATATATATAGCGTTTTTACCTTTTATTCCAAATTTCTTTAACCAATAATTGAATAGTTCTGGATTTGGTTTTTTGATACCAATTTCATCCGATATCACGATAAAATCAATCAATTTATCAAGCTTAAGCCTTAAAATCTTTTCATATTGTTTAATTGGGATACCATCTGTGATAATTGATGTTTTAATAGATAGATCTTTTAATCTCTTTAAGCATTCATCAACATCATCATAAAGCTTAATCGATCTAACTTTTTCTTCATGGTATGCCATAACTGCTGCAGCTATGAATTTATAACGATTGTTATATGTAATTAGTTCTATATTGTTTTCCATCTGATTCAATCGACGTATAAAATAATTATAATGCTTTGAAGAATTTGATCCATACTCCTCTACAATTTCATTAATTAATTGAATTGCTTTTGTTTTCTCAACTTTTAGTCCTAAGCTAATCATTGCATCTATACCTTTAATTCTGGCTCTTTCTGATAAACCTGTCGAGTCGAATAAACAATCATCAAGATCGAATCCAATTAACTTTATTGATGTCATCGTATTAGTCAATTTTTATCCTGAATTTATAAGAATAACGCGAGTTTTTTACTTACTCTAATCTTTTAATGATATTAGAGGTTAAGCTAAGATAAATTTATTTATCTTTAATAATATATAATCTTTAATATTAGTTTTTTTAATATTAGCATCCTTAAATTAGCTATTCTGCGTAAAAAATTAAAATATTTGTAGTGGAGATTCATTAATTGAAAACGATTGTAGCATTATCTTATTTTCATAGAAAAATTGGACCATTAGTCTTTTTTTCTCACCCAAAAAACTCCTTGGATAAGGAATTATCAGCAAAAATAGCCAATATCATGGACCAACAGTATAATGAAGGTTTTTTCACCCATTCTTTTGAAAACTTAAAATCTTTGAATTATTATTTTGAAATCCATTCTGATTGGGCACGTGGGAACAAGGAAATGTTAATGGTCTCGATAGTTTTAGATCAACAAATACCGGAAGAAATTGAAAAAATTTTATCAAATCTATGCGCAGAAGAATCTGAGAGATT
>JBHLLU010000112.1:0-7685 GCA_048938895.1 Promethearchaeota archaeon
TAGATGGTTAATAATATGTCCTGTGTTTATCACGCTTGTGATAATAATTGTAGTAATTTATTTATCATTGTAAATTTTCAGGCTTAGAGCTTGAGGGTTTGTAGTCGTGTTTTGGTTGGTACAAGAAAGGATGAGATTGAGATAGATAAGAAGGAGTATGTTTTCGAGCTAAGATTTTTATATTCTTCTTTTTCTAATGTTATTGAAGAATTAAAAGTGCATTATACATTTATGAATTGAATTCAAACCAATCTAGGTAATCTTGAATAACTTAAATTTAAAAAAAGATAAAAATTATAAGTTTATTTGCTGCTAAAAATGATTTGTAAGAATTGTGGGCTAAAAATGGATGATTCTGCAATTTATTGTGAATATTGTGGAGTAAAAGTCGGAAAAGAAGATGTTTTAAAATGGATTAGAAAATCTGAAGGATTGTACCGTTATCACGAATTGGAATATGTGCTTGAAGATATAAAGGAGGAAATTGCGAAATTACCATCAAAGAAAGCTCATTTAAAACGTATAATTCAATCGAGAAAGCAAATTTATACACAACTTCAAATGGTACGGGATGCAATGGCTAAGGAAAAAAAAGATTATAATTCATTGTTAAAATGGGGCTTTTCTTCAATCAAAGCTCGAATGAGTGGAGAATTAGATGAGAGAAAAAAGAAAGAACAAGCAGAGTATTTAGATGTTTTAACCAAATTTCAATATATTGAGAAAGAATATCAAAACATTGACGAGGAAGTCAAATTCGTTCAGAATGAAGTTAAGAAAATCCAAGCTTTAAAAAATCGTGTTTCAGAAATAGAACGTGAAATGGAGAATATTCTAACTCATATTACAGTAGGTAAGACAACAGACATACTTAAAGAATTAGAATTAAAATATGAGAAGATACAGAAAAAATTATTAAAGACTCAAGATATTGAAGTTAAATTTAAGCAAGCAGATTCATACTTAATTGAAGCAGAAAATCATTTAAGAAATTCAGTAGAAAAATTAAGATCTGTAGAAAGATTCGGAACTTGGGATACCTTTTTCGGTGGAGGTTTTTTCACCGATACTTTAAAGCATAGTGATTTGAATACTGCAAGAAGTGATATAAATATGGCTCAAGTTCTCGTTAGAAAAGCTAAAGAACTTGTTGACGTAATAGAGGACATATGTATTGATTTTGAAACTCCAAATTTGTTTTTTGACATGTTTCTCGATAATTTTTTCTTTGATATGTATGGTAATACAAGAATTAAACGCACTAGAGAACAAGTTGAGATTTCTTTAAATAAGCTTAATGAAACAAGATTTATACTAAACAACCAATTGATAGAATGGATTAAAAAAAGAAATGAATATATAATTGAATTTAACAGATTAAGAAAATTAGTTCGAGATGAGAAATTTTCTCTCTTATAATTACAGGACTTAGGTGTAGGCTTTGAGGATTCAGAATTACAGGGTTAAAGCTTAGGGTGTGAGGGTTTGTGGTCGTGGTTTGGCTGGTAAAAGAAGGTTGAGACGAATAGGAAGGAGTATGTTCTTGAGCTAAGATTTTAATTTTTCTTTTTCTTATTTTTATAGTAATTATAATTTATCTGTATTTGTTTCACATGGATCCATATTCTGCAGATAAGGAAAAAAGAAAAAGAAAAAAATCTTTTCACGATATTTTCTTAGACCCGAATATTAAGATCGTGGCACTATTTTCACCAGAGGGATTACTTATCGATACTATTTTACCTCAAGGAGTTGATGAGACGAGTATGGCTGCGATGGTCGCTTCATTTCTTTCCTTAGCCGAGAGATCGATAATTGAGATGAGAAGGGGAGATTTTGAGGTATTATATATGAAAGGTACAGATGGATATCTTATAATGATACCAATTTTTGAACATGATATAGATTTAATCATAGTTTTTTCCACATCAAGAGATATTGACTTAAGGATTATTTCATTAGAAAATTTGAGAAGGATTGGGAGAGAAGTTTTCCATTCTCTTTTGAGCTAAGATTTTTATATATTTCTTTTTCTAATGTTATTGTAGATTCGAGAAAAAAGATTAATAATCTCTAATAAAATGTTTGGATAAGTTTAAAGTGGAGAAAATTGACAGTAAATCGTTCTGAATTGCGAAGAAAGATCTTAAGTATTAGGACTACATTACGACTCATTAATGTTTTCGGAGTAATTACTTGTATCATTATTCTTTATATAATTGTTTGGACCAATCTTATCATTTTGTTTATTTTTCCTCTTGGAATTATCATTGGAATGACATTTTTTATTATATATTTACCGAAAAAGCAGAAAAAACTGAAAGAAAAGATAATGCAGAGAGAAAGAAATGATCGAGGTTCTTACTAAAAAGGAAAAATTACTGGGATATGTAAAAGGAAAGGAATATTATGATGAAAAGGGTAATTTAATCGGATTCCTGGAAGGTAATACATATAAAATGAGAGATGGTTATCCAATTTTAACTTTGGATGATGATAAATATTTAATCGATGAGGATAACAAAAATATTGGGTATTTAGAAGAAAATTTTTTTCGATTTCCAGATTCTTGGATATACAAATCAGGATTATTTATGCTAGATAGGGGATTTTCAATAGAAAAAGGCGAATTATATAATCATAAAGGAAAAGTAATTGGTTTTGTGAGAGGAAATGTAGAATCTCTCATAGATTTAGATTATTTTGGGATTTTAGTAGCTTTTTATGATTTAGGAGCTTAGGTTCTGGTTTTAGAGCTAAGATGAAGACTAAAAATTAAAAGGTAGAATCTAGGCATGGAAAGTGTCATAATTAAAGAAAACATCAAGAAATTTTAATTTCATCTCATTTATAATTCTCATAGCATCAGTTATATCATTTATTTCAAGTTTTGCATTTAATTGGATTCCTTAAATTGCTTCACTAGGTCTATTTTTTTGTATATATTCCTAAGTATTTGCTTTGGTTTATTTTAAATTCTATAAAAAAGCAGAAAAACTAAAATAGGAGATTTTTTTTCCTGTTAACCAATGAAATTAAATATTCATTTGAGTAGAGTAATTTTTAATGTGATTTTCTATTTGATAAATAATTCTCTAACTTTTTTTACTTTTTCAAGAATTTCATCATCTTTTGGTCTTATAGGCATTAAAACTTCATAATCTTCAGACATATGACCGATTTTCATAGGTTTTATTAGTTGAATCTCCACTACATAGGCATTACCTTCGCTATGATGTATTATCGATTCAACATTATTATATGGTATATTATATAATTTGTCAACTAATTTCCAAATGAGTTTCCTACTTGTAAAGTAATAGACAGATTTGTTTAACTTAAATTTTACATTTAAGAACATACCTGAAAAACAACAACAAAGAGTGATAAATATAGTTAGAATGATGCTTAACAGCAGAAATGAAGCAGATATAAACGCTTGTTCTGTTGCTCCAAGAAATATCATTTGAAAAAGTGAGAAACTGATGGCGATAACTGCTATTATTATTATCATCAGGTTAGTTTTAAAATCTAAATTGGGGGAATATCTAAGCAAGACTTCCTCACCTTCTTCTAAATAATGTTGAATTTCCTGAATCTTTTCATCTGCTGGGTTGAATGGGATTAACTCTAAATATGCTATAGTTTCAGGCACCTTTACTATAGCTTCTGATAATTGATCCTTTGAAGCCAAAAAACCTTGATTTTTTTTCCACATGCATAAAGTTAGATATAAAAATTCTAAATGTCCTATGCAATTTTCAACAGGTCCGAATTTAATAACTGATGGAAGAGTATTTGACGGTTTTATGAGAATTATACCATTTGAATCAGAAATTTCCTCTGTTTTTTCTTTTTTAAACTTTAAGGTATAATCAAGGTACAAATCATTTGCAAATGGGATCTCTACTCTAATATCTTCATTTGTAAATTTCAATCCATATTCATTTATTTCCAGTTCTTGGCTCATACTATTGAATTTTTGGGGTAGCATATAACCTTTTTTAACCTTAATATCCTCCCATCTTTCTTTTAATTTACCAAACTCAAATAGGAGTGATTCAATCTTTTTAACTTGTTGAATTAAGTTTGGTACTTTATAAATCGAGAAATAATTCTTTTGTTTGGAGTCCAATTCTTTAAAAATAAGTGTTATTTTTCCAGAATTAGTACTTTCTCTAAATCTACCACCACTTTTTAATTCAAAATTTATTGCCTTCAAAGAGTCCAAATCACTCGAAATGTGTCTTTTTTTTAATTCTTTTTTGCTATTAATCTGAACATGGATTTGTTTATCAGTGATCATCAAATAATGAAATTCTTTGAATGATCCCGGATTGAATTGCCATATTATGAAAAAAATCGTTCCTATCATTATTATTAGCATCGCTGGGGCTATTTCACCCCCAAATGATTCTTCCCCGAATAATGATACAGACTGTATTATTATCCAAATACCCAATCCTATTATGATAAAACCAAAAAGTGGTAAAATCTTATGGGTCTTAGAGATAAATTCACATCTTAAATGATACAGAAGTGTTTCTTTGGGATCAATACTATTCAAGACATCTTCAGGGAGATAATTTTCGCTAATATTGTTTTTGTTTAATTTCATAACTATCACATTGCTTAGATTCCAAAACCATAAAGTATATTATTATAGCTTAAAGGAAAAAGAATTATAAATATTAATATCAAACCTACTGCAAGAATTTTCCTATTTCTTGTAAGAGGGATCATTGCGAATGGGACTTCATCTGCGTTTTTCCCTTTTACTACTTGTAGACTAATAGAGGTAGAACAACATGCTAAAATAGTGATTAGAGATGAGAAACTTATTAAAGTTGGATGTAAAAACAGTAAAAAGGTTACCCCAATAATTAATCCAAGAGAACGCACTACGAGATTTGAAGAAATTGTTCTTAAAATATGCCCACCATCAAGAAATGGAATTGGTATTAAATTCAATGCTGAAAGGCATAAACCAATCCAGCCTGTAAAAGCTAAAGGATGAAGTACCAATATAGATTCGGGAAGCGAGACTCCATAAAAATCTCCATAAGAAGGTATACCAAATATCAAAAATCTTAAACCTAAAAAGGTAATATTATAAAAATTGAGATGATGCTTTACGAATTCAGCCTCATCAGTTAGATTATTCCCAAAGTAGTCCGCTCGTGCTTGTAAATAAACATTAGTATCAACTTGTTCGGAAAAAAGAAGACCTATTATGACTAAGATTAATGAAATGATAATTCCACATACTATTCCCCCAGTAGCGACATCAAATTTCTGATTTCTAGTTTGAGGTTCATCTTTAATGGATACAAACGCTCCTAATATCCCAAGCGGAGGTGGACCAGGGATTAAATATGGAAGCGAAGAGTCTATTTTATGTTTGCGACTAAAAAGTATATGACCAAATTCATGAATGACAATGATGAGAAATATCCCCAAACAAAAGCTTATAATAGAAAAAGTAGTAATTCCTAAGGATTTTCCGTAACCGCTGTAGTAAGGATTAATCTGAAAAACATAGAAATATGCTGAAAAAATAACCATTCCTGTGGTTAAAATTAATAAGGATAATTGGATAATCTGATTTCTGCTAATTGTTCGTTTTTCCTTTTGTTTCTCACTAAACACTTTTGCTTCAAAGGTTAATTTATAAAAGCTGACAGGAGGTTCTACTCGCAATTTATACTCTTCAATTTCATATTTAGATAATTTATGAAATTTTACTTGATAACCAATTTCCCTGAATTCATAATTAATTTCATTAACCGAATTATGAGGAATTATATCGTTGAGTTCAATTATGCATATTGGTTCAAAGGAATATTGATTGTCATCAAAAACTATAATATTATAATACTTTGCGACAATCCTTCTTATCTTTTCTGATACAGTTAAACCGTCTCTGTTTTTATTCAAAAAAATCCCATTTAACCCGCTTTTTCTACCAATTCTCTTAACTTTTTAATTTTTTCTAATAAAGGATCTTCCTTTAAGATATTGCGAATAGCTATTTCGCTTTTGTTTATATAAGGGCTATTTTCCAACTCTTTCTTAAGATTTATCATTAAATGATATTTCTTTCTTTTGTTACTCCTATTTATTGATGCAATATTGTTTAGTTTTGTTATAAGGAACTGTTTTGGGTACTTTATTATTATCTTCTCATTGGTAAAAACAAACAACGATTTTTTTTCCATTATTATTCCAGGAAGCGCACATAATGTGAAGGTCCCTAACAACATTGGAATCATTATTGCAAACATCACAATTACAAATAAATTAATTGACTGAAAATGATATGAAAGACTGATGCTAATATAAAGAAGGATAAAAGAAATAATTCCTAATATTGAAAATATAATCTGTTTCTTTAAATTCACTATAGGTTTATGAGTAAATAGTACCTGTTCATTTGGTTCCAAATAATTTTGCACCTGTTTTAAAATTTCATCATCAATATCTACTGCTTCGGGTAAAATTTGATCTTCAAAGTCTTGAACTTTCTCTTTAATTTCTTTCTTCTTAAAGTCTCTAATTAATTCTTCTGCTATCAAAATTCCTTGTTCTCCCTTCCACTCAAGTAAATGCAGGTATATAATTTCAAGAAATTGATGGACCCCAACAATAGGTCCAAATTTAATTAGTTTTGGTGAATTTATTGATTCTTTAATGATTATACTTCCAACAGATTCATAGGACCCAATTGAAGATTTTTTAAGATCTTGAGTTTGTAAAAAATCTAATACACTCTTTTCATTAAAAAATACTGTTTCTGATGACTCAGTTTTCCTTAAAGTAACCCTATTACTTTCCAAAATCAAACCAGTATTGAGAGGAACCATGAATTTTTTAAATATTATTTTATATCCTAAGAAAAAGCCCAAGAAACCACATCCAAAAATCAATAAGAAGATATTAACCATAAAATCAACCTTTAGGAAGACAAAGAGGATTCCTAGACTAATAGCAACAAGACAAATTATTATGCCAACATTAAAAAATTTTACATAGCGGTCAATACGGTTGTATGCTTTTTTGTTAAGTTGAAAAGTATGAGGTATCTCTATATTTTCTTTGCTTCTTAGGTTCTGTAACCTCTCTTTTAGTTTTCCATAATACCAAAGGATAGATTCAAACTTTTTAAAAGTTTCTTCAAAATTCTGAATATTTTGAAGTATAATTTTATTTTTTTGATAATTACTTAAATTGCTACTAACAATCACAATTTTTCCGTTCTGATGAGCTGATCTTGAGAAAAACTTTTTTCTTAAAGCTATAGCTTTTATCGAATCTAATCCAACCGAATCCATTACATTTTCTCGACCCAGCTTTGTAAATAAATGAAGATTTTGATCAGTTATTACAATAAAATAAACTCGTTTAATGAATCTTGAAACGATTAAAATCATAATTAAGCTAATTGGGAATATTAGTAGATATATTGTCCAATACTCTAGAATGACGCTAACCCCTTTTGATATTCCATAACAAATAGTAATTATACTAGCAATAATTGTCCCATAAAGGGCAATTATGGCAAGTTTAAATCCTAATGGAGTATAATTCCATTGAGCATAATGTAAAATTTGCTCGTTTGAAGAAATATTATCTTTAATTTGCTCTGGAATGTCATTTCTGTCGCCCTTATCTCTTTTATTGATAAT
>JBHLLU010000011.1:0-95667 GCA_048938895.1 Promethearchaeota archaeon
CCCTATATTCTAATTAGAAAATCTTAAAGCTAAATACGTCAATAAGTGAGATTTGAAAGATAATTTATAGGATATAACTAATTATGAAAAACTATTCTTAAGGCAGTTAAATTTAGTAAATATTCAACATTATTCTCTTTTCTTTTGTATCCTCATAAATTTGCCATTTTGATACCTTATCGTTTTCAATTGATGCAACCCATATAGCATGGTCTTCTTCTAAAGAGTCCTCAGACCATTTTGCGAATCCAGTTAATATCACGAGATTATCTCTAGATTCAACTCTTTCTGTTTTATTTGTTAGGATTTTTTCAAAAAAATTAGCAGTAAATTTGTCTTCCATTTTGTATCCGTTTACTCAAATTGGTTTATTTTTCTCAAGAAATCTTAAAAATTGTTGTGAGGAGATCCTCTTTTCGAGAACTCGGTCCAACATAAATTGTATATTCTATTTTTTCTACAATCCATGTTTTCTCCTCTACGCTATAATATGCTAGTTCCATTGCCTTTAAGGTTAGATTAACAGTTTTAGTTTCCCCCGGAACTAATAATATTTTAGCAAATCCCTTAAGATCCTTGATAGGCCTATCAACAGAGGAGTTGTTATATCCAACATACATCTGAACGACTTCTTCACCAGTTACATCACCTTTATTTGTTATATCAACACTTACTAACACTTCACCATTTGGATTTATAATTTCTTTATCAATTCTGAGGTTATCATATGAATAAGTTGTATAACTTAAACCAAAACCAAAGGGATATGAAGGTTCAAATCCTTTTTTATCCATTAATCTATAACCATGATAATATCCATATTCAATCTCTTTTATAGTTGTATCGAAATAGGGAAGTTGATCTTCTGATTTTGCAAATACAGCTGGTATTTTTGCGCTAGGATTAATATCACCGAATAGTATTTCCCCAAATGCGGTCCCACCTTCCATTCCAGGATACCATAACATCAAGATTGCAGAAACATTGTCTTTCCATGGTTCTACTATTATTGGTCCTCCTCCTTCTAGTGCCACAATACAATTCTCGTTTACTGCAGCTATTTCAGATATTAATTTCTCATCATTTTCATGTAATCTTAGTGATTTTCGATCACCTGTACTTTCTCTAGTTCCTGCTCCCTCACCCTCATCTTTATATGTATATCCTACTACAATGATCGAAATTTCCGATTTTTTAGCTATTTCTTTAGCAGCTTCAAGATCTTCTCCTTCATTGAATGTTATGTTATCATTATTTCTCGCACATTTTTTAATACCTTCAAGCGGAGTTACTACATAGGGAGGATAAACTCTGCTACTACCATAATCCCCAATATTAGGCGTATTTGCTAAGCTCCCAAATACCGCAATCTGTTTAGGTTTATTACTATTAAGAGGTAAGATGGAATTACTATTCTTTAATAAAACTATACTCTTCCTCGCAGCTTCTAAGGCTAATTCTGTATGTTCCGTACAAGCGACTTTTTCTTTACTATAAAACTTCGGATCCCCTTTATGAGCAAATTTGAGTTTTTGTCTTAAAATTCTTAAAACGGCTTCATCAATTAGCTCTTCAGTGAATCGACTTTCGTTTAAATACTCTATCATCTTATCAGGAGCCATCCGGAACTGAAAAGGCATCTCAACATCGACTCCTGCATTTATAGCAACTGCACCATTCCGAATACCCAGAAAAAAATCAGTAAGAACAAATCCTTTAAAATTCCAATCCTCTTTTAAAATTTCTCTTAGAAGGTGTGGATTATGACCACAATACTTTCCATTCACT
The DNA here is from genome assembly GCA_048938895.1 of Promethearchaeota archaeon. GTDB lineage: Archaea > Asgardarchaeota > Lokiarchaeia > Sigyniarchaeales > SOKP01 > Loki-b32. The sequence continues at coordinate 1,789 of JBHLLU010000011.1, forward strand.
TTATTATACGCACTCATGACGGACGCTACACCTGCGTCAACACATCTTTTAAAATGTGGAATATATACTTCCCTTAAAGTTCTTTCATCTATAGATACATCTAATTCAAATCTTGTAGTTTCTATACTATTACAAGCGTAATGTTTAGCACATGCCATTATATGCTTTTGAACACCAGTTAAAAGCGCCACACCAAATGCTCCCAAATGATAGCTGTCTTCTCCATATGTTTCTTGAGCTCTTCCCCAAGCAGGATGTCTCAATAAGTTAATACAAACACCACCAAAATAATTAGCTCCTTGAGCTTTAGCTTCAATCCCTATTGCTTCACCTATTTTTTCCTCTAAGCCTAAATCCCATGATGCTCCTCTTGCCATCGACACCGGAAAACATGTGGAATTTCCCATAACAACTCCTCTTGGTCCATCAGAAAAAAAAATTCCTGGGATTCCGAGTTTTTTATCATCCCCCGCCGGAATTGGTTCAGCATTATATCTTCTTATCATTTTTGGACCACCCACTTCTCGTGTTTCATCACCTGCTATTTGATGTAACTTTTCCTCTAATCTCATTATAGAGAGGATTTTTTTTGCTTGTTCTTCAATTTGTATATCAGCTAGATCTTTAAACTCATCCCAATTTACCCATCTTTGAGATTCTTCTGGCATTTTATTCTATTTTTGAAATTATTTTTATTCTATTTTTTAGTATAATAAAATGAGAAGGATCAAATTAAAAGTTTAAAATTTGATCTTATTTACTGTGGAAAAACACTTGTTGCATCGTTGTCAACAATAGCTTGGAATTGACGCTTTATAATTACTTCAAATAATTTTAGAGCTCTGGGATCACTCCTATCCAATTGGGAATAGCCTATTGCAGGAATATAAGCATAACACATCAATGATCTAAGATAAAATTCCCAGGCTAAATCAAAATCATAGGTAGTAATTCCCCTTTTTTCTAGTTGTTTAAGATAATATTTTACCATATCTTTTTCAATTTTTCTCCTTAAATCGGTTTCAATACTTTCCCCTAATAAATAGGCGATATCTAATATTCCCCCATTAACAACAGCCGATCCCCAATCTATGACAATAACTGGATTTTCCTTATTATTATGATCAAAAAAGAGATTATCTACGCGGAAATCAAAATGTGAAATAGTCATATTATCATCAGGTAGTTCATTAACTAACCAAGGAAATTGTTCATGAATTTTCTGTCCTGCTTCCCGACCACCTTCGGGAAGCAAATTTTGGAATTCTTCTGTTTTTATTGATAGATCCCAACTATCTCGATAAGTCCCGACTAAAGATTGTGACACTTCATCCTTAGGTTTAGGCATCCAATCAAAAGAATAAAGATCTGGGGCATCCCACCATCGTGCATGAAATTCAGTAATCATCTCTATTACTTGCTTAGTTTGATCTTCATTAAGACCTAAGATTTGATCAATTTGCTCATAACAAGCACAATCTTCCAAAATAAGAATATACTTCTTAGCTTCTTTATCAAAATCTGAAAAGATAACTTCTGGAACTCGTATTGGACTTTTTGGTGCTACTTCGGTATAGAACCGAATTTCCCTTTCATAAAGATTATATTGTTCAGCAATTGCTAATGCAGTTCTAAATGTTGTTGGCATTTTTACAATCATAGTTTTGGGGTATTCAGAGGATTCTTTATCATAAGTTAAGGTTAACCTCGCCATATCACTTACAAATCCTTCACCAGCTCCACATGGTTCTCTTATAATTGATTCTATATTAATATCCTTAAGATAACCTGAGTTGTGAAGAGCTTCATTAAGATATTCTTGTGTAATCCTTTTTGTTCGTTTTGGTATCATTTTCTTAATTATCCTATTTTTTTATACTTATATAGTTATATTAGTTTTTGATGTCATTAATTAAAACTGTTTCTTTTAGTAAGATAGAAGCAGTTTCAAGGAAATTCATTTTACTCTTAAGCATGAAAATTATTTGAAGTCTATTATTATTTTAATTATAATAATATAAACCAAATATCTAAAAAAATAAATTTTATAATTAATTTTTATTAATTGATTTTCAAACTTATTTGATAATTGTAAGGAATTATTACATTATGAGTTCTCAGAAAAGAGATTACTATGAAGTTTTAGGTGTAAGCAAAGACGCATCCACAAACGATATTAAACTCGCTTATCGTAGATTAGCAAGAAAATATCATCCAGATGTGAATAAAGAAGATCCAAGTGCAAAAGACAAATTTATTGAAATTCAAGAAGCTTATGAAGTTCTTAGTGATGAGAATAAAAGGAGAAATTATGATCGTTTTGGTCACAGCGGAGTACAGATTGATATGAATGACTTTTTCTCAGGGGGAATCCCGGGTATCGATGAACTTTTTAAGAGTATTTTTGGTGAATTTAGCCCATTTGGTGGTTTTAGTGATTTTGGATTTGGAGGTATTGGATCTCGAGGAAGAAGAAGGACTACTCCACGTAGAGAAGTAGGACAAGATATTGAAGATCATGTTGAAATCAGCTTCGAAGAAGCGATGTTTGGAGTTAAAAAAGATATACAAATAGAGCGATATACCCCATGTGATGCATGTGAGGGAACAGGAGCAGAGGATCCCTCAAGTGTAGTCACTTGTCCTGAATGTGAAGGCACTGGTCGAATTAGGAAAATGTCTCAATCTGGATTCGGAACTATTATTCGTGAATCTAATTGCTATACTTGTAATGGATCAGGGAAAATAATTGAAAAGAAATGCAAGGTCTGTAATGGATCTAAAGTAGTTCCCGAAGAAAAGACAATTCATGTTACAATTCCAGAAGGAGTTGAAGATGGAGTTCATTTAAAAGTTCAAGGTGCTGGTCATGTACCCTCTGTTAATGCAATACCGGGAGATCTTTACTTAGGAATAAGAATTACTGACAGTAATAAATTTATACGAAGAGGTAATGATTTGTATACTCCCATTAATGTTGATATAGTCACTGCAATTATTGGGGGAAAAATTATAGTTCCTACTTTAGATTATAAAGAAAAAAGAACTGCCGAGAAAGAATTACCAATTCCTGCTGGAACTCAGCCAGGTACAGAATTTCGAATAAAGAATCGTGGTGTTTCCTATATGCGAGGAAGAGGAAGAGGAGACCAATATGTTATCGTTAATATTGAAATTCCTCAAAAAATATCAGAAAAACAAAAAGAATTATTACTAAAATTTAAAGAATTAAATAAAAAAAACTCATAAATGTGAATTTAACCAATTTATTAAATCTTTAAAGACTTCCTCCCGGTTTATCTCGTTGAAGAGTTCATGCCTGGCATCTTTATAAAGCTTATACGTTACATCTTTAATATTATAATTTTTAAAGCGTTCAACCATAGCTAATATACCTTTAGAATTATTTCCTACTGGATCTGAGGTTCCAGATATTATATAAATAGGTAAATTTTTAGGTATCTTCTTTTCATTCTTCTTATTATAAACTTTTTCACTTCCGTGAGATAATTCTAACCATAAAGATGCTGGACCAGTAAATCCACACCAGGGATCGTCAACATATTTCTGAACTTCTGATTTATCTCTAGTAAGCCATTCAAATCCTGTAGCTTCTTCATCACTTTGCCAAGGATCGTTTAACGATTTAAGAGTAGGACTTTCATTCCGTACAGATTTTCTTGGTTCTCCACTAGTTCCGCACAATATGCATCCTTTAATTTCATTTCCTCTCTCCTGAATATAATCTTGAGTTAACATGGCACCCCAAGAATGGCCTAAGAGGAATAAAGGTAAATCAGGGTGGTTTTTTTTAATAATTTTTGATAACTCAAATTCATCATTTATTACTCCACTCCACCCATTTGGCCCCAAGTCCCCAGCATTGCCCTCTAAAGTAGCTTCTGTTAGATCTCCTGCTGTTAAACCATGTCCTCTATGATCATCTGCATAACATATATATCCTTCCTTACATAACACTTCCGCCACTCTAGTATATCTTTTCGCATGTTCAGCTAATCCATGAAGTATCTGGATAACAGCCTTCGGAGATGTATCAGGCTCCCACTTATACACAAAAATCTCAATATCATCTTGATCTGTGAATGTGAATGTTGAACTTTTCATACTTTTATCATTTTCTTTCTATTTCAAACAGTTTAATATATATTATAGTAGTTAATTTCTTCTTATTTTGCAAGAAAGAATATTATAATTGAGAGTTAAGCCATTCAATTAGATCCCTAAAAACTTCATCCCGATTTATTTCATTAAAAAGTTCATGTCTTGCATTCTCATAGAATTTATACGTAACATTTGTAATACCATATTTCTCAAGACGATTTATCATTGCCTTTATACCTTTAGTTTTGTTACCAATAGGATCTAAGGATCCTGCGATAAAATGAATGTGTAAATCTTTTGGAATTTTCTTTTCATTCTGACTATTATATATTTTATCAAATCCAAGAATAAACTCTAACCAAAGAGCTGCTGGAGGAACAAATCCACACCATGGATCGTTAATATATTTTTGTACTTCTGCTTTATCTCTACTTAACCATTCAAAACCTGTAGCATCTTCATCTTTATCCCATTCCCGATTATTAGTTTTAAAATTCATGTCATACATTTTTTGACTAGGTTCTGTAAGGGCTCGTTTCTTAATTTCTCCTTTAAGAATAATCTTCCCCGCTTTAATCACAAGAGCTCGCACCTTCCCATTAGTACCACTCAAAATGCATCCTTTTAATTCGTTTCCCCATTGCTGGATGTAATCTTGCGCAAGGAAAGCACCCCAAGAATGCCCTAATAAAAACAATGGTAGATTAGGATTCTCTTTCTTAATAATTTCTGATAACTGATGAATACCATTTACAATCTTTTCCCATCCATTTTCTCCTAGAACTCCAGCATGTCCCTCTAATGTTGCTTCTGTCAAATCCCCCGCAGTTAAACCGTGACCGCGTTGATCATTAGCATAACATACAAAACCCTCGCTACATAAGACTTCTGCAACGTGAGTGTATCTTTTAGCATGCTCCGCTAATCCATGAATAATCTGAATAACAGCTTTCGGAGATGTATCGGGTTCCCATTTATACACAAAAATCTCGATATTATCTTCATCTTTAAATGTAAAAGTAGAACTTTTCATAATTTCATCATTCTTTTTGCTAATTTCAAAGAGTTTAATTTATAATATATTAGTTAATTTCTTCTTATGATGCGTCTATATTTATAATTTAATCAATGATTATCCTATGAATGTAAAAATTCTTATCACTGGTCCTCCTCGAAGTGGTAAATCTACATTGATAACTAAATTAATCAAATACTTCAATGAGAAACAAATGTCCATTTTTGGGTTTTTAACTCCAGAAGTTCGAAAAGGAAATAAACGAATTGGTTTCGATATTGAAAACATTTATACAAAAGAAAGAGTAAAACTAGCAAGAATTAATAAATCTAACTCAGATTACCGTTTAGGTAAGTATTTTGTTAGTATAAATGGTCTTGAGCGGATAATCTCAAATATAGAAAATATTAAATTTACTGAGAAAGATATACTTGTAATTGATGAAATAGGCAAAATGGAATTGTTCTCAGAAAAATTCCAAGATTTTGTTTTACATATGTTTAGTTCTAATCTCACAATAGTTGCAACAATTGGTCTAACTGTTAAACATCCAATAAAAGATCATCTTCTACATATACCAGATGTCAAGCTATTCACTTTAAATCACAAGAATTTTCAAAATATGCTTCAAGAAATAATATCATTGATTTAGAGCATCTTTTAAGATTGAACTTTTCCTAAAAATTTATATTAGGATTATTGTTATCTAATTAGGTAGAATTTATTCTTATTATTTGAAAGGGGAATTATTTTTGAAATGGAAATGTGATAACTGTGGTCATGAATTTGATCTAGATGACTTTCCAGATGAAGAATTTAAATGTCCCGGATGTGGAGGTGAGGATTGCACCTTTAGTCTTTTAGAATAATTATATTTTTACCTCAACTTTATACTAAAAAAATAATAATATACTACAAAAATAATAACTCAAGAGCATGGTTTAGAGAGATAAATAACTTATTTTGTTATCCAATATTTCCTTTACTACTGTTTTGTTAAAATTTATAAGGGTAGAACACGATTAGAATCGTATGGATTTTAAAAAAATCTATAAACGGGGTTTAGGTATTTCAATTTTACTCCTTATCGTTATTATAAGTGTTCTATTCGTGCCTAATTTAACTAAAAAACATTTATCGAATGGAAATTCACTTTTTACTAGCGGACCTGACGATGCTTATGAACCCAACAATACACCTTCCACAGCTTATAATCTCACAATGTGGGAAGATTATTGGTTAAGTGGTATTAGTGGTTCCGGTATTTTGGAAGATGATGACTTTTATGTAATCAATGTTAAAATAGGGTTCGAACATCTACAAATTAATTTAACCTTCTCCCACCTCTTGGGCAACATCGATATTGATCTTATGGATAGCTCATATACAAATGTAACTGGGGCACAATCCATGACTGACAATGAATATATTGATACTAATGTTCCTTCAGCAGGAATTTATTATATCCGACTTTATGGTCCAAATGCCTCAAACACTTATGATCTATGGTGGAAGACCTTCCCAATGGATGATGCATATGAACCTAATAATGATTGGACCTCTGCTTATGATCTTACACCTTACCAAGATGTATGGCTCTCTTCAATTTTAGGTCCTGGAAGGCAATTTGATGATGATTGGTATAAAATTTATATCAGTTCTGGTTATGAATTTCTCCACGTTAGCCTTCTCTTCAATCATAGTATGGGAGACATTGATATCGCGCTTTATAATAGTACCTATTCTTTTATGACTTCGAGCACAGGAGTAATGGATAATGAATATATTGATTTTATAGTACCATCATGGGGAGATTACTATCTACAAATTTATTATGGCAATATGGGGAATCAATATGATCTATGGTGGGATACTACGACGTCATTAGACGATGCTTATGAGGAAAATGATTATGATTGGGAAGCTTATGATCTTTCCCCATGGTCAGCTTCATGGTTACCATATGGATTAGGGTATCAGTTTGATGATGATTGGTATACTGTTTATTTGGATCCTGGAGAAGAGCGAATATATGCTGAACTTGTCTTTTCACATGCAGCAGGAAATATTGATATGGAGCTATGGTATTGGGATGGTTCTTTCATACACTTAACTGGAAGTTATTCATATGATGATAACGAATACATTGATTTTGAAGTCCCTTGGTCAGGCATTTATTACATCAGAATTTTTGGAGATAATACAGGTAATTCCTATGATTTATGGTGGGAAGATCTTATGCCGACAGGTGATGATTGGATGGAAGAGAATGACGACTTCTGGAGTGCGTGTTATGTCGATCCGAACTACTATTCAGGTCTTAAACTTGTGTATAGTGATAATGATTGGTTTAGGACTTATTTAAAAAATGGACAAACGCTTGATATTACTATCTACTTTAACCATATGGAAGGGGATTTAGAATTAGAATTATGGGATCCTTCAAATGGGTACCGAGATGGATCTTATTCAATTACCGATAACGAATATATCTCTTACCGTGTGGATTCATCAGGAGATTGGCGTTTTCGAGTGTATCATGCTTCTGCAGATTCTATAGTTTACTATGATTTAGATATCTGGGTAAATGCAGGAGAAGATACTAAAGATGATTGGATGGAAGAAAATGATGGCTTTTGGAGCTCTTGGTACGTTGATCCTAACTATTACTCTGGTCTTATTCTTAATAATGATGATGAAGACTGGTTTCACACTTATCTCAATGTAGGGGATGTCTTAGATGTAAGTCTTTATTTCGACCATGGTAAAGGAAATTTAGAATTAGAACTATGGAGTCCTTCACAAACTTTAAGAGCAGGATCTTATAATGAGTATGGTTATGAATATATTTCATACATGGTAGATATATCAGGAGATTGGAGAATTAGAGTCTATCATGCAGATGCAGATTCTAAGGTTTACTATGATTTGGGAATCTGGATAAAAGATGACTATTATGAATGGAATAATCATCCGGATGATATAATGTGGGATGGCAAACTTCATATGAATCATCCTTCAGTTCTCATTCAAAATGAGCGAACTTGGCTCAGTAATCTTCATGGATTAGCAGTACAAGAATATGACGATTGGTATTTCATTGAAATAACTCCTGGTTTCGAGCATCTCAGACTGGAACTAATTTTTAACCATTCTTTGGGTAATATAGATGTTGAAATTTATGGTCAAGGAAGTTCTTTACCTTTGGTTAGTAGCACCTCCGTGACAGATAATGAATCTATCGATTATTTCCTTCCAGATCCCTTACCACAACCAGAAATTTTTGCTGTTCGTGTTTATGGAGATGATATGAGAAACAAGTATGATATGTGGTGGGATGACATAAGGAATGACACTAGATCTGATGATAATTATGAGATAAATAATGATGCAATTTCTGCCTATGATATATCATGGGCTGAAAATAGGTCTTTATGGGGAATAGATGGTTTAGCGATTCAATATGATCAAGATTGGTATGAGATTTATGTAGATGAAACCGGTTTAGAATTAATTGTACTTCTTATTTATGATTCAGCTGAAGGTTTAATGGGTTTTGAAGTGTACGATTGGGATCTTAACAAAATCACAGGGAATTTTACTCTAGAGGATAATGATTATATTATCTACCCTGTTTCTAACGGAACTTATTATATTAGAGTTTATGGGGATAATTCGGGGAATATATATAATTTATGGTGGGGAACACGAGAACATGAAAAGGTTGGAATGATACCTAGTTATGATCTATTTATTTTAATAGCATCGATATTAGGGATCACGACAATTATTATTAAATTAAAGAGGAGTAAATTTAAGAAGAATTAAATAATTTTTTCTTTTTTTTCCTTTATTTTCTTAAGTAATCTAAATAAATCCAGAATTATTTGAAAGAAGTACTTAAATATTTAAAATACTTATAATTAAATGACAAATTGAGCTGTTGAGCTGACGGTGGGCATGACCCGCTGAGGAACCTCACCTCACTCTCCAAGCAAGGTGTAGATAACTACTACGATGAAAATCGTAATCTGAGTGCAGAAACGACACTGCCTTTTCACGCATATTAATGATTTGGATATAAGCCAGAGAAATTGTGGGAAGGAATGGTTGAAACGAGTCAGACCCTTGGTGCAAGGCCAAATGAAAGCGTTAATGTACTTGGAGCTAGCTTTAGGTAGACCGCTTAGTTTGATGCTCAATCCTATTTTTGGCGACGAAAATAGTAGACAGAAAGGTGGGTACAAGCTCAAGTTGTCACCCTTAATTTTTATACTATACTATTAATTCATAAGAGATTATATCACAGTATTTTTTAAATCCTAACTTCCTATATACTCTTTCTCCCATTGAAGAAGCTTGTAGCACACCCACTCTATAGTCCATTTTAAAAGCTTTTAGTAATGCGAAGCTACTTATCTCAAGTCCAAATCCTCTATTTCGATACTCTGATAAGGTAGATACGGCATGAAGACCAGCGACTCCAGAAGAAAGGTATAACATTAGAGAAGAAACAGGAATCTTTTTAAATTTACCTAAAAAGAATTTAACTTCTGGTTCTAAAAATAAAAAATTAATTAATTCAGGATCTATTTTTATTCCAAAGCCAGAACTAGTAACTTCAGTCCATTGCTTTAAATCAGAATTATCAATTATCATCTCAATATCTAATTCATTTTCATTTAAAGGTTGATTCTTCAAATTGTTTAGCTCAACAGCCATACCTGCTTGTTGATATACGTTTGAAAAACCACTTTTTTCAAGATTTGTTCCTAAATTATCTGGTTTACTTAATGGTCCGACGGTCCAACCATTTGGTGCTTCTCCTTTTTCAATTAGTATTTTAGCCTTTAAAATTTCACTTTTTATATTGTGATTTTCAAAATTTGCCTTAAATATAGCCATTGGCCAATCAGCTTTTTTAGCCATTACCCAACTTATTTTATCGTCTATATAAGATTTGAAATTAGGATGATATGACGATTTCGTATAAAAATCATCAAGATTTTTTTCGATATAAAAATTTATTGATTTTTCTAATATTCTTTTTAGAAACTGAGGCATTACATTTTCCCTTGGCAAAACTATACTATAAAACGATCAAATCCTCTATATATTTTATTGCTTATAAATAAGAATAAGAAAATATAAAAAAAAAGAGATTTTTGTAGCTGTTTTTATTTTTTAGTTATATTAGAGTTCCTAATAGACCTGCTCCGCTACCAAATACCATTAAGAATCCAAGAAAGATAGATGCTGTCAATGACATCACAACTAATAAGGTATTTATGCTTGGACCGGCAGTATCTTTAAATGGGTCTCCAACCGTATCGCCTGTAATTGATGCTTTATGAATATCTGTCCCTTTCCCTCCAAGATTACCGTCCTCAATCCATTTCTTTGCATTGTCCCACGAGCCACCCGCGTTTGACATAAAGATGGCAAACACAAAACCAGATAATATAGCTCCTGCCAGGAAAGCTCCTAATGCAGCTACGCCAAATAGAATTCCAACTGTAATAGGAATAACAATTGCAATTATACTCGGTAATATAAGCTCTTTTAAAGCTCCTTTAGTTGCGATTGAAATGCATTTATTAAAATCTGCAGCATCTTCACCTGTTAATATTTTAGGATTTTCTTTAAATTGACGTCTAATTTCATCTACCATCTTAGCAGCATTTCTCTGAACTGCGAGGACTAGTAAAGCAGAGTAAAATGCAGGTACGACTACTCCTATAAATGCCCCAATTAAAACATCTACGTTAAGTAAATTCACTATATCTATCGTACCTGGTTCAATATCATTTGCTTCTGTTGCAAATGAAAACATTAATGCAAGTACAGTTAGATTTGCAGCACCAATTGCAAATCCCTTAGTAATAGCTTTTGCTGTATTTCCTGCTGAATCCAATCTATCGGCTGTTCGAATAATATCCTCACCTAAATCTCCCTGTTCGGCAATACCTCGAGCATTATCCACAATTGGGCCATATGCATCATTAGAAACGATTGTTCCCACAATTGAAAGCATACCAACTGCTGCCATTGCAACCCCAAATAGACCTCCCAATATGTAGGCAAAAGCCATTGCAACTACAATACCAATAGCAGGAGGCACAACGCTAATTAATCCATAAGAAAATCCGCTTAGGATAACTACTGCATCACCCTCCTGTGCTGACTCCGCAATAACTCTAGTCGGCTTTCTTTTATCATTAGTAAAATAATCACTCGTAATTCCGATAATCAAACCACTAAGTAGTCCAATCACTACAGAAGCATAAAGTTTCCATAAGAATATTACCTCAGTTTTACTTAGGCCCAAAATCATTATTAGAGTAATTATTGCAGCAAGACCAGCAAAAACAAGTGTAGCAAAATATGTTCCCAAATTTAATAATTTGCCAGGTTCTTCTCCTTTCATGATTTTAATAAGGTAGATACAAATCAAAGAAGCAATTAAACCAACACCGCTTAAGACAACAGGGAATACTACGAAAATATACCTAATATTTTCAGACATGCCTTCCCATACTGTACCCACGATTGATAAGGTTGCAGCTAACATCATAGCAGCAACAATTGAAGCTACGTACGAATCAAAAAGGTCAGATCCCATTCCAGCTATATCGCCCACATTATCACCTACATTATCTGCTATAGTGGCGGGATTACGTGGATCATCCTCAGGCAAATCATATTCAGCTTTCCCAACAAGATCAGCACCTACATCCGCAGTTTTCGTATAGATACCTCCTCCTGCTTTCATAAATAGGGCAACACTACTCGCTCCAAAACTAAAACCTAATACTATCATAGGATCTGGGATTATCCAATATAAAACAGAAATCCCGATTAGAGCTACACCGACTACAGCAAGACCCATGACTGCTCCACCAAAAAAAGCAATATCAAAACCTTTCTTGGTGCTAATTGTACAACCTTGAGCAGCACGTGTATTTGTCTTTACACCTGTCATCATTCCTAAATATCCGGCTCCCATTGATCCCACAGAACCTATAATATAGGCAATCATTTGTTCCCAATTTAACGCATCAGGTACTAATCTTTCATACGTTAGACTAGAATCAAATGGAGAAGGTAAAAATAATAATGCAATCGCTAAAACACCCACAAAAATCCCTAAAACTTTATATTGAACTTTAAGGAAAGTTTTAGCTCCGGTTTCTATATAACCGGATACTTCTACCATTCTTTCATTTCCAGGATCTTCTTTTAGTACTAATCTTGCAAAGTATAAAGCCATACCAATTGAAATAATACCTGCAACTAATGCAACAATTAAAATTAATGGTACCATAAGTCTTCACTTAAATTTTTCATTATTTGTCAAATTTTTTTTAATCAAATATACAATAATAACACTCAAAATATCTTAAATCATTAAAACATTTTGAATTTTAAATTAAGTTTTAATTTAATCGCACATTGTAATTTAGAAATAGCTCATAGAAGATGTAAATAGTCTTGGCTTTAGAAATCCCCCTTATACTATTATTGATATTAAATGGTGCTCTTGTAGGAATAAGTATGAGTTTTGTGGGGCAAACTGGTCAAGGAGTTGTAGTACCACTTATTCTTTTGATTAGTGGAGATGTTCTATTAGCAATTGTTGTAAATCTTCTAAATGATTTCATTGCTGCAATTTCAGTAGGGTTTAGTTATGTTAGGAAAAGACAATTTTATTTCAGTAAGAATATTCTAATTCTCTTAGGTATATCATTAATATTTTCATTTCTTGGGGTTCTTATACTGATGGTAACCCCATTAAGTACAATTTTTGGGTGGGTTCTACCAATCTTTATTATTTTCTTAGGCATTACAATTATTTCCAAAGGATTTCCTACTTCAGAGAGTTTGAAAGAAACAGTATCCAATATTTCTGCAAAATTATTTAGGCGAAAAAGAGAAGATGTTAATGCTGAAGATGTTGAAATTTATTCTGAAAAATCAACTTTGAATGAAGAAATTATAGATATTCATATAAAAAGCATAATCAAGCCATACTCAAAATTATTTTTTATATTAACAAGTGTTTTAGGTATTATCGTAGGACTAAATTCTGGATTGTTCGGAGCGAATTCGGGTTTTATCATAACATTAGTTCTAATCATTTTATTTGGATATCCTCTTAAAAAGAGTATAGGAACAGCCTTATTATTAAGCTTAATTATGTCTATCTCTACATTTATATTCTACCAAATATTGGCTTTTAATATCCAAGGCAAGCTATATTTCAATTGGGAATATATCCTCTATTTGGGTATAGGATCATTTATATCTGGTTTGACATCTTCAACATTCGTACAAAAACTTTCAGCAAGAGCAATGGGACGAGGAATGGGAATAACTATGATAATTTTAGGTATTTCCTCACTGATTTTTTATTTGATTAGTTAAGAATCTCAAAAACTAGTGAAATATTTTTATATAAAGAAGCATCTTTCAGATAAATGGTAATCATAGATCAGAAAGAGATATTATAACTGTTATCTTAAATTAATTAGATAATCACAGTCTTATAGAAATCTTTAAAAACAACAAATTTTTGTTTTTGATTATTCTCAGAGGTTAAGTTTATGGATGAATTAAAATGTGAAATTTTAATTGTCGGTGCTGGTCCAGCAGGTTTAAGTGGAGGAGTTTATTGCGCTCGAGCAAATCGGGATGTAATTATACTTGATGGAAAGGAACCACCCGCATTAACACAAGCAAAAGAAATACAAAATTGGCCAGGAGAAATTGAAATTAAAGGAAAGCATCTATTAGAGAAATTTAGAACTCATACAGAAAGCTATTCAGAAAATATTAGATTTATAAAAGATGATGTAATTTCACTTATGCTTGGAATGGGAGTAAATAGGACATCAACCAGAACAGCTAATATTATTTCTGACGCAGTGATTATTGCTACAGGTAGAGGTACACGAAAAGAAATAATAAAGGGAGAAGACAAATTATTGGGATTTGGTGTTTCCTACAGCGTTTTCAGTGATGGTCCATCATATAAGGGTAAGGTTGTCTATTTATTTGGTGAAGACGAGGAAATGCTAGAAGGTGCTTTAATTCTTCAACAAATGGGATGTTTAGTGGGAATTATTACAAGCGTTGGGATTGATGAATTACCGGAAAAAGTATACCAAGTAAAGGAATACGGAATTCAAATTTTTGAAAATATGGAAATAATTGAAATAGTCTCAGATTCTGATGGGAAGATTCAAAAAATAATTTGTAGGTCTAATTTCTCTGATCCTGAAAATCCAGATGAAATAAAGGAATTTGAATTAAGTTGTTTATTTATACTGTCACATATTTCGTCAAATTCAATATTCAAAAAAGCTGGTGTTGAGTTAGATGATCGGGGTAATATTATAGTTGATGAAGAACAAAAAACAAACCTAAAAGGAGTTTTTGCTGCGGGAGATTGCACAGGGGGCATATTTCAAGTAGTTTTTGCCACGGCAGAAGGGGCAAGAGCCGGAATAAATGCTTGTAGATACCTTCGACATATAAAGAAGGAATAAGTTATTCAAGAACAATTTGGAAAAAAAATTTAAACATTTTGCTAAATTATTAAGAGTATAATTGATTAAGCCATAACACTATAGGTCTTAAAAATGTCTAATGATGATGAGTTTGATTTAATAATTATTGGTGGGGGTCCTGCAGGATTAACAGCTGCAATTTATGGGGGAAGAATGGGTTTAAAAACTGCTCTATATGAGAATAAAGGTTTCGGAGGATTAGCTGGAACTGCTCCTAAAATTGAAAATTATCCAGGATTTAATAGTATTAATGGTCTTGATTTAACAGAAAAAATGAAGGAGCAGGCAGAATATTGGGGTGCTACTCTATTTTATGATGAAGTATTGGCAATCAACCCTAAAGAAATGACAATAACTACATACGGAGGAGAAACAAAAGCCAAAGCAATTATCATAGCTACGGGTTCAAAACATCTCTCACTTGGATTATCTAATGAGTATGAATTAGTAGGGAATGGAATTTCTTATTGTGCTACCTGCGATGGACCGCTATTTAGAGATCAGGAAGTCGCTGCTGTTGGTGGGGGTAATGCTGCTGGTTTAGAGGTAATTTATCTATCAAATGTGGCTAAGAAAGTTTATCTTATTCACAGAAGACATTGTATGAGAGCAGAAGCCTGTATCGCAGATGAGGTTGATTCATTAGAAAATGTAGTTCCAATGTATAACTGTATAATTGAAGAAGCTATTACGAAAAATGATAAATTGGGAGCTCTTAAAGTTAAAAACATCGAGACGGGTGAGATTTCTGACATTAATGTTAATGCTCTCTTTATAGCAATAGGTGTTGAACCTCAGAGTAATTTAGCAGAAAAAGCAGGGATTGAACTTGATGATGATAGATTTATTAAAGTGAATAGAGATCAAGAGACTAATTTTCCTGGAGTTTATGCTGCTGGTGATGTGACCGGAGGAATACGGCAAGTAACTACAGCAGTCGGAGAGGGTACGACAGCAGCTATGAAGGCTTATTTATTTATCAAGGGCGGCTGGTATTAGCCTAAATCCCCCAAAATTATATTTGAAAATAATTCTTGTTTTCTATTAATTATTTAGAATATTTTACTTTGATATTAGGTATTTTAGTTATAAAATAGAATTCAAGAAACAAGTGTATATTGTAAGATATAATTAATTACATTATATATTTAATATTTAATGGGGTGAAACCAAAACGTCTCAAGAAGAAATTACTTTAAATGAACAAATGAAGAAAATTCTAATAAAAGGTTTTTATGGATTTAACACTATACTTACTATTGGTTTAGGTAGAAGACTTGGTATTTTTGATTATCTATATGATAAATCTAAATCTTCCTCTGGGACTTCTCCCGTATCTTCAGTGGTTTTTGGAATAGAGGAAATTTCTGATAAACTCAACTTAAATCCTAAATATATAGATGCGTGGGTTCATCTAGGTCTTGAATGCGGTCTTTTTGAAATAAGTGATATTAATTTGAAAGAAGTAAAAACCGCTCCACATATATACAGTTTATTAATCGATCGTAATCATATGGTTTATGTTGGAGATACTATAGGAGCTTTTTATTATCTCGCACCATACCAAGATTCAATAATTGAAAATATTAAAGGGGAAGGAAAATTAACAACCGCCGAATTCTATGAAGAATATCCAGAAGAAGTAATTAGAGCTACGCAACTTATGAGCGCAAGAATTGGATCTTTGATCGAAAGACTTTTTGCTAAAACCTTTAAAGATTTTTGTAGGAATCTAAGAAAGGAATCTTCAATTCTTTCAGTTGGATGTGGATATGGTTATACTTTGGAAGTTTGGGCAAAAAAGTATAAGAAAGCAAAATTTGTGGGTATTGATATAGATTCTAGAGGTATATCAGCTGCTCAAAATTTAATAGAAGAAAATAATTGGAAAGGTAGAGTTGAAATTCTTGAAATTCCAATAGATGAATTTGCTAAAAAATCAGAAAACAAATTTGATCTAATATTACTCAATCAAGTTCTACATGAGATGGAAAAAGATAAAACTTACAGGTTAAGTGTTTTGAATGATCTTTATACATTGTTAAAAGATGATGGAATTCTACTTATTGGAGAAAGTATGATTCATGAACCCTTCGATCCGCCAGAAGATTTTCAACTTTTTGATGTAATGCATAAATTTCTTGAAGCTGATTTTGCTGGTTTTTATAATGAGAAATCCTTCAAAGAATTAATCACTTCTTCAGCTTTTAAAAATTCAGAGTTTGTAAAAGAGAGAGGGACTTATTTCTGGGCAGTTCGTAAATAAACATGTAAATTTTAATGATGTTACTTAGATATTACATTCTATTATGTAATATCACGATCATATTGTATTCAATTATGGTAGAGTGTAATTTCTCCGATTTTATTGAAGATTTTCTAATCTCGAAAGAAGTAGAAGAAGGATGTGCTCCATCAACCATAAAAGCTTACAAATATGATCTCGACAAATTTATTGAACTTGTAGGTGATATCGATATGAATTCACCTGCAGTTAGGCAGCGAATACGACTTTTTTTAAAAAAAATTAAAGATCTGGGGTATACAAAGAAGGGAATTGGGAGAAAAATTGCTTCACTACGTTCCTATTTCAAATTTTTGACGCTAAATGAATTTATAGAAAAAAATCCCATGAGCACCATTAAGTCTCCAAAGATAAAACTAGAAGAGAGCTTACCTAAATTTCTCAATATCTCTGATGTTGAAAAAATTTTCAAAAAATTAAAAGATCGTACTTTATTTAATTCAAGAAAAAGTCAGCGGTATTATTTAATAATCAGGCTTCTATATTCTACCATGGCTCGAGTAAGTGAGTTATGCAATATCAGAATTAAAGATATAGATTTTGAGAAAGGCTATATAAGATTACGTGGCAAGGGAAATAAAGAAAGAATTGTTCCTGTTGACAAAAAAACCTTGGAGATTTTTGAAGAATCCCTTCGGGATCGAATTACTTATGATCCTGAGAATTATCTCATTGTAAACACGAGAAATCAAAGATTAAATCCTCGACTTGTTCAGGCAGATATTAAACATATAAAAGAATTATGTGGCTTTCCAGATTCTAAAATTATTACACCACATGTATTCAGACATACTGGAGCAACTCATCTTAGACGTTCGGGGATGGATATTAGTGAATTACAGGATATTTTAGGTCATTCAAGCCCAAATACTACAAGAATTTATGCGAAAAACGATATTACAAAGTTAAAGCAATCATACAGTATGATGCACCCTTTAAATAATTCAGATAAATTTTAGGAAAACTATTTAAGATAATCCCGTGAGTATAACAAAATTTATAGTTAATTTGTTCCATTAATACTTATAAAATAACAAAATTTTTGCTCTCTCGAATTATTATGGATGAGGATGCATTTAGAAGACAATTTAGCAAGAAATCGGTTTTCAAGAGTTTATCTTCACTCGATAAGAGTTGGGTTCCTGAAAAATTATTATGTCGAGATGATGCCCTTGGAACATTAATAGTTAATTATAGACGTATCTTAGAAGAGGCAGAACAACCTTCTATTAATTGTCTTATATTAGGGAAGGGAGGTGTTGGGAAAACTTGTACTGCCCGGTATTTCGGTAAAAACTTTAGAACTGTTGCGATTGAGAAGGACGTAAAAATTTTTATAGAATATTTTGATTGTATCAATTTCCGCTCTAAAAGCAAGATTATTAGAGAGCTTTTAGCAAAATACACTCATGGTAGTGGCAGAGGATATTCAGACGATGAAGCATTAAAGTTAATTCTTACAAAATTGATTAGAGACAACGGATATATGCTATTGATTATTGATGAGGTACATTTACTTAAACCGGAAGATGTATTAGCATTCTTGAATATAGCAGAGACTTTTGGGCATCAAAACGCAAAATTGTCTATCCTAATGGTTAGCAGAGGTACAGATTGGATGAAAATTGAAAATGAGAAGATTTTAAGCCGATTAAATGAAAAAATTCCACTTAAACCTTATAAATTCGAGGAAGCTATGAAAATATTAGAATATCGCAGTGAGATTGCATTAAAAGAATATGTTGTTGATAAAGAGTTGCTAACTATGATTGCTCAGATTGTTGTTGAGAATAAAAATATGAGACATGGAATTGAAATTATAAGAAAAAGTGGACTATATTGCGATAAAGAAGGATTAGAGAAAATTAATGCGGATATTGTAAGAAAGGCGTCTGATGATGTATATCCTACATTTCGAGCGGATATTATAGATGATCTAAAAGACCAAGAGCTTTTGGCTTTACATGGAATTGTTAGAATTTTAATAAATAATGATACTCCATTTGCATTAGTTGATGATGCCTATGAGGAGTACTGTGCTATATGCGAAAGTTATTCAATAGAACCCCATGTCAAAATGAGTTTTAGAAAGTATGTACGACAACTAAACCAACTCAAAATTATAGCGTCTAAAACTGTTAGGATAGAAGATGCAACAAGGGGACGACATTTAGAAATAACGTTATTAGATATACCAGCAACAAAACTAGCAGAACTGTTAGAAGATATATTTGAACGTATGTTTGCACATTAAGGTAAGTCTAATGGTTTGTTTATCCTAAATGTATTTATCTAATAGATGAGTATCCTTATATTTAAAAATACTCAATAGTCTTTTTCTTTAGATTCCTTAGAGGAGGAGTACCAATCTAACCATTCTTTTCGTCGATCTTTTTTGCGTTGAGTCTCATCAGCATTATTGATATTTTCATTTCTGACTTTCTTCCAGTAACTATCAAGTTCATGACGAGTTAAAGATAATCCGCAGGATTGACAAACGATTTGCTTGATTGCTGATTGGTATTTCATGAACCCTCCACATTTCAGGTACACATTCAAAATGCAAACTTTCTGGGCAGCGGGCCATTTAATTACCAACTCCTTTTTTTTTTTTCATAATTCAAGGCATCTAACCATACTAGTTATACTTATTGTTAGTTTTTATTATTTCTACCTATTACTAAAATAGAATCTTAGAAAATTAAAATAATTATGGTATAATTAATAAGCCCTATATTTAATTTCTATCAATAATTTTGAGAATAAAACTAAATATTAAGTGAGTTTATGAGTTCAAAAAAATCTGAAGTTTATTTTGGTTCAGTTCAGCATGGTAAAATCGCAGAAATTGCATGTTTTGCTGCAAAAGTAGATAGAATTACTGAAATGCTAATTGAAAAGACACCAATTGTAGCTAAAGATAAAGTAGCAATAAAAATGCACCTTGGATTTAGAGATGGATATCAAACAGTACCGGTGTTTTTTGTTCGTCGCATTGTAGAGGCAATAAAGAAGAAAGGAGGCTATCCATTCGTCACAGATAATCCTACAGCAGTTTATAATGCCTATAAAAGAGGATATACTCAGGAAACTTGTGGTTGTCCAATCATACCAATTGCAGGTGTAAAAGATGGTTATACCACTCCAGTAAAGATTAATTTTAAAGGTATTAAAACACTTGATCTTGGAGGTTCGTTAAAAGATGCGGATGTATTAATTGATTTAACGCATGCAAAGGGGCATGGGGCATGTGGGTACGGTGGAGCTATTAAAAACCTCGCTCTGGGAGGGTATTCAGGTACAACTCGTTGGATGAAGATTCATGGAGTATCTCAAATAGATAAATATTGGGATAAAGAAAAAGGAACTCCTGAACATGCTAAGAAGCTTGTTGAAGCATGTCCTTATGGTGCACTTCGATATGAGGAAACTCAATCCAATCTTATTAGAAACTATCATGACTGTCACCAGTGTTTCACATGTTTAGAATTGGATCAAGGTGTTGGAGCACTAAAAGTTCCAAGAGAAAGTTATAGTGCATTTCAAGAAATGATTGCAATTGCAGCAAGTAAAGTTCTTGAGACTTTCAAACCTGAAAAAGTGTTCTATTTAAATTTTCTGCTACAAATAACAACGTTCTGTGATTGTGTGGGTATGGGTCAACCTTCAATAGTTAATGATATAGGTGTCTTAGGATCAAAAGATATCGTAGCAATAGAAACAGCAACACTTGACCTAATTAAAAAGGAAGGTTTAATAGAAAAAGCGATTCCTCCATTTTTAAAGCATGTTAATCTTAATCCTGAAGATGATATACATCCTTTTACAAGACTTCATGGTCTCTATAAAGATCCATATGAAGCTATAGGTTATATTGAAAAATTGGGCTTAGGCACTTCACAATATGAACTGATTGAAATCTTATCTCCTGAAGAAATAGCTAAAATGAAAACTCCTGAACGACAGTTTGAAGGAGAACCAACATTCTTTTAACTAATTTACTTTGTTTTTGAGTTAAATCCTTTAAAAATTTGTAACAAAACGCTAAGCCCCCCTCCAAAGTTGTTTTCTAATAATTTCAGTTACATTAAAAGAGTGAGTACTTTTTCCTCTAGTGTCATCGTACCTGTGCCAAAAATCTTATCAATTGTGGCTCTAAATGGTTCAAACAAGGAGGCATCATTTAATTTACATCCATTATAGTCTGAAATAAATTTTTTCAATAATTTGTCAAGCAACGGTTTTACGGACCGATTCAGATATTTTTCCAGTCGTGCATCCTTATCTAAAACTAAAAAAGAGAGAATTTCTTGCTCTTCCCCATAAAAATCTTCTATCATTCTAGTTCTGAAAACTAGGGAATATTTGCTGGTTTCAAAGTATTCTATTGGCTCCATTAGGCAACCAGCGAACGTAAAAAGTCCACTCAATAACCCACTGGAACAAATCAGATCTGTATGTTCCTTACTCGCCCTATGATAACTGGAATATATGATAGGCATACCATTGAATATGATACCGGCTTCTCGAATTAACATATACACTCCTATATGATTTTGAAACACAACACATTAAGTAAATATTCTTACCAAGAACCCTTGATATACATCACAATTTACATTTTTAAATTTTGATATTATAATTATGACATGTAGGATTCTTAGGCAAATTTACAGCAGAAAATAATTGAAATAGGAAAAGGAAGTACTCTCCTTTTGATAATTTCATATCTAGGATGAAAAAAAAAGTAATAAATTTCAAAAATATTTTTTTATAGAAAGGAGTTCCATGCGTTAATGATATCCTCTTGCCTTACTTTATATTTGCTAGCTAATTTATCTATATTAAGATGAGGGATTACACCATCGTCCCAGATCGAATTAATATCTGCAACTATGGTCCTTACATAATCAACATTATCTGTGTAAAGATCTATTTGAACTGTATGATTATTTGGATTATGTACTACCATTCCAGACATTTTATCGGCAATTTCAGCGTAAAAATTAGTTTGAGGTGATAAAAAATAAAAGGTATTATTCCTTCCACCTCCAGATTCAGCAGATTTCACCGAGGGATCAATACTTTTTATAAAATTTTCTACTTTATATGCAAGATCTGGTTTATATTTTGAAAATTTCATTTTCATTTTCTTTGGTCGGGCATAAAATGTATATTTCTGTTGGTTAGTTAGTCCTAATTTTGCTGCCTCCTTTTTTAACTGTTTACCCATTTTTTTCACTTGTTTGTAAAATTAATTTGTTTTTATCATTTAATAATGGGAAATTCAAATATTTAAATTTCTTTTAGTTTGGATTTATTGATAAAAAGAGTTTAAATTAAATAATAGGTATATTTTATGAAGAAACTGTTAAATTATTAAAAACCATATAAGGTAATTGGGAATTCTCGACAAATTCTGTTTCTTTTGAAATATACATACAATTTTTTATCATTTCAAGAATATTTCCACTTATATTTCCAAGCTTGATTGGATGTTGGAACTCTCCATTTTTTATATAATATCCATTCCTGATTTCAGCCCCAAAAAAACCAGATAATTCATCGGGGTATAACCAAGAGAATTTTTCGATAAAATACCCCTCTTTTATACTTAAAATTACTTCCTCTAAAGGAATCTTTCCAGGATGGATTTGCAAATTACTTACACCATTCCTTACGGCACCATTCACACTTCGAATACCGTTCCCTGTAGATTTCATATTCTCTAAAATGGCATATTTTTCGTCAAAGAGACGATTTTGAAATATCCCATCTGTGATAATTTCAGTTTTCTGGTGTGGGTTACCTTCCCCATCCCAAGGATTAGAATTTAAACCTCCATCAAGTAATCCATTATCTATAATAGATACTTCTTCAGAAGCGACTTTATCGTTAATATTATAATTAGAGACCTTTTCACTAAATGCCTTCCCTAAGGCATGAAATCCTATTACTGGAACAATAGCCTCTCGCAATACGTATGGAGAAAATACCACAACTGCCTCCTTATTTGGTTTTGGAGGTTTTGCACTTAATGCATCTTTTGCAAGCTTAGCCCATTTTTCTACACGAGACTGAAATTTTAATTGTTCTTTTTCTTTATAATATCGAGTTGTCCATAATTCTGATAATTTACCGTTCTTTTCAGATTTTAAAGCAAGTTCAATAAAGAAATAGGTTTTCATAGCATTTAGATCTAATTCGTTGCTATTTCTTAAAAATTTCTTTTGAGTGTGTATTCTAAAACGTCCAAACGTAGGTTCAATTCCCTCCTGTTCCTCTACAGCCCTGATCAACTCTTGACTCAAATCTCTTTTAATTTCTATTGGATTTTTTAATATAGTCTTATCTGCTAATGGGAGTGTCTGTGTTTTGTTTTTTATTGGGAAATGATACTCTGAGCTGATATTATATTTTGAAATGAGTCTACAAGTTTCAATATTTTTTATAATTTCTTTTGGAACCAAAGAATTTCCTTTTACAACTCCTATTCCTGTGCTATTCCCTTTTTGCGTAAGAATACGGATTATATATTCAAAATCATCAACTATTCTTTCAGTTTCAGGATCTTTTCTAAGGAATATTGTCTCATAATTCTTCCTATCTATGTAAAGAATTTCATATTCCTGAATATCTTCTAATTTAAGGTATTTTTCTATTAAATCAATTTTATCATTTATCATTTGCGATATCACCCCGGACTAATTAATGCTTCTGTTATTCTGGTAAAGCTACCCCCACTTCCAACCGGTACACGATCTTCATCCCCTTTACCACATGTACCTCCATCTATTGCGAGTTTATCACGGGTTATCGCATCAATATTATTTAACACTTCTAGAACACTCCCACTTAAAGCAACAGATTTCAAAATCTTTGTTTTTTCTCCATTTTCGATTAAATAGCCTTTCTTAGACGTGTTTTGCATTGAACCTCCAAGAGGATCTTCCATACCGAAAGAACCATGAACTAATAATACTCCATATTTAATTTCTGACATCATTTCCTCAAAAGTGTAATCCCCAGATTCAAAATACGTATTTGTCATTCTAGGATGGACAGGATGGGCAAAACTTTCCCTTCTTCCATTTCCTTTAGGTATTGCATTCAAAGCAGCTGCGGTACGTCTATCATATATAAAATCTTTTAAAATCCCATTTTCAACCAATATGTTTTTGCCAGCTTTAATACCCTCATCATCAAAGAAGTATGTTCCAATTGATTTATCTATTGTAGGTGTATCGCATATTGTACAAATTTCAGAAGCAACTTTTTTGTTTAAGAGGGGTTTTAAGTAACTTCTTCCTCTTAAAATTTGATCTGCTTCAAGACCATGACCAAAACTTTCATGAGCAACCATACCAGTCATTTGTGGATCCAAGATAACAGTATGTTTACCAGAAGGTGCTAATTCTGCATTTAACATCTCTATAGATTTTTCTGCGATTTGATCTAATTTTGAGTTGTCTAATTGATCAAAAAATTCTAATCCAATCTCTCCAGATTTAGTATAATAATCAAAATCGGCATTAGAATCTTCTTTTGCAACTGGGATAGTATAAAAAGCAATTCTAGGGATAAGTTGTCTTAATTGACTGCCTTCATTGTTAAAGAAAATACGTTCTATTGTACGTTCAAGATACCTAATTTGGACATTAATTATCCTTTCATCATAATTCATAAGATAATCATAAATATATCGAATTTTCTGGAGTTTATCTTCAATTGAGACATCGGAGGGATTCAATTTTGGTTTAATCTCCTTGTTTATCTTCCAGCCTTCTAATTCTGGTAATTTATCACCGTAATTTGTTATTTTAGGGATGTGTTCGATAACTTGTTGAGGGGATACAGACTCATCAAAAGTAATCTCATTCCATGTACCAATATAAGTGCGTGCTACAATACCAGACTTTTTCGTATTAACTGAAATATCTTCAGATGTTGGTGTTTTTTGAATAAAGGTTGAGGACATAGAATCAAATAAAATATCGAAATATTGATTTTTACGTTTGAAATGATTACAGATTTCCTCAAAGTTGGAGAAAATCTCGTCATACGATTTTTGACCCATAATATTCAAATCTTTATTTCTGTAGTAATTAGATTTTTATTAGACAAAATTAAAACCTTTTTAGAAATTTAAGAAAATTTACTTAATATCTAAAATCTCTTTGACCAGTTTCTTTTTTTCTTCAAGATCCGATTGCCTTGATATCATAATTCTTTGTGCCATCGGTGAGCCTGCCCCATGCATACTTTCTGTCTTGTAACTCACTGAAGCGACACCCATTGTTAAATTTTCAATAAATCTAAGCACTCTGTATCGATCGTCTGCGCAAAGTCCCTCACAAGTAACTAAATATTTTTCTAATAATGGTCCAATTTCTTCTGATTTAAAATCAGCCTCAGAGGGCAATGTACATATAATTCCTCCTGCAATATCCTCTGCAAGTCTACCTATTTCATATGGAAACCTAGTAACATTTTGTTTACACACATTAGCTAGAAGCATATCCATTTCATAGTTTCCAGCTTCCCTTTGAAAACCCAAAGAACTACATGCAATTCCACAGCTATACAATGTTTCATTTAAGTGTACCATCTCAACAAGTTTATCCCTAATATGGGACGCTTTATCTGTACCATTGTATTCTGAAATCAATGCTGCCGCTCCAATCAGAACATCCCCAACACCAACCTTACATCCTCCATAAGATTGACGATGATAGCCACCAAATCGATTAACTAATTCCCCAGAAAAATCAATTTCACCTTTCATAAATACATTTTCCATTGGAATAAATACATCATCAAAAATCACAAAGATCTCTTGACCTCCATACTTGAAATTTCCAATATCGAGTTTTCCATCTTCCATTTTTCGCGTATCACATGATTGTCTTCCATATACTAAAGTTATTCCCTTTGTATTGGTATCAGTTCCAAAACTGACTGCATATTCTTCTTCACCTGGTCGTAGAGCCAGCGTAGGCATAACAATCACTCTATTTGAGTTTAAAAATCCAGTTTGATGGACTTTTGCTCCTCGAACAACAATACCATCATCTCTCTCATCAACGATATGGAGATATGCATCAGGATCAGGCTGTTGGTTCGGTCTTTTACTTCGATCTCCTTTAGTATCTGTCATTGCTCCATCAACCATTAAATCTTGAGTTTGTACTTCAATCCAATACTTTTTAAATCGCTCATGATAATCGGTTCCATATTTCTTATCAATTTCGTAAGTTACACTATATAACGAGTTTCCAGCATCGAATCCAACACATCGTTGAAAACAACAAGCAGTATGTTGTCCTAAAAGTCGTTGCATTTTTACTTTATTTATTAAATCATCAATGGATTGATGAATATGGGTGAATCTATTTATTACTTCACCGGTTAAATGGGAAGTGGCAGTCATAATGTCACGATATTCATCCATTTGTGCCAATTCATAAATCTTCATAACTGTATTAATTGAAGGCTTAATGATGGGGTGATTCCAAAATTCTTCTACTTTTTCGCCAAACATATACAAATTAACTGGTCGTTTAATACTTTCTAAATATTGTTCTGGTGTTTTTAATGGCATGTTTATTTTCTCTTTAAACTATATTACATTAGGATGATAATTGATAATTGAGTTGTATAAAAATCTAAGTCTTTAATACTTAATTATAATGAACTATAACTTAGTTTAGGGTGTTTTAGTAGTAGATACACTATTCCTGTTGTAAAGATTCTCGCTCCTTAGTTTCCTCTATTTTATCAGTCTCAGAATAGCCATGAGAGCGTTCCTCTAGATAAGTTATTCTCTTTTCTAAGATAGTTAATGTTTCTATAATATTATTGATAATTTTATTTGTTTCTCTAATTTCAAAATGGAGATCCCCGAGTTGGTTAAGAGTGAATGTCATAACTTTGGACTCTTGAACAGGTTCAATTAACCAATTAATGATATTTTGGACAAATCTTTGATTATCTAAAGAATGTAATCCAATGTTCGAATCGGATGTAAAAATATCAATATCTCCTATAGCAACGACCTTCCCCTGTCCAAATTCAGAATATGCTGCAATTATTTGCTCTTCCTTTTCACCCTCTCTAATCCACTGTTCTGTTGTGTTATCAAATATTTCTGGCCAAGAATTTTCTTTAGTTTCCAATATGGATCTAGCATCCTTAGTTAAAAATAGGGAACACGCGCCACCTATGTTAAGTTCTCTAATGTGTTTTACTAATTGGTGTTTTGAAAGTTCTTGAATGTGTAAGATACTAGTACAATTTTGATTAACAGTATTAACTTGTTTAATAAGGTTTTTTTCAAATCTCATCCCAAATTTCCCAGAAAGGTCATTTATGTTAGTTTTCTGTAGAAAATCTGATCCATATTCACTTAACAAGAGCAATCCTCCACCAGATCTGACAAAATCAACAATTACTTTGATTTCTGGTGTTGAAAAAAAATCGTCGATAGGATTACCAATAACTAATAGATCAATATCCCTTAGTATTTCTTTAGTTAACTGTTTTTTTTCATTTATCTTTATAGTTAAATCTAATCTCTTTAATAAATTTGCAAAATCAGAGAATTCTTTATCTTCTATATTTAACATTTCATTATGAGCGACATCAAATAAGACTTTTTTTTTCAGCATCTTTTCGAAGTATCTAAAGAATTTATTTTCTAAAGGGAGGTCTGTATATTATCAATAAGATATTAAAATTAGATTATGTCTTTAATGAAAATTCAAATATAAAAATCATTACATGTCAGATTCTCTATACCAAAAATTTTTTAAACGGTTTATAATACCTAGTTTTGGATTAAATTTTATGATTGAATTATAAAAAAAATTCAAATGGAAAATAATCTATGAGTGACAATATCGCTGTTATCGGTTTATCTTGGGGTGATGAAGGTAAGGGTAAGTTTGTAGATTATTTAGCACAAAAAGCAGATGTGGTCGTGAGATACAATGGTGGAAATAATGCTGGACATACAATTGAAGCTAATGGAATTAAATATAAATTTAAGTTAGTTCCCAGTGGAGCTCCATTAGAAAAAGAATGTGTTATTGCTAATGGTTGTGTCGTAGATCCGAAGGTATTACTTGAGGAAATAGATAATTTGAAAAAACTCAATAAAAATATAAATTTAAAATTAAGTTCGACTGCACACGTCATCTTTCCATTTCATCGTGTTTTAGATGGCCTAGAAGAAGAATCAAAAGGGATATATAGTGCAGGTACAACCAAAAGAGGGATTGGCCCTACGTATTCAGATAAAGCAGCTCGATGGGGTTTAAGAATTTTTGATTTAATTAACCCAAATTTGTTAAAACCCAAATTAGAAAAGCTATATAAGATAAAAAAAGACTTAATTCGAATTTATGATCCCTCTTGGGATATTGATTTCAATTCTATTTTTGAAGAATATAAATCCTATGGAGAACAGTTAAAACCCTATGTAATTGATACTGCATTTTATTTAAATAAGGTAATTGATTCTGGTAAAAAAGTTGTCTTTGAAGGAGCTCAGGGAAATCTATTAGGATTAGACCATGGAATGTATCCATTTGGAACTTCTTCAAATCCAAATGTTCTTGGGATTTCTGCGGGAACCGGAATCCCACCTAAAAAGCTAAATAAAGTGCTTGGAATTATTAAAGCATACACTTCAAGAGTTGGTTCAGGAAAATTTCCCACAGAATTATTTAATGATATAGCGGAAAAAATAAGGGAACAAGGTCGAGAATATGGGACAGTAACGGGAAGACCTAGAAGAGTAGGATGGATAGATCTTTTTAACATTAAATATGGGATAATGATTAATGGAGTAGATAAAATCGCAATAACTCTATTAGATGCTCTACAAGGTATTAATCCTGTTAAAATGTGTACCGGATACGAATTAGATGGAAAAATTCTCGAAAGTTGGCCAATTCAGCATGAAATAATCGAACAGTGTAAGCCAATTTATAAATTGTTTAAAGGATGGGAAGAAATAACAAGGGAGAGATGGCAAGAAATTGCTCAGAATGGGTACGAAGCGTTACCTGATACAATGAAAATATATATTCAAGCGATTAAGGAAGAATTACAGATTGAGATTGCTATGATCTCAATCGGACCTGATAGAACTGAAACTATTGTTATAGATAAAGATCTTTTCTAAAAGAAATTTTTTATTTTTTTTTAATCTTAAAATTTAGGATTCTCATAAGTTTTTAGTTCAAATTGCATTCCACAATGAAAGCAATAAGCGAATCCCTTTGAGATTAAAAGAAACTGCATGGATTCTGTTAATTTGTGCCCACATTCAGTACAATAACTAGGAATTTTTTCTCTCTCTATTCCATATTGAGATAATCTCTGTTCTACAGGAGTCACTTGTACTTCAGTAGTAGGTAGTATTTTTCCCTTCTGTTTTTTTGGTTTTCCTGATATCGCATAGTATAAGGCTTCAAATAATTTATAAAGTCCAATAAATATTCCTTTAAAAAGATAATATAACCCCTTGAATAAGTAATACAATAAATACCCCACACCCTTTAAAATATAGTAAACTAAAATAATTGCACCAATTAAAATTGCGATAATTCCTATTGCAACTAGAATTTGTGTAAGTAAGGGTAATTCTAAAAACCATGCAATTGGATCTTCCCAGATAATATCCCAACCCGATTGAAATAAGTTCAAATCAATATTCATATTTATTCTCAATTAAAAATAATATATTTTGTATTAAAAAAAAATTGGAGTCCATTTTTTAATTGGTTAAAACTCATTGATCTTTATGTTTTTACTTTAAACATACTAATCCAAAACGGTAAACATGATTAATTGGTGGCCATTCAATAGGGATCTTTAGCTTATTTGTCATTGCCGTGACATCGATGCCAACAGCTTCCATAGAGTATCTTTTCTTGTCAGGGTATCGACAAGGTTCTCCACTATCATAATTACATCCTTTATCTATTTTATTATTGCATGTTCGACAGTATCCGTCCCATAAAATAAGCTTTTCTTCAAAATTTGCTTTATAATTTTCGATAAACATATATATTTCTTGCTCTAATTTATCCCTTAAGAGATTATTCGTGAATAACATATCTCTTATTTCTTTTTCACTTGAGGTAGGATTTTTAGCTTTTTCATTCTTAATATAATTAATAAAATCAAGCTTATAATAAATTAGATAAAATCTATTAAAATTCGAGACTTTTTTTTCTAAATACGGAGCCTCGGGTGGACAAGCCCATGAGTGTCTATAGTTGGGACACTTAAACTTAGGACTTACACAATAAGTTTGAACTTTTGGGTCAAAAATTATATCTCCTAATTTAATTTCGAGAAATGGCAAGAGAAATATTAGTTAATGTATTTATAAGAGTAAAATTTTAGTTATCTAATATTTTTTTCGATTTAGATCTAATATAATTCTTATTAAGTGGAAAATGCAATTTTTTTTAAGAAATAAACAATAAATGTGATTATCAAGTCGAAACGTATCAATAGTCAATTCTTTATGTGAATGAAATGAAGTTAAAAAAGATGAAATTAAAACTTAAAAAAGATAAAAAGAACGAATTATTAAACGCTGCAAATAAATTCTATACAGAAGTTATAGACGGTTCGTTGTTGCTCCATGAATGTATTAACGATCTTGTCGATGGAAAGATTATTAAAAAGAAATTAGATAACGTAATTGAATGCGAACATAAAGCTGATATTGCTAAAGAAAATTACATTAATGTCTTGTATAAGGATAAAAGAGCTCTTCCTTTTTTAGTTGAAGATCGTTATCGAATAATAAAATACCTAGATATTGTCTCAGACAGCTCAGAGGAACTAGCAAGAGGCCTTAGAGTTTTTCCCTTTGAACTTTTTGATGATTTGAAAAAAGATCTGAAAGTAATGAATGATTTATACCAAGAAACAATTGATACTTTGGTGGATATGGTAAATTTAATGGAGACTGATTTCAAAACAGCTTATCAAAAAAGTTTCTATATTGAAACTCTAAAAAGAAGTGCTCGTCAGGCGAAATATAGCATTTTGGAAACATTATATCAAAAACCAGAGAAAGAAGCTCTCCGGATATATCTTACATCAAAAATTTGTATTAAAATTTTTGATATGATTATTAGAGCAGAAGAAATCAGCGATTTTTTAAGGAGTTTAATTGTAAAATATCCAAGTAAATAATAAATTACTTTTAAGGAGAAGAATATGACATGGATCCTGCTATAATAATGACGATATTTCTGGTTATTTCCATATTAATCGCAATTGCGATTGGGGCTAATGATGAAACAATGGCACCTCTCTTTGGCTCAAGAATTCTTAACATGAGGCAGATCATTGTCTTAGCAACAATTTTTGCTATATTTGGAGCTTTATTATTAGGAGAGGGTGTGGCTAAATCTGTAGGCGATGATATTCTTGTAACAGATAATTTTGCAGCTAGTGTTGACCATAATGCTGTTGTCTTAACAATATTAATCTCAACAACGATTTGGTTACTATTAGCTAGTGCTTTAGGTTTGCCAATTTCAACAACTCATGCTACTATAGGGTCAATTATGGGTTTAGGGATGCTTTTAGGTGGTAGTAATGGTGTGGATTGGGATACAATTCTAGGAATGAGTATGTGGTGGTTATTATCTCCCATAGTAGGTTTTACTATAACATATCTTGTTGTTATTCTATTAAATAGGCATAAAATAAAGCATTTGAATGGATTTCAGGATTTTGAAAGATCAGAAAAAAGATATGCTCTTGTAATTTTCATTGTAATATGTATAACTGCATTTTCAAGATCAGGTAATGATAGTTCAAATGCAGTTGGAATAGTAGTAGGCGTAGGGGAGGATATTAATATAACAGCATTATTAGTTATGACAGGTATTAGTTTAGCAATTGGTATAATAGTTTTAGGGAGAATAGTTATAAGAAACTTAGGTAGAATGACTGAACTCAGACCAAGTACAGCTTTTGCAGCACAATTCCCAACAGCTGCAGTTATGCTTATTGGTACTATTCAAAAAATTCCTCTTTCTGGTTCCCATATGCTTGTTGCGTCTTTAGTAGGATTATCGAAAGCTAGTAAAACTCCTATGAAGAAAGGATTATGGAAAATAATTGCAATCTGGTTATTAACCTTTCCTATTTCAGCTATCCTTGCAATTATATTATATTTTCCTATAAGTGTTGGATTTTAATAAATTTTGATTTTTATTTATTCTATATATTTTCAGTATTACAAGGGACTGGAAGATCTTTCATAGTTAAAAGCCCCGGTCTTGCCTCAATTACTTTAGGAATGAGATTAACGACCATCGCTGAAGTACCTAAATCGCCATGAACTCCGCCAATTATTTTTTGTTCTAGTCGGGGTATACCTTCAATTATTACACTATCAAATTCTTCATGATCACCTGCATAAGCTATAAAATCTAATGTGATGAATTCTATACCATCCTTTTTTGCAAAAGCTTTGCTCTGCAAACCACATACATATCCTTTTGGTACGATTTCCCCATAAGATGTAGTAAGTTCATTTTCCAATTCGATTGCCTCAGGTGGTAATTCAATTATTTCATCATATTCTTTACCAAGTGCTGCTACAATCATTTGAATTGATTGGGTTAATCCAACATGCCCAGTGATTTCTTTCTTCCTTATTTTTTCATGAAATTCATCTTTGCTTAAACCAGTTCCAATTTTCTTTTGGAAGGGGACTCTTCTTTTTGTGGAATTCATCATTCTTGTCACTTTAATAGATTTTACACTTTGACATGGTGCCGTTAATACAATTGGGAGTAAATCCATAAGGTAACCAGGATTAATACCAGTTCCTACCACGCTTACACTATTAGATTTCGCAAGTTCATCAATTTTTTTAGATAATTTGGGATGGCAATGAAATGGAAACGATAATTCTTCACAAATAGAAATTACATTAATTCCAGATTTAACCGCACTTTTGATGGTAGGGATTATTTTTTCTAAAGAGGAAGATGTTGCGATTATAGCAACATCAACCTTTTCTTTCAAAAGGAAAGTATCTAGATCATCCCTTATAATCAAATCATTTTCCTTTCCATTATCTAAAAATTTGCTAATTTTTTTACCGATAAGTTCTGGATTAATATCAAAGATTCCTCTCAATTCAAGATTTTTCCGTTTAAGCAGAAGAGTTGTGATAATTCTGCCCATAGGACCAAATCCAACTTGTATAACATCAAATCTTTTATTCATTTATTCTCCCTTTTTATAAGGCTATTTATTTAATATTTAAAATATGAATCTTTCTTTATCTTTTTTGATTTAATTAAAACTTTGATTGGGAGACAGGTTGAGAAATCTCTTCAAGGATTTCTTGTATTTTCATTAAATGATCGCGAGTATGAGCCATAGATAGCGATCCCAATCCATGTAATCCAGAGATACCACGATTAAAAAGGGATAATTGAAGTAAAGCTTCTCTTTTCTTGTCTTTATATGCAAATATATCTTTTATCGAAGGATCCTCAATTGGTTTCGATAGTGCGTGAAGCATTATCATAGATTTATGACCAATAGCAATAATCTGTGATTTTTCTTCTTGAAAGATTGTATTTAGAGAATCGATTAATTTATTTCCTTCTTTATTTATCCTTTCATATTCATGGTAAGAATTTTTTAATATTTCCAGAGTTTTTAATCCAGCAATCATACTAAGGGGATATCCAGAAAATGTTCCTCCCCCAATTAAAACTTGATTCTCTATATCAGGTCTAGATTGATCAATAATATCACTTCTCCCCCCAATTGCTCCAATTGGCATACCTCCTCCAATAATTTTTCCCATAGTAGTCAAATCAGGCATTATCCCGATTTCATTTTGAAAAAGGCCATCTCTAAATCGATATCCTGTAATGATTTCATCAAAGATTAAAAGGATTCCGAAATGTTCACACTCTTCCTTTAATCTCTTGAGAAACTCTAATTCTACAGGAAATCCTCCGCCACCACCTAAAACAGGTTCAAGAATTACAGCTGCTAAGGACTCACCATTTTTTTTAATTATATCGAATGCATTTTCATCATTGATTTGAAATGTAACTATCCCCGCTTGTTCTGCATTAGGAAGACCTGGTGAAACTTGACCGTTAGCTAAAGAACCAACAGCATATGACAAAGTATCATTTGCCCCATGCCATCCTAATTTAGCTTTTGCAATTAATTTTCTCTTAGTAAAAGCTCTAGCTAATCGTGAAGCATACATTGTCGCTTCAGTCCCTGATACACAAAATCTTACTTTCTCGATTCCTGGATTACCCTGAACAATTGTATTCGCTAGTTTCACTTGATATTCTGTATTTGTTCCAAAATGCCAACCATTTTCTAAAAATTTCTTTAATATTTTTTGGATTTCAGGAGGATTATGCCCTAAAATCATAGCAAAATGACCATTCCAGCAATCTATATACTTATTATCATCTAAATCTATTAAATACGCGCCATCACTAGACTTAATAAAGACAGGAAAACCACCTATTAAGGGTAACCCAAATGTTCTAATATTGTGAGATATCCCTCCAGGTAACACTTTAAGTGCTTTTTGCCAAAGATCTTTTGATTTTGGCCTATTCTTCTGAAATCTATCCAATTCTTGTTTAACAAACAACTAAAGAACCTTCCCTTTGTTTATAATTACCCTAATTTTTGATAATTTAATATTTTAGTGATTGCCTTTTTACTATATTAAATCAATTCAAATTTTACTATTTTTTATAGTAATTTGAAGCCCAAAAGAAAACTCAAAATATTTCTACAAAATAAAAATAATTCATGAAAGTTTATATGTGAACTTAATTAATGTTAGTTAAGATTATGGAGAGTGAAAAAACGGAAATTATTGATTTCTCAGGGGAAAAATTTCATAATTTTACAATGCCATGTTGGATTGTAATGATTCTTGTTCCAGTTTTAGCTATCTTAGATACATATTTAATGATTAGATTCCCAGAATCTCCACTTGCTATATTGTTGAGTTTATCTCTAATAGGTATCTTTATTATCTATTATTATTATGTGGCTACTAAGTCTCCAGGAAAACTTAGGAAAGTTTCAATTTCATATGATGAAATTGTATTTGAATTACCTCATAGACCTCAATATACTATTTTTTGGTCTGAATGTGAAAAGATCGAAATTAAGTTAAAAAAGCTTGGGTTAAAACCATTCGACGTATACCATTTTCGTTTTATTAATGATAAGGCAGATAAAAAAATTATTTTAAGTTTAAATGATTTCCATAAATCGAAAATAACAGATATCTTGAAAATAATAAAGGAACACGCATATATAATGAATAAAGAATTCTCTGCTATAAAGGAATCTGAAGTATCAGGAGTGCACTTTATTGAGGATTTAGAGATTAATTAATCTTTCCTATCTAATTTTTAGCACCACACATCGGGCAATTACTAGTATTTTGGAGAGTTGCGCCACATATTTTACATAGAGTAATTGTTGCTGCTCCTCTTTTTCTTGGAGGATTAAGAGAAGTAATCGAGACAGAGGGTTGAGTTTCTATTTGTACTGGTTTGCTGATTTCCGTTGCAAGATTATCTTTTTTTAACTTAATTTCAATTTCTTTACCAAAAAATCCACCAACCTTTACCTTTTTTGTAGGTTCTATATAAGGAGTAGGAGGTTTTAATTGATCAATACTAATTTCTTCATCAATTTGTTCCATTTCTACTGATGATTCTTCCTCAAATGGTTCTTGTGCTTCCTCAACCTCTATTTCTTCTGGTTCTGTGGGAATATCTTCTTCTGTTTCAAGTTCAGGATATTCTTCTTCTAATTCTTCTTCATATACCATATTTACAAATTCTTCATCTAATTTCAATAATGTTTCGCATTGAGGACATCGGTATATATGCTTAAATCCGATATTCTTAGCAAGTGAATACTTTGCAGCACAACAACTGTGAAATTTAGCACTACAATTAAAACACTTATGGATTTCATCTGAATGAGCTTCACAAATGGGACATAATTCCTGTTCACAAATTGTACATATTTCTTCGTCATCTGGTGAAAGACTTATAAGATCGACAGCTAAACGTTCGTAGAAAACCTTATCTTCTATTAATATATTTTCTATTTCATCGGTTTTAAGCACTTTAAATTCCTTTTTATTTTGAATTAATGAACCTAGAATATTTTGCAGGAGTTTTTCATCCTGACAATAGAACATACCTCCATGTGTTTCACTCGAAATTACCTTTAATTTAACATCATCCTCATAGAATTTCTCGTTTCCAACTCGAATAATATCAATAAAGGCGGAAAATTTCTTTGCTTTAATCAATAAATCATATAGGGCATTATAGTAATCTTCAGCTAATTTACTTGGGGTATCAGAAATTATTATTACTCGATAATTTTTCCTTGCATCTCTACTTTTTCTAAAGATATAGGCCAATATTTCATACAATCCATTTTCCAAATAACTTTGTTCTGTTTCTCTTGTTTCCCAAGAATTATTGATTGTATTTAATACTGCTTCTGAATCTTTTATATCGTATTCATTTACGGGATTCTCATTTTTTTGAAAGATAACTACACCATAAGAGCTTAAAGCATTAAATTTATCTTTTTCTTTAATAAATGCACCGATAGCTTTCATCAAAGACTTCTTTTTAAGAAAATCTGATATGATATCTATAAAAAAGATAAATTCCTCCGAATTAATTGAATCCGAACTGGTTAGCATCTTTATGCTTATTTACTATTTGAATCTATGAAAAATATCCTTAAATTATAAAAAAATAATATTAGAAGTTGTATTTATTTTTATTTATTATATTTCTGATTTAGGTAAAATTTCTATTTGCAATTATTACTGTCTAAATTTGTTAAAAAAACATTATATTATCCTAAAACCACAATTTGGACATTTAGTTTCTTGGTTGGGATTTATTTGTGTTCCACATTGCTGACAAATCAAAAAATTAGATTGAGATCTCGTTCTAGAAGACCTTGTATTATTGGAGGAATTTAAAGTTAGAGTTTTTTCTTTTAATTTAGTGGGATTTGCGTTATTGGATTTGAAAGTAGCTTTAGTAGATATCCTCTCATACACAATTTTATCATTTACTTTTTTAACAGTATATACTTTTCCAAAGAATCCACCTATTCTAACTGTTTTAATTGTTTCTCCCTCTGCGTTTACATGGTTACTAAGGGATGTTGAATCTAATTTCTTAATTTCTCTTTGAATGGGAGGAGCTACAGTTTTTAGGGCTGGTTTTGCTTTTTCAAGTCTTTTAGGAATCTGTTCTAGTACTTCTTTTACCATGAATTCTTTTACTGTTGTCACTTCTACTTCACCAGATACTTCAATAATTTCATCCTCATCAATCTTAAGGAGTACATCACATTTTTTATTAGGGCAACGAAAAATGTTAGGGATTCCAATATTATGGTTTATAGTGTAATTTGTAATACAACAATTATGAAAACTAGTATTACAATCCTCACAAACTAAGGGAATATCATCAACATTGGTACAAACTGGGCATAGCTCCTCATTACAGAAATAACATACCAACTTTTCCATAGTTGATTCTGATTTTAATAAGGGTTTCGCTAAATAGTTATAAAAGGAATAATCTTCTTTACTTATCTGAATCCGATTAGGTTGATCAGTAAAAGTACTAGTAAATTGTTTAGTTTTTACTAATTTTTTTATTGTATCATTGAATTCTTTTTTCTCATGAATGTAAAATATCCCACCCTTGGTATCGCTTGCTAACATATTCAATTTTACGTCATCACTAAAAAATCTTGTATCGCCCTCAGAAATTCTTAGAATATCGATAAAAGTAGGGAAATTCTTTATTTTTGAAACAAGATTAAATAATGCTTCTTGATAGTCTTCTGATAAATCAGAGGGTGTATCTGTTATAACTATAATTCGATTAAATTTTGACTTCTTTCTTACTGTTTCTGCGATATAAGAAAAGATATAGAATAGCCCATTTTCAAAGAAACTTTGCTTCCTTGGTCGAAATCTCCAATTTTCTTCAATAGAATTTGCAATTATTCCCGCATCTTTCTTATCTGTAATAAATATTGGATTGCCTTCTTCTTGGAAAATGAGAATTGAATAATGTCCCTTTAAGTTAACTTTATTTTTTTCATCAATGTAATATTTAATAGCTTTTATTATCTCTTTTTTTTTAAGTAAGTCTTTTGTTAGATCCAAGTAGAAATAGACATCTTCTTTCATATTCTTCACTTTTCTTTGTAAAAAATCAGTAGAATACTATTATAAATCATAATAGTATAACTTGTTTAAAATTTTTTAGAAAAATAAAAACCTTAAAATTTTTTAGAAAAGATTAAGAAAATTATAATATATGTGAAATGATGGTGATAAATGAATGGAGAATTTTTTAAAAAAATTACAGCTTTCTGATAATGCAATAAAAATATATACTGAATCCTTGGGTAAAGATCCACTTACGTTTTATGAATTATACTCAATAGTTCAAAATATTTCTCAAAACGCTTTTGAAGATGCCCTTACTCAATTAATAAATGGAGGGTTACTTATTCAATTGGTGCCAAAAAAGCAGGAGATTTTATTACATTATTTGACTATCCCCCCAATTTTTCCCATAATAAATTATTACGAGAATATAAATGCAAATTTAATGGGTATAAAAGACTCAATTCAGAAGTTGATAAAACATACCATCAATCAAACGTTTCAGCAAAATGAAACAATTCAATTAGATACTATCATAGAATCATTTCAGGACATCAGAAAAGACATTGAAGAAGATACTATTATTCAAAAGCAAGAGGTCGAAGATATTGTAAAAGGAATGGAAGAATTAAAAAGCTTAACTAAGGATATCTCTGAGTTAGACCAACAAATCAAAATCGTCACCCAAACGAATTTTGCTAATCTCATGAAAAAGATTTCGGGAATTAAGTCAGAAATAACCACTGAGATTAATAACCTTGAATTTAAGAAGCACAAGGAAGAAATAATATCTATTATAGATAATAATTTCAAAGAAAAATTAGATAGACTAGTTCAGGAATTTTCTACTGATTTACATGAAGTAATAGAAGAAAAATTTGAATCAACATCTAAGCCAATAGAAGATTTGATTAACGCAACTTTTCAGTATCGTGATGATTTTAAATTAATCCTTCTCAATTTGCTAAGTAATTTTGAAACTAAAATGAATAAAATTCAAGAGACACTTAAAGAAAATAAAGATCTCCTTTCTGATGAATTGGGTAAACTTAAAATCAAATTACACGAGGACTTAAATCTGGTTGTTCAAAATTCAGTCGATCAAGTTTCAGGATTGAATAAACCTGTTGAAAATATTATGAGAGAATATTTTCAGGAAATGAGATCTTCTGATAAAATAACAGTATCAGATATTTGGACTATTAATAGTCTTACTAAAATTAATGAAGAAATTCAGAAGTTCATTACCACTTCACAAGAAGAATTAATAATTATTGTACCTCAACTTGAGAGTCATTTGGCTGCTGAACAATTTGAGAAAATTCCAAGAAGTTTAAAGGTAAGAGTTGCTTCTTCAGAGCCATATACCAATAGCAGTGTTAAAAATTTCCAATCTATCACAAATTTAATGTATAAAACTCTTGAAAATGAGAATTTAATCCTTTTAAAAGGGGATAATAATCAAATTGCTTTGGGTCTTATTCAAGAAAATGCACAAGATCCATTAAATGATTTCATTGGAATTGCTAGTAATTTTCCTCCAATTGTTGAATTGCTAAGTCCAATCATTCAACATTTGTGGGAAGAAGCCTATTCTGATTCATTTTATGGTTCACAAAAAGTTCAAACACAAGGAGTTAAAAAAATAGAATCAAAAACTTACCAGAAAATAAAGCCAATCACATCTACTCAAATCCAATCCGAAAGGATAGAATATAAGCAAAAAGATATTCTGAAAGACCAACCTCAAGAAAGGAAAGAAGAAATTCATCCTAAACCTCAAAAAATACCTTCTATTTTACCTGATGCTCAAGAACAAGTTGATGCAATAAAACAAAAATTACAGGCAAAGCTAGATTTTGTTTCTTCTTCCAAAAGAAAAAAGGGAGATGAAGCAGGGCTTTTAATTAACGCTGCTTTTAATAATTTGATTAATAAATTAAATAATATTAAAGGGGAGGAGTTCAGTGTGGAGCTCCAAAAGATTGCTGATTTAGTTCTTGAAAAAAGGGGTTTTTCAGTTACCTTACATAAATTAAGAAGTTTCATTAATCAGTATAGATTTAGTGATCTACTTTTAAGTGAAAGTGATAAAAAACAAATCATTGGAAATATTGAAAATTGGAAGGATAAGTTAGTATGAGGTATTATTTTTCTTTTTCCCTTGTACCTACGAAAAATCCACGGATTATAAATCCAAGTGAAAAAAGAAACGAAAATAAGAAGAAAACGGAGGAGATCATCGAGATTAGTGAGCTCGGTTCCAAAACTCCAATAATTCCAAAAATCGGGCATAATGGTGCAATTATTAGAAAAATAATATAAGTTGTTTTATCTTTTTCTCCGAAACTGATATATACAGTAATATTAAACCAAGCAATCAGGATCATAATAAAAGGTATTAAATATGAAGATAATTCTAGAAAAGGATGTGTTATTCCTCCCTTGGCGTAAGCATAAAAATAATTTGCATAAAAATATACAATTATTAGTAGAGCACTAAGAGGTGTTGGAACTCCAGTATATCCTGGAACATCTGATAAATTAAATCTTGCTAATCTTAATATCGCACCCAATGCAAAACAAACGGAACCAATTATCAAAATAATATCAAATATACTTCCAGTTTTAAAACTCTGGTATGTTAAAACAGCAGGGGCAATACCAAAGGTTAATGAATCGCTTAATGAATCCAATTCTTTTCCCATCTCATTCATAGTATTTGTTTTACGAGCAATATATCCATCAATCATGTCGGTTCCTGCTGATATTGATACCAAAAAAAATCCTAAAGAAAGTGTAGCACGTGCACCGATACACGCACAAACTAGTGCTATCATTCCAAGACAAGTACCAACCAGAGTTATGTAATCTTTTAATTTTAAAAGATGTGGAATCTTTATAGTTGACATTTCCAGTTTCTATATATAATATTAATAATAATTAAACCTTATTCAATTAAAACGTTATGATAAACGAGAAAAATCCTCATTAAAGAGCAAATATAAGGAAATTCCTAGAAATTATTATGCTAAATAAAATTATAAATATCGGTCTAATTATAACTTAAATTTAAAAGAAAATTTTATTATCTAAACCCTAAAAAATAATAAAAAAATTAGAAAGGTAAATAATAGAATGGTTTTTTGCGCAACCTGTGGGGCTGAAATCAAAGATCCAGAAATGCAGAATTTCTGCGAAAAATGTGGTTCACCTGTTTCAGCTACACTTAGAAAAAAAGAAATAGTCTCAATACCATCTACAGCCGGAGGAATAACAACCTTAGGCTTTGAACCTTATGATCGTCCAGGTGGATTGTTTGATATTAACCGGAACTATTATATCCTGAAAGAAAAATATTGGGATTGGGGTTCTGGCGACATTTTAGACGAGAATAATAAGATTATAGGTAGAATGAATAGGGTCATCTTTAGCATAAGACGTAGAGTTGAGTTAATCGAATTAGATGGCACTATTGCTGCTACTATTCACTCCAAGATTGTATCGGCTCGTGGGGCACAAGATCTCAAAGATCCGCATGGTAACATGATTGCACGAATTAAAAAGAAAATAACGTCTGTTATCCGACCGAAATTTTTCTTAGAAGACATAAATGGAACAAGATATTTTGAAGCTCAAGGGAAATTTATGGGGTGGAGTTACAAGGTGACTGATATGCAAGGGAACCTAATTGCAGAAATCGAGAAAGCTGACAAATGGAGAGATGTTTTTCTTGGTGGTTTATTGGATTTTAAAGATACATATGCATTGAGAATATTAGACAATGAAACAGATAGAAGAATCTTATTAGGATTTGTACTATCGATTGATAATGTGCTTCATGATATGTAGTTGTTTAAAGATGGCTTTTTAAACTTCTCATTTTATTTTTTCGCTAAATTTTTATAAACGTAATTTATATTTTTTTTAAATTAAGTCCATTTGAAAAGAAATTTCAAAAAGGATTATAAAATTTTCTTAGATGAATTAAACTTTTAGCTAAAAACAAATGATTCTCATATTGAAAGAAAATGACTGAATATGATACTTTCATGGTATATGAACTGGATGATTCTGGGGAAAAGAATAGAATAAGTATCACTGAAGAGGAATTACATTCAAATTTACATCCAGAGCAAGTTCTAGTTATAGTACGTGAAGATTTAAGGAGAATATTTATTTGGAAAGGCCCAAAATCCCCTGTACGAAAAAGATTTATTAGTTCTAGAGTTGCCCAAGAACTCCAGGATGATTTGAGAAAAAGTGCGGCCATGCATCGATGCAAAATCGTTTCTGTAGATGCTGGTGATGAACCTTCTGAATTTCTAAATGCATTTCAATTAGACTCTATGGAAGTAACTGAAAGATTAGCCGATATGAGATATGTACGAAATATTGAGAAAGAGAGGATAAGTGAAGCGGTTATAAAAGATGTTGTTCCAGAAACAAAAGAAGAATATGTTTCTCCTACTTTTCAAGATTCCTCTACAAACGTTGTCTCATCTCCACATTCTAAACCTGCCATTACTCCAACAGCAAGCCCTCAAAATCAGTATCCTAAGCATCGGTTACCTACAGGAGGTTTATCAAAGGATGATTATGAAAAGATTAAAGAGAAAATTTTAAAAACAGAGATTTCAGATAGTTATAAAAGACTTAACTTAATTTCAGGTCATACTCTATTTGCGGCTGTTTCCAAAGTTGCTAAAGTATTTGGGGAAGAAGTCGAAGAAACTGAATGGGAACCTGTCAAAAAAGTACCTAAAGAAGTGATTGAATTAGATAATCATCTCTTAAGAATATATTTTAATAAAGATATAGGTATAGTTGAAGCAGTGGAAATTCTAGAAAAATCTGGTCAGCCAACGAGTATTAAAAAAAAATTAAGCTCTGAATCGACATTAACACCAATGCCTGCCAAGCCTAA
This sequence comes from Promethearchaeota archaeon, assembly GCA_048938895.1. Lineage (GTDB taxonomy): Archaea > Asgardarchaeota > Lokiarchaeia > Sigyniarchaeales > SOKP01 > Loki-b32. The sequence goes on from JBHLLU010000011.1 coordinate 45,013, forward strand.
TTCAATGGAAATTACAGCAGTAGATTTTAACTCCCTGACAGTAAAAGATCTTAAAAAGTATGCTGAAGAAAAAAATATAGATTTACCTGCAAATCTACGAAAAGCTGAAATAATAGAAATTTTAGAAAAATCAAAAAAGAATAATCCTGGTGGTAGACGACAATTACCAAAGATTCCTAGTAAAGATGATTAATTTATTTTAGCCAATATTCATTAATCAGAAGGATTAGTATTATTTTCTTCTGAAACCTCATCTACTCCTTGATCTTTTTCATCTCCTCTACTTCCAGGCTTTCCTTCATCCATTTTCTGTGGTTTTGTCTTTTTTTTAATCTTTTTTAATCCCTCTATTGCTTCTTTTCTTACAATTGCACTCTTATCTTTAAGTGCTTTTGCTAATGCTTCTAAACTATATGGATGGTGGAGGTCACCTAATTCATCACACGCTTCTCTTCTTACATTCTCATCTGGATCATTTAGGAGTACATAGGTTAGGACGCCTAATACTTTTGTATCCCCAAAATCTCCTAAAGTGTCAACTGCTTCTTTTCTTACTTCACTGTCAGGATCAGTGACTGCTGTGATTGCTAATTGTTTTGAAATCTCGTCAGAATTACCTATAGGTTCAATAGCACTCAGATCTACTCCACAATACTTACAGAAATTATGAGTAATTTTAATTGCTTTTCCACACGCAGGACATACTCTTTGTGTGTTAAAATCAATAAAAGATTTATTAGGATATGGAGCCGAATCTCTTATTTTATAAGGATTTTGTTGAGGATTAAGTTTTAAATTCCTATCTCTTCGCATTTTAATAAAATTAAATAGTTATTTTTTAGGAATTATAATGAAATACATCTTTTTAATTTTAATTTAAATGAAATTTTTAGAGTAATAAGTAAATTAATTTGATTATTTAGTTCTAAAATTTCACTAATTATTATTTAAAAGAATTAATATAGTAATTTGAAAATCCATATCCAATGTTAAAAAATAGAAAAAAGATTATGATTTTGTTTTTAATATTTAAGCTATTGTTATTTCTTTTGATAAATACACATCTTGCACTGCGTTGAGAATTTTAATACCCTCAGGAGTAGGTTTTTTAAAAGCTTTACGACCAAGGATCAATCCCATACCTCCTGAACGCTTATTTATAACAGCTGCTTTTACTGCATCTTGAAAATCATTCCCTCCAGATTCACCACCAGAATTAATAAGACCCACTCTTCCCATAAAGCAATTAGCAACTTGGTAACGATTCCAGTCAATTTCGTTGTCTGGAGCAAGTTTTTCATAAACAATTTTATCAGTTTTACCAAATTGTAGATCCAAAAAACCTCTGTTACAAGTAGAAAGTTTTTGTTTTACAATATCAGCTTCAATTGTTACTCCAAGATAATTACCCTGGCTTTCTAAATCATTTGAAGTATGATAATCAACACCATCTTTAATGAATTCTTCTTTATTCCTTAAGTAGCACCAAAGAATGCAGACTAATCCCAACTCGTGAGCATATCTAAAGGATTCACTAATTTCTTGAATTTGTCGTCGTGATTCATGAGAACCGAAATAAATTGTGGCTCCTACTGCTGATGCTCCCATGTCCCACGCCTGATCAACACTCGCAAATAAAGTTTGATCAGAAATTTCTGGTTTTGTTAGCAATTCATTATGATTGATCTTTACAATAAAGGGAATTTTATGAGCATACCTTCTTGAAACAGAACCAAGTATACCAAGAGTAGATGCGACCGCATTACACCCTCCATTGATTGCAAGCTTTATTATATTTTCTGGATCAAAATATGAAGGATTTACAGCGAAACTTGCTGAAGCCGTATGTTCAACACCTTGATCAACTGGCAAAATTGAAAGATATCCTGTCCCTGCTAATCTCCCAGTCTGATTAAATAATCGATCCATGTTATTCAAGACGAGATTATTCCTATCTGAATGTTCTAGGACTCGTTCAATAAAATCTGGACCTGGTTGATGTATGATTTCCTTCGAAATTCCTTTACAAGTATGATTTAAAAGATCTTCTGCTTCAGAACCCAAAAGGTTCTTAATCTCATTATAATCCATTTTTATCTCATTCCTTTTACTAGAATAATTTTAAAGAAGAATAAGATACCGAAAATAAAATAGTTATTGCATTAATTAAATTAAGAATAGTTACAAGGAATTATTATCGACGTCAAAAAATTCTTTTAATAAGTCTGATAAAAGATTATAGTTATTTTGATTCAAATTTGAATTACTGCTTTCTAGTTTAAGAGAGATTTTTCTTGTTTCTTTTCCAATAGAGTGTAATTTTATGATTAATTTTTTGTTTTGGTTTTTCAGTTTACACTCCTGGGAAGAATCTTTATTCCATAAAGAGTCAAGCTTATCTGCAAATTTCTCTTTATTTTTGTAAGGTTCAATTTTTGTTCCATTCAATATTTTCGGTTTTTCCACATGTAGACATCTCTCAAAAAATCTGTGTTATTTTCAATATATAAGACTATATAATTCTATGTTTAAAAACACCCTGAATGCATTAAGAAAAACTTAACTTCCATGGATTTTTTTTTTATTTATGCCTGACGAATTTGATTTTAAGAGCTACAAATCTATGGAAGAGTATAGTAAAACCGTAGAAGGTACAAAATATTTACATTCTTTATATCTTAAAGCAGTAAATCACCCAATTCGTCGAAAAATTCTCATGTTAGTTAATAAAACTAAAAAGATTTCAAAAGAAGATCTATTAGAAGCTTTAATAGACTCGGGATTAATAAATGACGAAGCTTCATTGAACTATAATATGGATTATTTAATTAAAGCGTTTTGTGTTAAAAAAGTAGAAGAGAACAATATTATATTTTTTGAAATCACTCAAAGTGGTCAAGTAGTGGAATACTTAGAATAAAACTTCTTTTTTATTATTTTTCAACTAATCTTTTGTAGCAATCACAACATGGTATACCAAAATTAACATTAAAGTTCTTTAGTTTTTTATTCTTTAGATTCATGAAATTAATCAGGGTTTCAATTAGATTCTTCTTATTATCATCAAAAAAAAGTTGTTTCAAGTTAAAATAATGATTAAATCCCTTACAAACGGGACAAATAGAATAGAAATTAATGAATTTCTTAAATTTTTGTCTCTCTTCTGAGTTTAAAGCTTCTAATTTGAAATCAGGATTATTTTCAAATATAGATTTTAAATTTTCTAATTCATTAATCATTGCATCTCTTAGAAAATTCGAACTATAATTTCCCTGAGTAGTTGATTCAGTTGAAATTATATCTTGAGTTGTAAATCTATCAAAATATTCTATAGCTTCATTAAAAAATAATAAATTCTTATTTTGATTCTTCTCGTTCATATACTTAACTACTACAATTATATTATTTTAAATGTTTTTTTAAAAGAATATTTATAGAAATTTGAAGAATTTTTCATTTTTATTAAAGATGTCATCTTCATTTTTATCTGTTAACCTTCTAAAGTCAATAATTTTTGAGGGTGCAAAATATTCAAAGTCAAATTCAACCTCATCCCCAACATTTCTTCCAGGTATTGGCATTAAACGAGCAGTTAATGGTTTGTTTAATCTTAATGATATTGTACACAAATCTAATAATATATAAAATAATTCTTTCTCAGTTATATCTCCAGGTAGTGGAACAACATCTAATCCAGCACCACACATTGTCGCATATAATAATAGGGAATCCAAGTTAAATTTATTTTCCGATAGTCTTTTGGATAATATGTAATCTTCTAGAACGGGTTGGAAAAAGCCTGAAAATCCAATCACTTTTTCTTTATCCATTGGTATTGAATTTTTTATGAGAGCAACCCCTGTAAGTGTTCCAATAGCCCCAAAATATTCAATGCCTAGTTTTTCTATCGCCTTTCCTATACTCTTGTTTTCTTCAGGGAAAGGTGCGGGAGAAAAGTCTAGTCCCTTAAACTCAACATCAAAGATTCTACCAAATTTCTCACAAATTTGAGTAATATCAACATATATTTGATTAAACCTTGATAATAAATTAAATTGGGTTTCTTTTATACTATTGGACTGTTCTATTACCTCAATTACCTCATCTGCCATTTCTAAAGCAATAGAAAATGCAGGTTTATCAGAAAAATGGTATGCTGCTGGAAAAAATGGAAAATTTGGGCCTACATTAGCAGAAACACAAAAATTTAGATTTTTGAATGGATCAGGCTCTGAAAGTTGTTTTATTATTTTTGCACCAGATTTTAAAGCTGAAATATTTAATCCATCTCGAGTACTAGCCACGGGTAAAGAAGTAAAGAAACCATCTGTACTTTTAACAAAATTTGGCACTTCATTTAATAATAGTCTTTCAAAGATTCCTAGCTCTGGGAATTGATGAGTAAGCATCATACAACATGCAAAATAGTCAAATCCATAATCATTAAACATATCTTGTAAAAACTTTAATTGGTTTTTTATGTCAACTAAAGTTTCTTTTAAATTCTTTTCATAAAACAATTTATTATCATAACTAAAAAGAGGTTGAGAGCAAAACCGCTTGGTTTGAACTTCTATTCCTATATTTTCAAATGCACTTATTAATTCATTATTTAAATCAGAAAAAATTTTAAGATTATCTTGCATAAAAGATAAAATAGTTTCACTTGCATAAAGATAAGGAATTATATTCCCATTAGTTATTGCTCTTATTCGCATTTTTAGTTATTTATAAAAATATATTCTTTAATAAGAATTATAAGAGAAATAGTAATAAAAAATTAATATTTCTAACTAAAGAAATTTTAATTAATTTCACTTATTATTTAATCAAATTATTGCTGTGGTTAAATTTCATCCAATTTGGCTTTGTCTTTCAATTGCTCTTTTGTTGATAGAGATTTTGAATATTCATTGGGTTTAATAGGACCAATGTTATCTAATTCTTTCGTAAATTCTTTGATATTATTAGCATACTTTTCTCCCTCTCCAGCAGCTACACTTATAATTTTTACTCTTTTCTCATTTATTCCTGCTTCAATCAAAACTTCTTTAATACTTTCATATCGAGACTCTGCTTTAATGAATCCTTCTTGGTAATGGCAATCTTGTGGATAACAGCCTGCTATTAAGACGCCATCAGCACCATAAAAAAAACTCTCAAAAACCAGAGAAGGATTAAGCATCGCAGTACACATAACATGAATTGCCCTTACATTTGTAGGATAAGTTAATTTACTTGTTCCCGCAAGATCAGCACCGGTATATGAGCACCAATTACATAGGAATGCAATTATTAATGGAGACTCACTTTTTTGTTTCAGTATAGATTGAATTTGAGCCGAAATTTGGGCATTTGTGAATCCAGGTATATATAAAGCTTCAGAATGACACATCGCAGCACATGCACCGCATCCTGTACAATTAGCTTGTGTGATTTTTAATTGATTTTCTTTAATTTTTAGCGCATTAAACATACAAATGTTTTCACATAATCTACATAAATCGCATCCCTCTGAATTAAAATAAACAATGTGGGGATCTATCTCAACTTTTCCTTTTGAAATAAGGGAAATAGTCTTGGCTGCAGCACTTTCAGCTTGAGCGATACTTGAGGGTATGTCTTTTGGTCCTTGTATAGCTCCAGCTAGAAATATTCCATTTACAGATGTTTCAGAAGGCCTAACCTTAAGATGTTTCTCTAATAAGAAACCATTTGGATCCTGCGAGATGTTTAAAATTTTGCTCAATTCATCTGTATTTTCTGCAGGTTCAATACCTACTGCTAAGATGACCAAATCTGTTTTGTTCTCAAATAATTTGTTTTCGATAGTGTCTTCTCCGCGCACTATTAATTCTTTAGTTGTGTCACTCTTTAAAACAGCAGAAATATTGCTTTTAATAAACCTAATCCCAAAAGTTTCACGAGCTCTGTTATAAAATTCTTCACAATTTTTACCCATTGCTCTAATATCATTATAATAAATATTGATTAACACATCCGGATGTTCTTTTTTGATTAGTACGGCCTGTTTTATTGCTACATTACAGCAAACTTGACTACAATACTCATGATGTATTTGTTTATTACGAGAACCTACACATAAAATGAATGAGACCTTTTCAGGAGGTTTACCACTTGATGGAATCATAATTTTTCCATGAGTAGGTCCATCATTGTTAAGAATTCTTTCCATTTGCATTGTAGTTATGATGTCTGGATTTTTGAGATAATTATATTCTCCTAATAATGAAGGATCAAATATTTTTAGTCCAGTTGCAACAATTATTGATCCTACTTGAATATCTATAATCTCTGGTTTTTGATCGAAATCGATGGCATCCCTATCACATGCTTGAGCACACACTTTACACCCAATACAATATTCCTCTAATATGTTAGGAAATAATGGTATTGCTTGAGGATAGGGCACATCAATGGCTTTTCTAGGAAAAAAAGTATCTTCTACATCAATTGGACAGACATCTCTACAAATATCAAAACATCCTACACAATCTTCTTCTTTTATGAAACGAGGAAGTTTCTTAATTTTAATTTCAAAATTTCCCACATAGCCATTAACTTCTTCAACTTGTGAGTATGTATGTAATTCGATGTTTGGATGATCTTTAATTTCTGACATCAAGGGGCCTAATATACATATAGAACAATCTAATGTGGGGAATGTTTTGTCGAAGAGAGCCATATGACCTCCAATAGTGGGTTCTCTTTCCACTAAATATACTTTATATCCTGCGTCAGCAATAACTAAAGCTGCTTTGATCCCTGCAATTCCACCCCCGATTATTAGCGTTGAGGGATTAATTTCAGAATAGTGAATAGTTAATGGTTCTAATAATTTTACTCTTTCTATTGCCATTATAATCTGATCTATTGCTTTTTTAGTAGCTTTTTCAGGTTCATCGCTGTGAACCCATGAATTTTGTTCTCGAATATTTGCAAATGAGATTAAAAAACGATTGATTCCTGCTTTTTCGATGGTTTTTCGAAATAATAATCCATGAAGTTTAAAAGAACAAGCAGCTATTACGACTCTATCAATTTTTTCTCCTTTTATTTCTTCAGTAACCTTATTTAATCCCGATTCAGAGCATAAATATTGATCTTTTAATACATGAACATCAGGATATTTACTAAAATACTCAATAAGTTGCTCATTATTTATAGTTCCACTAATATTTTTACCGCAATCGCATAAAAATAATCCAATTTTCAAAATATCACCACTTAATAAAATGAAATTTTCGCAGTTCTATGTTTATTATAGATTTGAGTTTTATTAATTATTCCAAATTAATTAAAGAAGATAATGTTATCTCTTCCTAAATATAATGAAGAGTTCTAATTCACTTATTAACAAATATTTTTAAATACTATTCAAATGCTATTCAGATTTGTTTAATCCTCGTTTAGCATTTCTTTAGGTATAAAGGGATACACTTTTTGAATGTTAAAGTTTTGTTTTTTCATTTCTATAAAGTAATTCTTTTCTATTTCATACTCTTTTCTTGCCCATTCTAATATTTCCTCTCCTGAATAATATTTTCCTTTCAAAATTTGTAAGCCTTTACATTTCTTAGTATAATCTTCGAAGTTTTTTCGATTTGATACCATCATCTTCCAAAATGGAAAAGACCGACATTGAAATGGTCGGTATTCATGTACACTACAAATATTATCTTTCAAAAAATGACAATGTTCATCTTCTCCAGTAAACCTAAACGCTAATGTTTTGAATCTGTAAGTTCTACCTTTTTGAGCTTCTGAAGGTTTCCAAAAAAAACTATCATTAATCACTTTCACATACTTCTTAGCAAATCTCCTTAATCCTTCTGGATTATTTAATTTTAAATAGTTAGCTAATCGAAGAATATCGTCTTTATAGAGGTATACTTCACCTTCATTAAATCCTCTACAGCAATCCCCACACATTTGACATGAGAATCTTAGACCATTTTCCAGGTTTTTTGTGATTTTTATGCCAGGTGTTGTCACAATTCTGCTAATTTATAAAATTAGAAATTAATAATTTATATTGAAGAATTAAATTTATATTTAAATATTAATTCATTGATTGTTTTAGGTTATAAAGAGAGAGGAGTTTTAATTTTTGAATTATGATTTAATCAAGAACTTAGACAGGGATTTCGATTTTGACTGCATTAACAAAAAAATCAAGGATTTAGAAGTTCTCTTATCTCAGAATGAGATTCACAGTAATATTCAATATAATGAATGGTTAAATGATTTTAAAAGAATATATGGGGAAATCGGGACCAATCTACGTTTGTATATCCAATATGCATTAATATATTTTATCGGAATTCTTTTCATTTCTAATTTTATTTTCCAAGAAGATATTAGGCAGTTAAATATAGAAAATTTGTTAAAAGAATTAAAAAAGTCTGAAGACCATATAAAATCAACTTTTAATGCGCAAGAGATAATTAATTTCGAATATTTTAATCCTTTATTCTCGCTTTCAGAGAAAATAGATTTAAGTATTTTTAGTAAAATAATTTTAAACACATCAACATATCTATTTGAGTTAGATATCAATCCTGTTTATATATTTGATTACATATTTCAAAAAATCATTTCCCCCATTATTAGGCATAAAAAGGGAGAATATTACACACCTCCTTTTTTAGTGAAGAAAATGGTCAATAAATCATATTCCATAGGAGAAACAGTTCTAGATCCTTGCTGTGGTTCAGGAAACTTTCTTGTAGGAATTCTATTAAAAATATTTTCAAATAACATTGATAAGGATGTGAAAATTGATGCAATAAATAAAATATGGGGATTTGATATTAACCCGATTTCGATTTATCTTTCAAAAATTAACATTTTATTCCTTACAAAAGATCTTAATTCCAAAATTAAGCTTAATTTATATGTCAATGATTTCTTGTTTAATAAAAAGAAAGAATTAAAGGATAAATTTGATTTAGTAATAGGAAATCCTCCATGGTATACTTATAGAGACGTAGAATCTAAGGATTACCAGGAATCTTTAAAATTTCTTGCTGAAAGATTAGAAATTAAACCTCGACCAAAAAATATTTTGAATATGGAAGTCTCTACCTTATTTTTTTGTAATGCAATTTATTATATGAAGAATAATGCAAAAATCTTTTTTGTCATTACAAAAGGAGTAATTACTGGTTCACATGCCTCAAGATTTAGGTACTTTAAAGATTTTTCGGAAATTAAAATATGGTTATTTGATAAAGAATTAGAAAAAATTTTCAATATTGATTTTATATGCCTCTATGCTCATAAAACCCTAAATGTAGAAAAGGGAATTCAATATAAAATTCCAACCTATCATTTTATTTTGAAAAACAATGATGCAGATAAAGAGATAACTTTGATATTAAAAAAAAAAGATGTGTTTGTTCCCTTTTCAATCGAAGAATATGGAGAAAAAATTTACATCAAAAAACTAATATCACCAGAGAAAATGGAGAATTTATTACCATTAGGGGTGAGCTTCTATAAAGGACTCTTTCACAAAGGTGCTGATTTAAATCCTAGAAATTTAATATTTGTAAGTGAGCAATTTGTTAATGATTCCTTAGTTAAAATCAATCCTGATGATCGTATATTCAAACAATCTAAAATTCCATGGAATAAAAGAGAATTTGAAAATGAAATCATTGAAAAAAAATATATCTTCAAAGTAGTGAAAAGCACAGAATTAGTTAAATTTTCTGTGTATGACAGTTATAATGTCTTTTTACCTCTCTCCAAAAATGATTTGAGCTTTACATATGAAAATTTAGACCAAAATGCCAGAAATTTCTATGGGAAAATAAATAAAATATATCTCAAATATAAAAAAGAGACAACTACTCATAATTCTATAATGGAAAACCTTAATCGTTGGTCAAAATTAATCAACCCCAGACAATTATCAAAAATAAAAGTAGTTTATAATAACTCTGGTTCAATAATAAACTCTGCAGTGATACAAGGAAATTTCATAATTACAGGAGATCTCAGTTTTTTTGACACACCTAATCTTGATGAGGCTTATTATCTGTCAGCTGTGTTAAATTCAAACATTTTAACAGAACAAATCAAGATAATGAAAAGTTCAAGACACATATTTAAGCTTCCTTTTAATGTACCCATTAAAAAATATGATACAGAAAATTTTAATCATCGACAGTTAGCAAAATTAAGTAAAAAGGGACATGAAATTGCTTTATCCTCGATTAGTAATATTCTCATAAATAATAAAGAAAAGGCTTCTAAAATTAAGATTCAAAAGATATTAAATAAAGAATTAAAGCTTATCCTAAATCAAATTGATGAATTTGTGATTAAAGAATTAAATCCTCACTGAACCTAAAAATAAATAAAAATGATTGAAGTTAAATAGAATCTAATTCACTAGTATGAATAATTATTAAAATTATTTGAAATGTATAAATTTGAAGTATCAAAATTAATAGGTGATTTAATTTTTATAATATATTAAATTCCCAATCAAAACAAACCATCAATATTCATGCGTAATTTTCTCTTTAAAGTGCTCATTTGTGGTGAAGGTGGAGTTGGTAAAACCTCACTTTTAAGACGATATGTAGATGGTTTCTTTGATGAAAGTACAATTATGACCGTCGGCGTCGAGTTCTTCGTCAAAGAAATTATATTCGATGATATTCGTTGTTCACTTCAACTTTGGGATTTAGGGGGTCAAAAAAGATTTAGATATCTGATTGAAAATTATGTGATGGGAGCGCGTGGCGCTATTCTATTAGTAGATCTAACCAATATGCCTAAAATAGGGGATATATTAGAATGGGTAAATATAGCCAGACTTCATGACATAAATTTACCAATTGTACTGGTTGGATCCAAATTTGATTTAGAAGATTTTATTGCTATTGATGACGATAGTGCTCAACATATTAAAAATACATTTAATATACTAGATTATATAAAGACTTCTGCTAAATCGGGTCATAATATTGAAAAACCATTTGAAATTCTAACAAAAAGATTAATTAAAATTAGTAAATATTAAGCACAGTTTTGAATTTATGAATGATGAACTAGTTATCCTTGGATCTGGTGGGGGTAGACACCATATTCGGACTCAGCATCGGGCTACAGGAGGATTTCTCTTTAAATTTAATGGAAATCAAGCCCATGTTGATCCTGGACCAGGAGCTATTGTACGACTCAATCAATTCAAGGAAGATCCAACAAAGACTGGATTATTTATTGTAACTCATGCTCATGTTGATCATTACAATGATATAAGTGCAATTATAGAAAGTTCAAGAGAGATGTTGCATGATAGAAATTATAATTATTACAAAAAAGGAGTTTTAGTTACTACACCAGAAGTTATTGGGCTAATTTCAGAGTATCATCTTAACATGCTTGAAAAAGTAGTGAAATTTAAAGCTGGTGATAAGCTGGATTATAAAAACATAGAAATCATAGGAACTAAAGTTATCCACTCACCTGCTAATGAGGGATTCGGCATAATTTTTAAACTTAAAGAATATTCTCTAGCTTTCACTAGTGATACAATGGTATTTAACGATTTTGCGAAACAATATTCAGGAGTAAACATCCTTATTCTAAATCTTTTAAGACCAAATTCAGTTACATGCAAAAGACATGCGTGTACGGATGAGGTTATTCCATATCTAAATAGGATTGAACCGTCTCTAAATAGCTTAATCATCACTCACTTTGGATCAATGATGGATGGCCCTCGCTCTGCAAAAAATCACGTCCCAAGTCAAGTAAAAAAATTAACACAGAACACTAAAATAAAACACGTCCTCGCAGCTGAAGATGGTTTAAAAATAAAAATTAATAAATTATTAGGTTAAATTTTTTGTGGTTGTTTTTATTAGATTTTTTTTGACATTTTTGTTGTAAAAATATGTAGTTTTTATGTAAATTCTTTTTCCGTTATATTAGAACATATATAAAATATAATCAGTTCATTTTTAAGTTAATAATCCTATTACAATGTAGGAAGGGAAATTTAAAAAAAGAATTCTGCGCTCAACATTGGATTTCGCCCTCTATTAAACTCTCTGAGTTTAATTCTCTCCCTGATTTTATTAATTTTGGCGTAGACTTCTCTTCCCTTACCTTTTCTTAAAATTAATCTCAGAGAAGCAATATTTATTATTATTAATTTTAGATTAGACTATCATAGTAAGAGGAAAAAGAGCAAAAATTATAAAATTCTCAATAATGTTAATTGGTAGAGATCCAATGCCGACAAACGATACATTGAAGGATCTTTTGAAATTCGATCTTCTTAGAATTGTTGGTTCGAATTTTTCTCTGGATCATCACGTTACCGCATTTGGTACATATAGTCAAGTCTTTTGGTTTTAACTTGTGTACGGTCACGTATGAGATCACAATAAGCTGATTATTTTAATAAAGATTTATCTATCTGTTTTTCCTGACAAAATTGCCATTTACCGATAAACCAACCCTTATTTAGATATTAATAGCTCTTTAATTATTTAAATATGTGTTTAAGTAAAGATTGTCTGGATTATGCTTTTTACTTTTTATTATTGTCTATATTTTTAAGGACTACTATGATAATAGCGATAAAGATTAACCCACAACCCATCCAGCCTAATATAGATAAAATAACGCCTCCAATAAGGAAATCAAATAATACAGCAAACACAGGTTCTAAAGAAAAAATAATTGCTGTTTGAGTTGCACTTATGTATTGTTGACTCCAATTTTGAAACAAGATTGTTAATGTCATTACAATTATTCCCATATAAATCATAATTAGCCATAAAGTTGGAGAAAATGATAGATTCCCATAGGTTTCTTGAATCAAAAATGAAAAGATGAAACCCGTAGCACATATTACTATTATTTGAACAATTGAATAACTATAAATATCTACCAACCTAACAAATTTATCATTATATATAATATAAAATGCCCAGAAAAAAGCGCAGACTATGACGATTAAATCCCCTATTATTATCCCGGACTCACTTTCTATTAATAAAAAAGCCATCCCTACAATAGATAAGACAACTGCAATCCAAATTCTTTTATTTATTGGTTTTTTGAAGCCAAGCCAAGCGATAAATGGGACAATTATAACACTCAATCCAGTTATAAATCCTGTTTTTCCTGCAGTTGTTGTTTGAAGGCCTACAGTTTGAATAGCAAAACCAAAAAAGTAAAGCATCCCTGTCCCAAAACTCATGAAAAAAATTTGTTTGTTAAGGTGTTTCAAATGTGGGAAGAATGGCATGAATCCTATAAGGGCGATTGCAAATCTTAGACCAATATAAAAGAAGATTGGAATGTCTTGTGTAAGATTTTTTGTAAAAACAAAAGATGTACCCCATAATACTGTAGTTAAAATTAGTAAAACTATAGCAAATATACGGATTTTAGATGATCTTAGTGTGGGTGTATTTTCTGCCATAGTCTTGTTATATAAGGTTTAGGTAATTATTGAAAATAAACCAACAATTTAAATCATTCTAAGTAATAAATTTTAAACTACAACTGATATATAATTAATTCTACGATATAGTCTAATTATATCGTTTTAGAATATTCTATGCAATAATTGCATAAATCATATGTTGAATATTTATATTTAATATATTCATATAAAATTCAATTTATGGATTTTCAACTAGTTTGTATTTTATTCAAAAAATGGTGGTATTTTGACTAAAACCTATTCTGAAATTAATGAAAAAATTAAAAATGGTAATGCTGTGGTATTAACAGCTGAGGAAATGGTTAAATACGTAGAAGAGAATGGAGTAAAAGTTGCTGCAGAAGAGATTGATGTTGTAACAACAGGAACCTTTGGTCCTATGTGTTCCAGTGGTGCATTTTTGAATTTTGGGCATTCAGATCCTCCTATTAAATTTGAACACTTGTGGTTAAATGATGTACACGCCTATCATGGTAATGCGGCTGTTGATTGCTATATTGGCTGTACTAGGTTATCAGATGTAAAGCGTTTTGAATATGGTGGTGCTCATGTGATTGAGGATCTTGTTGCTGGAAGATCCATACGATTAAGAGGAAATTCTTATACAACTGACTGTTATCCTCTCGCAGAAGTAGATACAGAATTTACTATAAACGAAATTAATCAGGCAATTTTATGTAACCCACGAAATGCATATCAAAGATATGTCTGTGCTGTGAATAGCTCTGATAAAACAATGTATACTTATATGGGAAAATTATTACCTCATTTTGGGAATGCTCATTATGCAGGAGCAGGATGCTTAAGTCCATTAAGTAACGATCCTGATTATGAAACAATAGGGATTGGGACTAGAATTTTCTTAGGTGGAGGAATTGGATATATAATTGGTGAAGGCACCCAACACAGCCCATCTAGTCAATTTGGAACTTTATTCGTCAAGGGAGATCTAAAACAGATGTCTGCTGAATACTTACGGGGTGTATCTTATGAAAATTACGGTACATCTTTATTTGTAGGACTTGGAATACCTATCCCAATTTTAAATGAAGGGTTAGCTCAAAAAACCGCTATTAGTGATGAAGAACTTTTTACAGATGTGGTAGATTATGGAATACCAAGAAGGGATCGTCCAAAATTAAAACAGATTAGCTATAAAGAATTAAAGAGTGATTATATAGAATTGGAGGGAAAAAAAGTAAGGTGTTCATCATTATCTTCATTATATTATTCTCGTAAAATAGCAAACACCCTTAAAAAGTGGATAGAGGATGGAAAATTTTATTTAAATCCACCTGCTGAAACATTACCTACAGATACAATCTTTAGGCCAATGAAACAAAGCATAAAGTTGAAATTCGTAAAGGATCTAAAGAAAAAAGCTGAAATTTGTTATGAAGATTGTGATATAAAAGAGGTTGCTCAAAAAATCATCAGGGAGAATGTAAACCACATCGTAATAACCGACAAAGAAAATAACCTAAAAGGAATTGTCACCAGTTTTGATATTACTAAAGCAATTGCAAATGAAAAAAATGATTTAAGTTCCATTGTCACTAAGCGTGTAATCACTACATTTAATGATGAACCAATAGGGAATGCTGCTAGAAAAATGAAACAGAATAATATTTCTGCATTACCTGTTATTGATAAAAATAGAAAAGTTGTTGGAATAATTACATCGGAGGAGTTGATGTAAAAATGACAATAATTAATATTTCTATTCCCTTCGGATTGGTTAAGGATATTGATGATTATTCGAAAGTGGTTAATGATATTTTGAAACATGATATCACTTTTAATATCCTAAAGTTTTCTACTGGCTCAGTGGGAATAAATTTATTGCTGGATATACCTGAAGAAAAAGTAAAAACAATAACTGAGTCATTGATAAAGAGTAATATTATTGTAAACAAAAAAGGAAGAGTAATTGTAGACATTGAAAGATGTATAGACTGTGGTGCATGTATATCTCTATGTCCTACAGATGCTTTACATTTCAATGGTGAAGAGAGATTGGAATTCTCCTATGAAAAATGTATTGGTTGTTTATTATGCATAGATTCATGTCCAAGGTATGCAATTGAAGAAATGTAAATCTAAATCAAGATTTTTTGTTTAATGGGAGATGGACATAAAAAGTGGTTCCTTCTTTTTTTGTAGATTGAAAATCTACATGTCCTCCCAGATATCGTTCTGTAAGCAACTTCACACTATATGTTCCTATTCCTCTTCCTGGTCCTTTAGTCGAGAAGGATCTTTGAAAGATCTGACTTTTTACACTTTCTGTCATAACACCAGAATTTTCAACCCTAAAAGTTATTTTTTGATTTGTAATTCTAGTCCCTATTTTTACGGTTTCACCAGGTTTACTAGCCTCCAATGCATTTTCAATTAGATTTATCAGAATTCGAGATAAAAGGCTAGAATCTGTTTGAAACATAACTGATGTAGAATTATTGTCAAGTTCAACTAATTTATCTTTAATGATATCCTTCGAATTCATAAGATCTATAGTTGATTGTAAAATATCTAAAGAATAATGGTTTTTAAGGTCTATTATGAGTTCGCTGTTTTCAGCCGCTATCAGATCCCTTTGAGTTAAAAACTCTTCAACCATAATATGAATAGATTTCTTTATTCGACTGAAGTATTCGTTTTGAGTTGAATTTAAACCTTCTATGGGAAAAAGCTCAATTAAACCTTTTACAACTGTTAATAAATTTATTAAATCATGTAGAAAAGTCTTCTCTAATAGTTCTCGACGCTTTAGATTGCTAATATCTGAGAGGAAAACCATTACAAATACTTTATTCATTAAATTGAATGGCTGGGCTATGATATTCAAATCAAATGAAATTAAATTTCCCTTGAAGTTAGATGTAATACGACTCTCACAACTTATTCTCTTATTCGTTTTCAAGCTCTCAAGTACCGCATTTACAGCACCACAATATCGACAAGCTTGACCAGTACCACATCCATGGATAAAATCTTTTGAATGAATGCAATTAAATATTTCTCCTGGTCTTGAACCCATTGCCTCTTCAATATTTTTAATACCTAACATCTGAATAATTTTTTGATTTAAAAACACCGCTTGGCGCTCTTCATTAACAATAAGTACCATATTCGGTATCATATTGAGAATCTCTTCAAAATTGGTATTAAAAATTTCTTTTATTTCCTCTCTAATTTCTTCAAGACTCTTACGTTTTGCAGGAGCATAATAAGTATCTAGTTCTTTCTTCATAAATCATAAATGTAGAGGAAGAACTTTTTTTTAAGTTTTTAGTTATAATATGTTTGAATAATTTATTGGAATTACATGTAATAAGTTGCAAAATGGCAAAAGATTTTTAATTCAAGAGACTTTGATACTTTAAATTACAATTAACATTGAATTTTTATGAAAATTAGAACTAATCTTTGGATCTTGTATTTTATTGGTGCAATATTAATATTGGTTTCAATTTTAACTCCAACCAGTTATAATGATTCAGGTTTTCCAACATATTATGTTTGGATGATGCAAATTGGTGTTGATGTTGATCCAGAAGCAATTTATCTTCTTAGAACAGATATACCACTTGTTATTTTTTCCACGATACTTGCTATAGTTATTTTCTCTAGTTCTTTAATAGCGATTACACTTGCTAGTACATATATTCGTGCTTCACTTAATTATAAGAAACTTAGATGGAAAATGATAATACTTGCGTGTACTGTAATAATATCGACTTTATGGTGGATTTTAATGATGGAATTTTTTTATAATGATGCTGGTTATAATCATTGGAGCTTTACTGGGGGAGGTTATAAACCATTTCTAGGAGTGATTGGTCCTTTTATTGGAGCAGTATTAATGATTATAGGGTCTTTTTGGAGAAGAGAGCATGGAGAGTGAATTTTCTATTCAACTTTATTTTCCTTTTATTTTTAAATATATTGATCATTAATCCTTTGTTATTATTTCGAAAATCTCATCTAATCTTGGAGTTTTTCTACGAAGTGTGATACATCGTTCCTCTTCACATCCTCTTAAAATCGCGATTAACTCATTTAGGTGAATAGTAGGAATGTCTAATTTTTTTCCATACCATTTATGCATTTTTTCTCGATATTCAGGTTTTGAGAGGGTATATAAGCAAGTTGGGCATGGTGTTACTAAAAAATCAGCACCCACAGTCTCAGCACTACTTAATTTATTAAATGTAATTTTCAATGCTTCTTTAGGATTAATCAGCAATTGGGATGCTCCCCAACCGCAACAGCTTTCTTTTTCTTGATAATCAACAGGATTTCCACCAAAAAGTCTAATTAAATTGTCAAGTTTAGTTTTGTCCTTTAAATAGGGTTCTACACTTCTCTTATCTCTCAATAAATTTAAGTAATGGCACCCATAGTGAATTGCAACTTTTAAATCTTTTAAATCAAATTTTAATGAATTGATTAACTCCGTTCTTATTAAATAAAGGAAATCTAAATCATGAACAAAACGTACCCTTGGATTTTCTAATATTTCATATGTTGTTGAATTATTATTTCCAAATTTTTCTTTTAACCTATTCAAGATTTCATTAGTTTTTTTCAATACTTCTTGGTTTTTTAGAAATTCACGACCTCTTAAGAGAGAGTTATAACAACCATTACAACTAAAAAATACTATGTCGGCTTGTTGGTTAAGTTCATAAAGGTTCCTTTCATTAATAGCGCTAAATTGAGCACGAGTAATCAAATTTCTTTGGAAAAAGGTCCCACTACAACAGGATTGATTAATACACATATTAACATCTAGATTTAACTCAAATAATAAATCTTCAATGCCATAGCGGACTCCCGGGAAATATTTTTCCAAACAGGCTTTAAAAAGACAGAGTTTCTTGTCCCTAAAAAAATCTAAAGGATATTCTGGAAAATCTTTCTCAATTTCATCCAAATCTAAGGACAGATTGCTTTTTATCATATCTTTTAATCTTAATTATTTTTTTTCTTCTTTTTATTTTTATTAGCATTACTTATATGAGTACGTGAAGCACGAAAAACATATTTTATACGCGCAAAGCCACAGATTTCATTTAGTTCATCAATTCTTTCTTTTGGAAGCAATTCTCCCAAAGGTTCTTCAACGACCACTCCTGTTGTCAAAAATCGTTCTGACATTTCAACGTATTTTCTTAAATCGTTATATCGTGGTCCAAATCCTTTTTTAAAACTTTCATTCCGTAAATTTATTATTAACAATGGGATATTTATATTGTCCTTTGGACAGATTCTACGGCAATGACCACATAAGTAACAAAACCATATATCAGAGTCTTTTAAAACGCTTTTATCTCCACGTAAAACTTTTCCGATAATTTTTCTTATATTAAAATTCGAGATTTTAGCAGCAGGACAAGATCCTACACATTTTCCACAAGAGATACATTGTATTATATTTTTATTATCTTCGACGTCATCTATGAGCTCATTATAGAAATCCCAGTTCCAATCTGAATCAGTGTATTCATCCATTTTCCTATTATTAGACAATTTGGTATTTCTTATAAAAATAAGGATTTTTAGTCATAAAAAGAATTGTAAATCAATTAATAAAAATAAATTTAGAGTGAATTTATTAAAGTCAATTAATATTATATCTAAGAAAAACATAAGTATTTTTCAGATGAATTAATAGAATCCGATAAGTAAAGATTCTATTCATTGAATTCAATAAAAAAAATAATGCGGAGATTTTTCAATGGTTCAAATTAAGGATGGTAATATTTATTTAAAAATTGTATACTATGGTATGGGCGGATGCGGAAAGACCACTATACTTGAGACTCTCTATCAGCTTACTAAGGATGGTAAAAAAGAAATAGTTCCTGTAAGTGATTTACAAAAAATTGACAGAACAAGTGGAGCTACCTTATATTTCGATAGAGGTATTTTTCAGTCAACAAAAAAACAGAAGATCTACTATCGAGTCTATACAGTAGCAGGTCAAAAATCTTTTTCTACACTCCGAAATAAAGTTGTAAATAAGCTTGATGCCCAAACTGATTCGGTTATTTTTGTTGTCGATTCTCAAATTAAATTTTTTGAGGATAATATCGAGTTCTTATTAGAGTTAAAAAATGTGACAAATAATAGGCTTATCAAAGAAATCCCGTTTATAATTATGCTGAATAAGCAAGACCTCACAGATGTTATTGATGAAAATGATTTTATTTCAATTTTGAAACAGGAGGATCTCTGGTATGATCCTAAACATGAATTGTATATCTGGAATCCTTTAATTTATAAAACTTGTGCCTTATTTAAAAAAGAAAAAGATATTTATCGTAGTTTTTACGAGATTGCCCGGAGATCTGGTTTGTATCATATATATGGAGAAGGTAGAGCCCCGATTGAAAAAAAATTTTCAGATCCTTCGCTTTTAACTAAATAATTCAATTCATTTCATTAAAACAATAAATAAAAATAAAATTGGTTTATTCACTTTTGGTAAAAATCTGTGACATCCACCGAGGTAAAAGAAAGCCTCCGTAGAATTCAATAGCGCTTAATATCAGTAATACGCGAACCACTACGACCATTATTGCTAAGAGAGGGTCTGTTGGGTCCTCAAAAATGGTTCCTAATAATGAATCCAATATAGCAGCTATAGTGAAAGTTATAAAAGCTGCACGAAGTAATTTTCCTTTAAGCCTTACTTCTCGATCATCTGATTTAACTGATTTTTGAGCGAAACTTACCCCCGTTATAGACATTACTACTATCACCACTAATAAGTAGATAGTAATAAAAACACCAAATTCAACAGTAAAAGGTCTATTAGGATTAATAATCCCAATTAAGTCCATATCAATAAAAAACAGACAAAAAAATATGATTTCAAACAGAATTGAGAGTAGAATTGTAATTAGAAGCACTTTTTTCTGTGCCTTCCGTTTAATCATGTCTGTATAGGCTGTTAACCATGTTAGAAGAGCAATAGGAATAAACACATTTCCAATAATAAAATACCATCCTACATGTAGTGATTCTTGTATAATGAGATTCATCAGGAATGAAATTGAATCAGGCATCCACGGATTTGCTACACCTATCCATGAGATTCCGACTAAAATAAATAATCGGTTCTTATGTTCAAAATACTTTGATAGTATTGTTATCCCTATTATTAAAGAAATAATTACAAATATTAGAGAAAAACTTCCTTGAAGTACATCAACTAATTGCATTTATATTCCTCGTTTTAAGTTTTTAATTTATAATAATGCTATAAAATTAGATTTCACGATATTTATATCTTTATCTTCTTTAAATTGATGATTTTTTTGAAAAACTTCTATATGATTTCATAACGTATTGTAGAAGGGCTTTTTATATCCTCTGTCAATAGCTTTAAATGAGTTAAATATTCATTTAAAGAAATTTCTTGGTTTTGATATCTTTTGGTTAGTTTATCGATAATAAAGTAGGGTTTGAATTTTATAAATCGCACATCTGAAAAAAGATACACAAATCCTTTAGTTTCAAATATAAATTGTTTTTCTAAAAGCTCGTTTAATAACTCTTGTCTGTTGTTTAACATACTTAAACAATCATTTACTGAAAGTCTACCATCTCTTAGTGCTTTTATCAGCAAAAATACATCCTTATCTAATAAGACCGTTTGTATTATAACTCTATTATCAAGATCAGAAATAATATCATAGTTAAAATAAAAATTTTCTATGGTATCTTTATATTTTTTTATAAAATTTGCATCGCTTCTATCTAATGGAAGATTCTGTGGCGGAATTCTCGTACAAACTAGATCATTAATCAAAAAATAACACTCTCTACTTCCTGGTATATTTTTTGTCACCAATAAATTCTCTCGAATAAATGATATAAGTATTAAATCTATGTTCACTGTTGAAAACCCATATTCCTGTCTTAATTTATTTGTAAGATTTGTTTTAGAGATTACACCGTCTCTAAGAATTTGTAAGATTGTATTTTTTATTTTATCTTGGAAAAATGTTTTTAAATTTTCCTCTTCATCTAATTTAGAATAATTTTTTATTGTTGTATATGCTTCAGATACAGCTCTTGTAATTTTATTAGTGTTAATTAATTCTACCAGATTTTTACTCATAATGGCTAAGATATCTGGAGAGTCCTTGCCCAGATGGTCTTTCTCAACCAGATCTTCTAAATTATATACTAATATCAAGAAATAAATTTCCCCTTCAAATTCTTGGATAATCGATATAAATTTGTTATTTCCTCCTTCAGGAGTAAATTCAATCATTGTATTCTCTTTATCTAATTCGTGTTTCGCCCATACTTTTAAAAAAATTTCCTTTGAAGGAAATGGCTTTTCAGGAGGATATTGAATTATAGGTTCAGGTCCTGTCTGACGATTCCAGTGGACAATTATAATTCTTTCCATATCAATACGCAATTTGAATTATATGATAGATAATACATAGGTTATTCTTTTAAATATACACCTTGTTCTTAAAAGAATTTCGATTTTGTATTCAATTTAATTTTTCCAAGATATTCAGATAGTTAATAATAAATTTACAAATTAATAGAAATGAGTTCAAATAAGAATTAGTTGAATCTAGAGAATAAAGAAAATTCAAATTCAGTTAAAAAAACTCTGGAAATGAACGTTCGAGTTTATTTAATGTAATCGTTAATAAATTTAGTAATTGTTCACTGTTATTTTCCTTAATATTTCCAATTACGTTATCCAAAATTTTATTTCCCATAGTGATATCCTCCTTTGTATAGCAGTGCCGAAGTTGTTTATGTTTAAACAAACAAGAGAACTCTTCTACCACCCATTCCAATTCTGCCTTGGCATTATCTTCTAATACTTTTTCAAAATCTTCAGTTATATACAAGTTGTATCACTATTTATATTCACAATAATTTTTTCTTATACCTTTAAGCAAAAAATAGTCTCCAGATATATAAAATTTCTGTGACCATAAATTTTTTATATTATTATAACGAACAAAAATTTTATCACACAAATTGTGAAAATTTTAATCCAAAATTTTAAATGAAAGAATTAGTCTCAAAAAAGGAAATAAAATAGAATACGTTAATTATCTCTAAAATGATATCTTGCTATGATCTTACCAAATTGGTAAAGGGCATTTGTATTATTCTGTTGGATTGCATCTTTCACTTCCTTGTAGAACTCAGCCAAGTTTAAATTTTGCAATTCTTTTTGAATAACATAGACTTCTTGAGATGGTTTTTCTTTTTCATTCATACCCTAAAATATTAAAATAAATGTAAAAAAAAAGAATATTATCAAGATAATACAATACTGATTTTCTGGTTCTATTCCGTTATCTTTTCCCTTTTTTTATTAAGATATCTTGCTGTGAAGAAATACGCAACAACCATTAAGGCAAGAACAGCTAGTACAATTAATAAAACCCAATTAAAAACTTCTGCTTGAGACCTCATTGCTGCCACATCATCAGTATTTATAGGGGGACGAAATCCTAGCAATACTCCTAAAACAGAGTAGAAAAATGCGCGAAATATGGAACCTATTAATGTACCAATTGAATATCTTTTATAATCAATATCTACTAAGCCAGAAGCATACGAAATAACGTCAAAAGAGATAAAAGGAATTAGTCTTGAAACAATAATAGCTTTTATGCCATACTTTTTAATCAAATCATCAGCCATATCAATTGCTTTTTCACCGATAAATTTTTTTGCTAGAGGTCTCCCACCTCTTCTACTCACATAAAAGCATAATAATCCCGCAGCCATAGAACCAATAATACCCATAATTCCTCCGATTAGCCACCCCCAAATAATTCCTGATGCGAGTAATACAACTTCTGAGGGAATTGGAACTAATAATCCTTGAAGGGCCATAATTGCGATAAAGAGAAATATCCCGATAAAGCCTAATCTATAAATTGGATTTACAAACCATTCTGCAATGAGTACATAAATAAATGTTTTATCAACAAAGTAATTATAATAAAGTAGGAAAACAGATATTACAATTAGAATTATAAAGATAATAATATAAATGATTGTTTTAGCATCAATCTGAGAAAAATCGATAAGGTTTTTCAAGTATTTCTTTAATTTTATTGTAAATGATTCTTTTGATTGGCTATTATTTTCAGTTTCATTTGTTTCCATTGTAATCAAAAAGATGAGTAAATATTAAGTAATATAAGTAATTTAAATTTCTATAAAAATTATTTTTTTATTCTATATATTAAAATAACTTTCGTTAAATTGATGAAACCCTATATTTTTGGACATAGAGGTGCTTCCGGTTATGAAATCGAAAATACTATTTCTGCATACAAAAAAGCAGTAGATATGGGGGCTGGAATTGAAGCTGATGTGCAATTAACACAAGACAATAAATTAATCTGTTTTCATGATCCCTTTTTTGTAATTGGTTCAGATTACTACGTAGTAAGAAAATTAACATTAAATGAAATTAGAGAGAAAAATTTTGAGGATAATAGAAAAGTTCCGTTAGTAAAAGAAGTATTTGATAATTTCAAGGAAAATTCAACTTATCTTCGCTATAGCTTTGATATACTCGAAAAAAATGCTGGGTTAGCCCTTTTAACAATAATAAGGAACAATTTATTATTGCAAAATATAGAAATTACTGATAGAAGGTTATACGTATTATCTTTTTTGAGGAAACATAGTAAAAAAGCCAATCTAGTCTATACTATTGCAGAACATATCAATAAAATATCTGACAAGACATTAAACCTAAAACGGTTAAGAAAATTAGATATTAAAGTGATTAACATTAGATGTAAGAGAAATGTAGAAGATTTGTTCAAAGAGATTATCGATAACGGTTTCAAATGTTACATTTGGGATGTAAACACAAAATTAAATATGAGAAAAGTCATAAATATGAATTATAGTGGTGAAATTGTTAGCGCTATTTATACGGATTACCCAGATAAACTTAATCAATTAATGGAAGATCATTTTAAATAAAAAAGATTCTTAGGTTTGATTAAGCTATGAAAGAAGTCTTTAAAAATATATTTCACATAGGAGATTCGGGATGTTCTGTTTTTCTTGTTGATACTCAAAGTAATTACGGCCTCGTTTTGATTGATTGTGGAATGGATTTGGGGATGATAAAAAACATTAAAAGAGGGGGTTTAAATCCCATGGATATTAAACATTGTATTCTAACTCATTTCCATATTGATCATATTGCTGCATGTCATGATTTAAGGCAATTTAACCAAAACGTTAACTTTTATGCTCATGATTTAGATGCAGATGCAATTGAAGAAGAAGGACATGGGAGGGAAACTGTTGCTTCATGGTATGGTATAAAATATAAACCTGTAAAATTGTTAAAAAGATTCAAGGGAGATGAAATATTAAAATTCGGAGATTATGAATTTCAATGTATCCATACACCAGGTCATACACCTGGTTCAATTTCTATTCTGTTAGAAATAGAGGATACTAAAATTCTTTTTGGTCAAGATTTACATGGTCCGATAATTCCCGGTGTAAGTAATTTTGCAGATTATCAAGTCTCCTTAAGGAAACTCTTAGAATTGAATGCAGATATACTATGCGAGGGACATTTTGGCATATATAGTCCTGCAGAAGAAGTGAGAAGATATATTAAGAATTACATTGAATAATCTCACTTTGATTCAAATTTTAGTTCTAAAGCATGCTCCTCAGCTTCAATTGCTTTATCAATCGCCCCAATCTCTCTATAGATTGATGCAAGATCCCTCCATACGTAGAAGTTATTAGGATTGATTTCAAGGGATTGTGAATAAGCGTTTATGGCATCTTGGTATTTGCCTAGTTTTTTATAATTAAAAGCAAGATTACTATATAATACTGCCTCTTCAGGTTCAAAAATTATAGCATGTTGAATGGCATTAACAGCCTTATTATACTCTTTAATTGAATGGTAGATTTCACTCAATTCACTCCATACTAATGAATTGGTATCATCAAGATCTATAAAAGACACAAAAGCATGTTCAGCATCTTTATAGTTTGTCAGTTCTTTATAAGCTATACCTAAATGATACCATGCGTATTTGTTTTTCGGATAAACCTTCAGAGTTTCCTTACATTCATTTATAACATTATTAAAATCACCCGTTTCAAAATAATGTTGACCAATTTTATACCATCTTAAGTTTAATAAATAATTTTCAGAAAATTCATTATCCTCAAGATCTAAATATTCAAGATCTATCAGTTTTTCAATTGTTTCAGGCACGATACTAATCAAATTATTATATAAATTTAAATGCTTGAGAATTTTTAAGTTACCTATGCATTTAGGAAGAATTCGAATAGAGGAATCAGGGAAATCTAATTCTTCAAGAGATTCAAGATTACAAATTTGTTTTGGAAATAAATTAAGTTTAATACTCTCATCTTTAATATATAGACCAATCACATTTCCAACATTGTTTAATTTAAAGTGTAGAGCACTATCCCAATGAATCAAATTGTTAATTTTTTCTGATTTTTCTAACTTTTTACCAATAAGTATTTCAATTAAAGCTAATACAACTGCATCAGAAGCATTAACTCCGTCATTTAGATAATTAATTGAAATTTGGGATTCTGCAAATTCAATTAACCACTTAGGTAGCTCATCTATCTCATTACCACTTAAATTAAGATACCTAAGATGAGTTAATTCCCCCAGAGAAACAGGCAGATATCTTAAACTTAGATTTGATAAATTTAGCCATTCTAGTTTTGATAAAAAACAAATAGATTCAGGTATTTCGTAGAATTCCCAGCGACTAAGGTCTAATGCTTTAATATGACGATTTTCTTTTACATAATTAACATGAGTTAAAGTTAAAAAATCATTGAAATTGAGAGTTTCAAATTTTTTGAAATATCCTATGGAAATATCGAGTTGCTTTTTGATATTAATTTGAGTATTTTCTAAATCAAGAATAAACTGGCATTCCAGATAATCAAGATCATAAACTTTTTCATACTTTTTAAGTAGGTTTTTCCTTAGTATTTCAGATATATTTGTTTTTTGAGAATTCAGGAAGCTGAATAATGATGTCAGAAAAATCACTGACGATTCTCTTTTGATTTGCTCTTGTACTGACTTTTTACATTTATCATGAAAAGTAATTATTAAGAGTTTCGCAATTATGACTCGATTATAAGGTTTTGGATCCTCCTTTAGATACTGAATTAGAATATCATAAATTTCCTTATATTTTGAAACTAAACTTGAGACAATTTCTGTACAATCTAGCAGAAGATTGCTATTTTCGCTTTTTTGTAAAAAGTTGAGTAAAAATTCAATACCCTTTACAATTGGTATTTCCTTATTTAATATTTTCGAGTAAATAGTATCGAGAGTATTCAAATCATTCATAGTATACTTTATTCTAAAATATTATATATCTTATTTAATCTTAAATAATAATTAATAAGGTTTTTTTTATAGCGGGATAATTATGAAATCGGAAGAACGGCAAAAAATCCTTTCGAAATATCGCCATATCTTTGAAAATGAAAAAAAATATTACAGTAACGCTTTAGTAAGTTCTGGTGGAAATTATGAGTCAGAAAGTGAAAGTTTCTTCCGTAAAGCAAATATAGAGTTTGATAAGAAGTTAGGTATAGTAAAAAATAAAAAAGTCTTAGATATAGGATGTGGAATTGGAGCGTTGTCTTTCTACCTGGCAAATGAAGGTGGAAATGTTACTGGAATCGACCTATCTAAAAAATCAATCGATTTCTGCAAAAAAGAAGCTAAAGCAAAAGGATTAATTGTTGATTTTAAAGAAATGAATGCTCAGATCCCAGATTTTGAAGATGAATCTTTTGATATAATCGTAGGTTCTAGAGTAATTCACCATTTACCAAACCTTGAGCTATTTTTTAAGGAGTGTAAAAGAATCCTAAAACATAAGGGATATTTTGTGTTTATTGAACCACTGAAAAAAAACAAGATAGTAGAGTTAAATAGAAAATTCTTTGCTCCAGAAAAAAGAACAATACACGAACATCCACTCTATATATCAGATTTGATAGTCGCTCAAAAAATATTTGGTAATCTAGAACATAATGAATTCTTTATTTTATCTCCCCTTGCAATGTTTTTTAGAGATGTAGTCAAAAACCATATGCTCTTTACAGCTTCTTACAAAATCCTTAATATTGTTGAAGCTCCCTTAACCAAAATAACCTTTTTAAAACAATATTGTTGGCAAACTGTTTTCAAATGTATAAAAACTTAAGGGTTCGCTTTTTCCTCTTTACCAGAGATTTCCTTTAGATCCAGTCTCAGCATGCCAGTATTTTCATATATCTCATCATTTTTTAAAAATTTTTTTATAGTTGCTTCAGGATCTTTTTCTAAATGATTTATTAAAATGCTAAATCCATATTTTTTTTCCTGTATATCTTCCACTATATACATATTACCTTTGAAAACAACGGAACGGTATGCCTGGCCACATCCATCTTCATAACCGTTATCTTCAATAACTGTTCCACATACATTAGGATTAAATTTAATAAAATCTATTTTTTGACCTTCTTTAGCACAGTGAAAATAAAGGGAGTTTTTTATTTTATCATACCCATAACTTAATGTTACTAAATATGCTTCATTTTCTTTACACATTGAAATTATTGTATATTTTCCATTATTCAATATTTCAATTAACTCCTGCTTTTCTGATATTTCTTTTTCTACTCTTCTTATATGATATTTTGTCATAAGTATCTATCTTAATTTCAGTTTTTTTATGTCCTACTTGTAAATAATTTATCTTATACAATCATTATTTTTATCTTAATTTAAATATTATATTTAATCAAGATGGTTTTGGAAGATTGGCATACTCATAATGAATCATGTCATCACGCAATAGGTACAATTGAAGACTATATTAAATCGGCAATTAAATTCAAATTAAGGACAATCGGGTTGAGCGATCATTTTCCTTATGAATTCTTAGAAGATATAGAAAGAATTCCTTATGAAGAATATGCAATCAGATTACCAGAAATTGAAGAATATTTAAAAACCTCAGAAGATTTAAAAGAAAAATATAGAGAGAATATTAAAGTTCGAATTGGTTTTGAGATAGATTATTTTAAAAACCAGGAATCTGCATTAAGTATTCATTTAAATCCTATTAAAAAAAAGTTAGATTTCATCTTAGGGTCAATCCATATTTTAAATTTTTTTAATGGAAAAGGAGCTTGGGGATTTGATGATTCTAGATTTAGACGTGATTATGATTTTTATGGTGCTGATAAGGTTTATTTATTCTACTATAAATCATTACAGAATATGATTAATTCAGAGGGATTTGATTTTGATATTATCGCTCACTTCGATCTACCTAAGAAATTCAATGATATCCCAATGAATAAAGAAGCTGTTCAAGATGAAATGCTGAAAACTCTTGATGAAATCAAAAAGCATAATTTAACAATGGAAATTAATACAGGGGGTTTAAGAAAAGATTGTAAAGAGCAATACCCTAGTGTTCAAATAATAAAAGAAATGTATGCACTTGATATCCCAATTTTGTTAGGATCAGATGCTCATGAACCAGAGGTTGTAGCATGGCAATTTGATAAAACTATAAAAATATTAAAAGAAATTGGGTTTAATGAATTAGCCCATTTTAATAGAAGAAAAAGAGAATTTTTAGAAATTTAAAAGATAATAATTACGATTACAAATGTCAGTAAAAAAAAGTGATAAATGTGAAGTCTGTGGTAAGCAGTTAATTTATGCCACAAAATCTGAAGATTTTAGAAATCTAAATTGTGAATTTTGTAAAAGACCATTTGAAACGAATGTTTATTGTAAGGATGGGCATTATATATGTGACCAATGTCATTCAAAGGGTCCAATTGAGATTATTGAAAGAATAAGTTCAGAAACTACTATTAAAGATCCTTATGTATTGGCGGATTTAATAATGAAGCATCCCAATTTTAAGCTTTATGGTCCAGAACATCATGTATTAACCCCAGTAGTGATCTTGACCGCTCTTAGAAATAACGGAATTAGAAAGGTTAATGGAGAAGAAATATCTTTATTTGATATTAAAGAAGCAATTAGAAGAGCCTCTAAGATTCCTGGTGGATGGTGTGGTTATTATGGTTCATGTGGTGCTGGAATGGGGTCAGGGATTGCGATAAGTATTTTTACAGGAGCAACTCCTTCAACTGATATACCAAGATCGCTCGCAAATGAAATTACTTCAAAATCTTTAGCAAAAATTGCCGATAATTTAGAACATTGTTGTAAACGTTCCGTGAAATTCTCAATCTGCGAAACCTTAGAATTTTTAAGAGAGAAATTTTCTATTGAATTAAAATATCATAATAGCAAATGTATCTTTTCAGGATTTAACGATAAATGTGTAAAGCAAATATGCCCAATGTTTTATGAAAATTAATTTCTAGTAAAAAAAGTATTAGACTTTTCTACTTCTTATCCAAGATTCTGTGATTAAAGAGTTCAATAATCGAATATGTTTTGAATCTTTAGTGTGAAAAACCAAATGATTATCTTCAGATCTACCTTTAACAGCAATTAGTAATTCTTCAGCATCTCGAACTATTCCATATCTATCTCGCTGCTCATAATTTTTAATTGAAATATTGTCTAAAGACTCAAATTCTTGGAGAAGTTCAGAATGTTGATCTATTCCAGGATTGATTGAGCAAGCTATATTCATTGAAACAGATGACCTAACTTCGTATAAATAGAGTTCTTGTAGATCTTCAATATCAGGAACGACAATAGTTACATTGGATATGGAATTCGGTAACATTTCCCTCATTTTCTCAAGAATCTCAGATTTAGGGATGTTTACCTTAGTAAAATCAATAATTTTATCAGTATCTATTGAACTTTGTTCCCTTAATTTTTCATTTTCTAGCTCTAAACTCTCAAGATCTTCATCCGCCTTAGCCAATTCATCATTAAGTATTTCTATTTCTTTTTGAAGCTGTAGAATTTCATCATCTTTTTCTTTCAAGGTATTATGGTCTACAGAAGTTGAATTTAATTTTCTAATTTCATCTTCTTTTAATTCAATTGTTTTTTCTAGGGTTTTGGCTATATCATCTTTAGTCTTTAATGAATTCTCCAAGGTATTAATTTGTTCATCTTTCCATTTTATAGAACTTTCAAGAGTTTCTATTTGTTCGTCTTTTATGCGAAGGAGATTGTCTTTTGTCTCTACTAGCTTTTTTAATTCGTACTCATCCATACCAATCGAAAATTCCTTTTTATATTAATCATACTAAAATTCCTATTTATATTATTTACTATCGTAAGCAAAGATTAAAAATTTATGATTTCAAAATCTTTTGCATTTGCTTTAGTAAAAAAACAGTCTGATGCTTTGAGATTGTCAGGCAAGGTTACGCCCTCATCAATAATACACCAATCTAAAATACAAGACTTTCCTAGGGTTACATTATCATACAGAATCGAGTTGGATATTTGAGAAAAATCTCCTAGACTGCATGAGTTGCCAATGATAACGTGAGGACCTAATGTAACATTATTCCCAAATAAATTTTGATTACCAATCTTTAATGGTTCTAAATAAGTTGGTTTGTTCCCTTCATATGGACTCAAATTTAATCCAGTTAAAAATCTCTTGTTCATTTTAATAATATCTTTTAACGATGTTAAGTGAAATTTCCCTATATTATCCGCTGTGATTAAAGGAGAGACTATTCTTATACCTCGAATATTTAAATTATGCATCAAAGCATTTTTCAGTACATCTTGAAATTCTTTCTCTCCACGCTCAGAAAAGCCTATGTTCTGCAAAAATTTCAACATTTTCTTATTTGCTAGATATAATGGGAGTGAGTAATAGTTGCTCAGAATTTGGGATGGTTTAGGTTTCTCTATTATATCAAATATTCTTAAACCTTGATTTTCATCGAACTCTTTGCTTAAATTTGAGCTTTTTTTTAGTTTAACGTTTCCATGGCTTCTAGCAACCTCAATATCCATTGATTTCATTAAACTCAATACTATGTCGGAATGTTCAAAAAGCTTGTGCATCCTTAACAGTTCTGATTTAGAAAAGATTATATCCGCAGCGGTTATAAAGAAATCAGTAATGTCTCTATATTTTTTTAAGATTGAATTGAATGCTAAAGCAATAGCGTCACCCATTCCAGTTGGTTTTTTTTGTTCAATAAAAATTGTTTCAATCTCTTTTTCCTTTAATATTTCTTTTATGATTAATTCTTTTTTGTACATTATAACAAAACAAAACCTATTGAAACCCGCTTCTTTAAAAGTAGAGATTATTCTGGAAAGTAAAGTTTTTCCGTTAATATCAATCAATGGTTTGGGGATCCTATCAGATAAGGGTCGCAATCTTGTGGCATATCCCGCTGTTAATATGATCACGAAGGAATTTGTTTTTGATCCCATATACTCTCTAGTTATTATTATTTAATTATTAGACTATCTTTTTATGTGCAGATATATAATATTGAATCATGGAAGATCAAGATAAGATTCTACAAGAATTAGAATCAGATGTTTCCGAACTCATCGAAAAGGAACTAGAATCTACAAATGCTATATTAGGAATTAATGTGGGAACTCCTGAAGGTACAAAAATTGCAAATATTTTTAAAAAGTCAATAAAAATGACGACTGGAGAGATCACAGCAGCTAACAGTAGTTTAGTATATCTATCGTCTAAGATGTTAAAAGATTCATTAAATCAAGATGTCGCATATAATTTGATTACTGGTAAAGATCGTATTGTGTTATCTATTCTTACTGAAAATATTACAATGATTGTTTATTTAAATCGAGAAATTGCTGAACTTGAAGGTTTGGATTCACACATTAAAAACTTACAAAAGCTAGCTTTAAAAATTTCTGCAATACTTGAAACTTCTGATATATTAAAAGAGGAAATTTTCAAAGGATTAAAGAGAGCAATCCCTAACACATTAGTATTAGCTATAATAACTAAGGATGGATTACCGATAAAAATACAATCGACAATGCCAGAACCAATACTCTCAGCGATGGTTGCTGCATTATATAATCTATCAGGGGTATTATTAGAAAGTGGGATGGAATATTCCATAATTGGTGGTGAAAATGGTTCTGTGATCATCCATGATTTGGATGAGAATAGGATTCTTGCTCTAGCAGTTCCTGAAGCTGATGAGAGAAAATTGGGAGGTTACATTGCTAAGATCAAAGGGATTATAAAAAGCTGAAAATTTATAATGACTAATATTTAAAGGATAATCAATAGCTATAATCCAATGGTCTCATTTATTTTATTTACTATCTCTAAACCTTTTTTGTAGGATTCCAATTTTCGTTTAGCTTTAACCAAGATTGTACAAACAGGTTCACCTTTTTGTAAATCCTTTATTGGCTCACTTTTATCATGAATAAATTGAATTTGATTTATTTTTGAGATAAGCTGTGGATTGATTTGTTTTGGTGAAAAGAATATTAACTTTGTTGAATATCCATTAATCTTTTTTGTTTTTATTGAAATTTTAACATTCTTCCATTCATTTGGTAAAAAACTTCTGATATGCAAATCTAACAAATTCAAATCTAAACTTAATTCAGATGCTCCTATTGACCCAGGGATTCGAGGATTAATTTCCATCAGATAAGGGTAATGATCTTTTAAAACAAAATCAAATCCGTTGATTCCTTTTAATCCCAATTCAATTGATAACATCTTCGATAGTTTGGATATTAATTTTTTATCTTTACTGGGTAATTTCGCTGGCACAATATTCCCGCAATACATAAATTGTTTTGGGGGATTTAAAATTTGATTCCCAATTATTTGCTGATTTATAGAAATAAGTTCGCATTCTTTACCATTCGAAATAGTCGTACAACTGACAGGAATTCCTCTTATAAATTCTTGAATCACCCACTCTGATGGATTAAAATCTTTAAGTTCTAATGTTTCAACAATAGCAGTAAATGCCTCAGGATTATCGATTTTGAATACATTTATCCCGCCTGCACTTTTGACTTTTTTAAGAACACATGGAAAGTTAAAATTTGTTTTATTAGAATCTAAATTTTCATATGGAACTGTAAAGGGAACAGAAATCCTGTTAGATTTTAAAAATTCATAAATAAATTCAATATCTCGAGCTTTTTTAATTGTCTGGATATCATTATTTAAATTTAAAATTTTTTTCCTCTTACTTTTTAGATATTGTATTATTTCTTCTCTTTCTTCGTATGCGTCATCTAATCCACTTCCAATTATCAAGAAATCTACATTTGGGTGATTAATTAACATTTTTATTGTTAAATCAGGGAATAATTTGCTGTATGGCTCCTTAATTGAATTATAACTAGTCTTAAACTCTTTTTTTACGATTAAACAATCTTTCACATTTGGATAAAGATCCATATCACCAAAAAAATCTACTGCATATACCTCATAACCTGCATTCTTCAATGAATATGCTAAAGGTCGTATATTGAACCCGATAACAAGTACTGATCTTGTTTGAATAACCATTATATAATAAGAAAGAATAGGGATTTAAAGCACTTATAGAATTTTTTTCAATTCTAAGATCAAAGAATTTGGATTATATTTATTAAACTTGTATATTTGTGCATTAGCATACTTTTTGAAATTTTTCTTAATTTGATCTGCTGAATAAGTATGAACCCCAAGAGCATGTGTTGCGTATGATTTTTTAGGTTCCAAGAGAACCATATGTATTTTTTGCTTTGACAATTTTTTGGTTAACTCTTTTAGTTCATTAGTGATTAAAGAATAATCTGTTTCAATTTGAGCTATTAAGTCAGGATACTTTACAGATATATTGGCTCCACAATCGCTAAATATAAAAACAATAGGGATAATATTTCTATCTTTTAGTTTTTCAACCCTAATAAGTTCTGATACTTTTTTTAGTGCTGCCGCCATAGGAGTATACGATTTTCCTTCAATTTTTTTCAATTTGTTAATAGCCAATTTAAAATTTACAGTTGGTTTCTGTAATACAACTGCTTGTTTGCCTCGAAAAACAATCAATGCGATTTTATCTCTTTTTCTATATCCTTCGCGGTGTAGTGACAATATCACGTCGGTCATTTGTTTAATTACATAATACATTGATGCTGAGCTGTCTAATACGAAAAAGAGAGCTAATGGCGCACGATACTCATAAATTTTATCCATTAAATCATATTTATCAAAATGTATTGGGAAATCTATATTCGTCTCGTTATATGCTATATTTTTAAGATAATTTCTAATTGTTGCATCTAATGCGATACTTTTTGGATGTTCGTTTATTGGAGTTCTATATGAAACATACCTACCTTTTTGAGATGAAGATATTTTAATTCTCCTCCCAATTCCTCTCCCACCATAGTCAGAAATCTTCCGATCCTTTCTAATATTATCTAGGATAGATGTCATTTTTTTCTCCATCTGATATATAAAAGGTAATGATATATTTTTTGCTTCAAAAAATTTTAAATCATCATCAAAGGGAATATGTTTTACTTTCCAGCCCCCAGCAGGTTTAGGGTTCCTTTTTTTATCATCTGGGTATTTTGGTGGAGGAAGCTTCTGTTCTCTTGATTCTGGTATATCAACTTTATCAGGATCTACTGATTGTCGTTTAAATTCTTTTTGTTCACCATTATCATGTTTCAATGGACCTTCTGTTTCGCGGTTAGGTTGAAGAACATTGGTATCTTCATAGGCTTCTTTAATTTTTCCATAGACTTCAGCGATTTTCGACTGGATCTCTTCAGGAGTCATTTCATAATGTAGAGATTGAATTCTATGCTCGAAAACTAAATCCATCGCAATGTTTAAATCTTCTTCAGTTATATCTTTTCTCGCATTTAGTGCAGCATGAGCTCTCGCGCATCTTATAAAGGTAATGTCTGCTCTTTGAGAGAATATCTCTAATTCGCTTACAATTTTTGATACAAATTCATAAATTGAATTGGGTATTTGTATATCCTTAATTATTTTCCGAGCATTTAGAATTTGTTTTCTTAGAGTCTCTTGTTTATCCTCATATTGTTTTACAAATTCTTTTGGATTATCATCAAAATCTATTACTCTTCTAGTTATCTCAGCACGTAACTGATTGTCTCTTGGTGCTTTAATTCGAACCTCCAAACCAAGACGATCAGCAATTTGTGGTCTTAAATCTCCTTCTTCAGGATTCATACTTCCCACAAGAATGAATCTTGATGGATGTGATACAGAAATGCCCTCTCTCTCTATTATATTCACACCAGAAGCGGCAGAGTCTAAAAGAACGTCAACAATATGATCCTGTAGTAAATTAATTTCATCCACATATAAAATACCTCTATTAGCTTTAGCTAATAATCCTGGATGCAGAGCTCTGATTCCTTCTGTGAGTACTTTATCAATGGATAATGACCCACAAACCATATCTTCTGTAACACCCAATGGTAAATTAACTAGCCACATATCTCTAAATTCATTTTCAACCTTATTTTTTTCCATTCTTTCTCTGCAAGTTTCACATAAATCATCTATATCTGAATTTGGATCACAGGAAAATTCACAGTTTTTAATAACTTCGATTTGGGGCATAAGTTCCACGAGACTTCGTACAGCAGTACTCTTTCCAGTTCCTTGATGGCCAGTCATCAAGATCCCTCCTATCAAAGGATCGATGAGATTTAGAATTAAACCCATTTTCATCTTATCTTGTCCAAGAATTGCTGTGAAAGGAAAATTGAGTTTTCTCATGATTTTAGGTGCATTATTTATTATTTAACGGTGGGTTTTTTTACTCGTAGTTTTCTTAAACAAAATAACGCTTAATCAAATAAAAATGTATCAAAATTAAAAATAAGATGAAAAATATTTTTGAATCTATTATTTTTAAAACTTTTTAGATAACTCTTTTAACTTTTTGCCTAATCCTGCTGTGATATCTTCCCACTTGAGTAATATCTTTTCTACATGGGGAATAATTGTATCACGTTCTTTATATTCTAAATATTCAATGAATTCACTAATAAATCCTATTTTTTTATTTGTTTCTTCAACAAATCTATGAATTTCTTGGCTTTGGTTTTCTAATACATCCGGGATGCGATGTTTTTCACCACGTCGGGTTAACGTTGATAAATATTCTTCAGTTCCCAATAGTAAAGAATTTAATTCTTCAATTCTTTCATCTACTATTTTTTCATATGTTTGAGGTACGTTATCTTTTGGAAGAAGATTAGTTGCATCAACAATGAATTTTTGAGTTAGACTTATTAATTGTTCCAAACTTTCATACCCCTCAATTTTATAATCTACAGTATGATAAGATGCTTCAATTCCACTATTTACATTATCTAATCGAAATATTTTAAATCCAGGATCATTTTTCAATTGAATATCTGGATCTCCTTTTTTATCAGCAAGCTCAATTTGTCTGATTAATCTTTGAGGATTAAAGACAAGGGAAATGGCTAAGTCGTTATTTTGTTGATATGATAAAGTAGTTTTAATATCAATATGAGACATCATAACTTTAAATCCAGGATGAGAATGCCACCAACCTACTACAAATTCAGGAGGATCTCTTGAAAATGCTTCTTCATCGATTATATAAAGTGATTCATAGTCTTCATCTGACCATTTATATTGATCGATAACAGCATCTTTGTCTAATTTCTGGTGCATTATAGGATATGCTGAAGAGATAATTACATCATTTCCTTCATTACGACCGGTAAATATGCCACTTACTTCAAGCCAATCATCTTTAGGAATTCGAGCATTAGCAAATCTTACTGATGCGGCTACAATTGTCAAATAGGCTTTTTTATTGATTAATACAGTCATTTTTTTATTCAGAATTGGAATATATTTAAAAAATGGTTTTAAAAATCACTTTACAAAATAATACAAATTTTTGTATTTATGCTTTTTTCATTCCATAAGAGTATTTGATAATTTACATTTATGGCCTTCTCATCCAAAAAACTTTTAATTTTAGTAATAAATTTTAGCATGAGATCAAAAATATTTTAAATTTAAAATTTACCATTATAATATTACTCGATTTAATTAAATATAATTTAAAAAGTGATTATTAGTGACAGAAAGAGGATTCGAGCCACTTACCAGTCAACTAGGGGTACCAGGTACAAGTTATCGTATCCAATTGGGATTAATTAATGGTAAGTGGGCTTCTCGCTTGTTAAAGGGAAGAGATGTAATCGAATCGTATGTTTATAAAGATGAAGATGTTGAAGGGGGATTTCCAAATCAAAATTTAATCGTGGGATGGGTTCTACGTACGGTAGCAATTCCCAATATAAATCCTCATCAGGTAATGAAAACAACACAAGCTTTAGTTAAGCAAGCAATTCAAAAGAAAGATGAAAGAAAAGTAGTAGCACCTATATCAGAAACTAGCTCTGTAGAATTGGAAAAGGTCCCACAAAGTGAATTAAAAAGACCTCAGGTTCAAGGTTGGGTTAAACAAGAGGGAGTAAAAAGTCAAGAGGAAATCGAAGAGGAAAGAAGACAAGCTTTTAAAGCCTCTGTCGCTGCTAGAAAAGAAGAAGAACACGCTGTAACCTTAAAGACAACCAGACAATTACCATCTATCCCAAAACAAGGAATGGTAGAAACAACACCGACAAGTTCAAAAGGATCAAGTTTTTGTCCGCATTGTGGAAAGGATTTAGATTGGAAATTTTGTCCTTATTGCGGAAAACCATTACCACACGAATAATAAATTACTCTAATTATCCTATCAATTTATCCTATCAGAATTATAAATAGAACTTTTTAAATTAAATACTTTTTATTCAAATATTTAAAATCATACAATCTATATATATATCATAAATTTGAAAAAACTAGTGAATTGAAAATGGGGAAAACAAGCGATCAAAGTACAGTTACAATAAAACCTCTTGCTTATTACAAAATGTTACTCCATGTTTTGCGTTTTGGTTCTAAATTTATCGAGCACACTAAATTATCTGAGGTTATGGGAGTTCTAATTGGGCGCCTTGAAGGAGAAGGCGAAATAAAAGATGTAATTATCGAAGATGTAGTACCTGTTTCTCATGGAGGGACGATAGAAGTTAAATTCTCAGTTGAACAATTAGGTGCATTTGGAGAACTAGACACAAAAATATGGGAACAATATGGTGATCTTGGTTGGTTTTCTGTGGGGTGGTACCATTCCCATCCAGGATTAGGTATATTTTTTAGTGAAACTGACAAATATAATCAAATTTTTTGGCAAAAAAATCCAAGTGGTATAGGAATCGTATTCGATCACACCTATCTTGATAAGCCGGGTGAACTTGGGTTTAGAGCATTTAGATTAAGTGAAACTAGACTAGAAGATCCTTCATTAGCTTTAAAATCAGATTATCATGAGGTAAAAGCTTTGGTTGAACCTCCCGATAGCCTTGAATTTTACATTAAAATAATGGAATTAATCAATAATGTTCATACAAGTGGTCCCCAAATTCTCGAGTTAAACGAA
This sequence comes from Promethearchaeota archaeon, assembly GCA_048938895.1. Classification (GTDB taxonomy): domain Archaea; phylum Asgardarchaeota; class Lokiarchaeia; order Sigyniarchaeales; family SOKP01; genus Loki-b32. The sequence goes on from JBHLLU010000011.1 coordinate 84,086, forward strand.
ACCATCGATATATTTGGTGGTGTGTTTATTCCTGAAGAAGAACAAATAGAATCGAAATTACCAGAAATCAATTATGATGAAATGATTTCAACTTTGAAAGAAGGAATGAACAAATTCCTTGAGTCATCAGTTAAGCCATTTGTTTATCTTCTAAAAACTTGGGGTCAAGACCTTGTCAATAAAATATATATTAATAATTCAGGCATGCGGAATGATTTAAAAGAAATTAGAGATAAGTTGAGTAAACAAATCATAAGTCTACAGCAATCTTTTAACTATGATTTGCAAAATGACATGAAAGATTTAGATTTCTATGTAGATGATAAACTCGAAGAGTTAGATAATGAAAAGGAGAACATCACAGAATTAGTCCTCAATTCAAAAACAGAATTCACAATTCAAGTTGACACTTCACTTAAAGATGAAATTTTTAGCCATATTTTAACAAGGCTTGGAGATTTATCAAATAGCATTTTAGATTTTAACAATAATCTCTCAAATAATCTGTCGAATCTTAGGGAAAGTAGTTCTGAAATAAAGAGTTATACAGAAAAATATAGATCTATAGATATGTTGATTCAAAGAAATTTAAATACCTTACAGGAAGATTTAGCAACATCTTTCAATAAAAAATTAAGTAAAATTAGAGGAAATTTAAATAATCTTTATAAAGACACAAAAAATTATCTATCAGATTTAAAAGCAGCAATTATATTATTAGAAAGCTCAAAAAGTCCTATAAAGAATAAAATAACTGCTTTGCAGAATGAAAATAAAGACTTGCAGAAAACAGTAAAGGAACTTAGAGTAGAAAATCAAGAATTATTAAGTAAAATCAAAAAATTAGAAAAAGGAGGAGAGTAGAAAAAATTGACACCAAAGGAAAATAATCAAGAAAGTAGTGTTTATAAGATCATAATAAAATCAGATGCATTTATTCGGATGATGACTCATGTGTTAAGGTTTGGAAATGAAGCATTAGATGAGAGTGTAGAAGTAATGGGTGTTTGTATAGGTGAAGTTGATGAAGGTAACAAATTAGTCAACTTAATCAATATTATTCCTATACAACACGGAATTCACGTTTCAACAGGTTTTACTAAAGAAGATATTGAGTTGTTTGCGAACTTAGAAAAAGAATATCAAGAGAAAGAAATGAATATAATCGGTTGGTATCTCTCACGACCTGGTTGGGGTCTTGATTTTACTGAAATTACAATCCAAAACCATAAGTTTTTCCAAAATGATAAATATCCTTTAGGTTTTGTGATTGTCTTCGATCATAGTCTTATGGGTAAAGAGGGAGAATTTGGATTTAAGATTTTTTCTTTGAAAAATTATAAGAAATCCGATGAATATCTTGAAATGCCATATGAATTAGAGATTCCTGCTAAATTAGACTTTTTTAAATGGGTAAAAAAATTTATGGAAGATTCTCAACGGTTATCTCCAATAATGATTAAAGAATTTAAGGAACAATCTTCAAGAGAACTTCAAGAAATACCTTCTTCAACCGAGGATTTAATAGAAGAAAGCATTAAAGACTATTCAGAGCAAGTGGATCAAGTAATATTAGGGTTTAATAATGGTTTTGAGAAAATTAAGGAAGCATTAGGTCAAACATATAAATCTCAATTTGACTCATGGATTGGTGGGGTAACTCAAGGATCTCTAACGGGAATGGATCATATTAGCAAATCATTGAATCAATTGAAAAATACACTTTCTGATGGTCTTAGTGATGTAAAAAAATATTTCAATAATACATTTGAAGAAATATCTGGTCTTTTTAAAAAGAATATTACTGAATACATCGATAAGCGAGTCAATGATCAGAAAGAATTACGAAACGAAATTTCCAATATTTTGAAATCAACAATTGAAGAATCAAAACTAAAAATTGAGGATCAGATTAAAAATAAGGTGAATCCTCTAGATAAAAAAATACAAGAAATATTGACAACTTTAGAACAGAGCTTAAATATGAATGCTGATTTGAATACTTCGATAATAGAATTAAGCAATCTCGCTTCAGATCGAGATAATGACATAAAAAATCTTACAAAAAACATAAATGAACATCTGGAAAAAATTGCGACTCCTTTTAAACAACAAATTGATAGCAAATTTGAAGAACTTGATGCAGAATTAAAACCAGTTAAAGATAGTTATTCAGAAGTTAGAATATTGCTTGAAAAACTACAAAAAACTATTACAGAATTTAGAAATTTAACCTAATTTTTACTAATAAAATTGTAAACTTGAAACTTTTGAAATTTGAAGTTTATATTTTGGGATATTTGTACCAAGCCTTTTTAATTGATTTAATTTAGCTACATGACTAAGAATTCTCCCAATTTTATCAACTTTAATATCAATCCCGAAGGATTCTTTCAGAACAGAGCTTATTTTATAAGAGGATAAAATCACAACACGTGAAATATTTTTTTCACAAAGTAATTCAATAGCTTTTCTAACCAAGTTAATTAGATTTTCTTTATTTTCGATTTGAGTTTTTTTCATGCTTACGAAAAAAATATTCAAGATATTATATGTATTGTTATATTAGAGTATTTTTAAAGATTTCATATGAAATTTATCAATTAACTAGATATGTTTAGTCTATTCTATTGATTACTTAATCTTTCTATTTTTATATTATAATTAGGTTTAAATTAAAAAGAAGAATTAATACATATAATGTCTGACGAGCAACCTTATTCTTCAAAAAAGTCAAAACCTAGTAAAAACAGGATTAAACAAAAAGTTCAAGGTTTCACCTCTAAACAAAGAACTAAATTATATAGAATATCATCAAAAGTAAGAAATCAATTGTCTTCTTTTTATTCAGATAAAATTATTCATCAGGAAGTATATATAGATGGGAAAATACCAAAGTCATATTCTTTCCAGAAAAAATTTTATGGATTATATGCAATATTTATTGTCTATTCCCTATTATTAATTGTAGCAATTAATTTGCAGGAGAAAACATGGGTTAACATACTCATGTTTGGCAATCCCTTTGTTTTTTCAAACACTATAGTGGCCTTTTTTTTGGTACTTTCATTTATTTTCAGTGTAGATAAAATAAGAATCTTCTTTTTTGAAAAAAAATCAGCTATTAAACAAGTTATCTTATATTTTGTATTAATTTTAGTGTTATTTATAGTATTATTGTATTTGTACTACTCCATACATCTCAATTTTATGACGTATCTGTTAACTTTAGCAATGATTTGGTTATTACTTTTAAGCAGTCGATTCTATATCTATTCAAGAAAATTCTCAACAAAAATCGAAGCAAGATTTATAAAAAAATATTCAATTCCAAGATACTTACTTGCGATTATTATCCCATTTATTATACTAGGGATCTTAGTCGTGATATCATTATTTTATCGGAGTCTTTTAGTATTTATATCATTAGATATTTTTGGAAAGGTTGACCCGACAAGTGCAGTAAGAGTTTATAATTTAGAAATGAGGGTAATTATGCCTCTAATTTATTTCAGTCTAGTAATGACACTTGTCTTTATCATCTTCGAATTTGTACTTACTAGAAGACGAGCAGAAACGAAGAGAGCAGGGACATTTGATAACTTCACTTTTTCTTTAATTGTTCTTTTTATTTTCTTTTTTCAAATTTTTCAAATTAGTGTTTTCATGTTTCTTCAGGAAGATACCGTTACTGCATTAAAAGCAACGATTGGGGCAACAGGTTCAGCAACATCTTATATTTTCTTATTGGAATTTATTGTATCTATGTATTTCTTATATCGAATTGTTAAGAAAACAGGAGGTACATTAGGATGGCGTATACTTTTTTTTAAAAAAGATGGTTTAATCTTATTATGCCTAGCCTGTGTTCTTGCCCAGACTTTATCTCGCTTCGCGCTATCATATGAAGTTCAGAATCAAGCTTTAAGTGATGTAGGTGTAGTGCTTATGGCAGATAAATATATTATTTCTGTTCTCATGATTTTTTTCTTGGGGAGTACAATATTAGTCTATTATTTAAAACCTCATGAAACCTCCATGTTTATGAGATTACAAAAAGAAACAGTTGGTGAAATAGAAAAAAATATGGATAAAATTTACAATATTATTAGGAGTGAATATATAAGAAGAGGTGAAGCTTATCCCCTCGAAATCATTGAAAGAGAGCTCATCAAAGCAACTCAATTATCACTAGGAAATGTCTACAATCTTTTGGAACAACTAGCGAGAAAAGATATGGATGTATTAATCACTGAGGAAAAACAAGATTTGGGAAAACCCATAAAAATGATTAATTTTGTCTCGGTTACTGAACGTTTTGAGAAGAAAGGGATTGCGAAGAAAAAAGCAAGAAGATATCTGAGCGAGAGATTATTAGAAACGGCATTAGAAAAAGATAGAAAAACTAGTAGATTAAAAAGTGTGCCTGAAACTGGTGAAGCAACTAACAGTTTTATCTCTTCATTATCAACAAATTATGGTAAGAAACAAAAAGATGAAGTTTTACGTAAGGAAAAACTAAAAGAGACAGAAATTTCATTTAGTTCTGTTACAGAAGATTTGAAATATCAAATTATTCAAATAATAAAAAAAGAGTACATATATAGAATGGAAAATCCAGAAAAGACTCCTGATTTCTATATACCTATATCTGAAATTGCTAATGAAATTGAATTAGCTACAAAAATAACACCTGGAGAATTATATCTTATTTTAGAAGAATTTAATAAAACCGATTTAGAAATTTCTTTAGTAGAAAATCCGGATGAGCCTGAAGATAAAAAGATAAAGATACTACCCTTTACTGATGATAACATGAACTATTCATTAGCCAATTTTAGACCAAAAGAATATACTAATTTCAGAATTATAGTCACCAAATTTTTTCTTAAAAACTTAAAAGCAAAAAGAGAAAAAAGAGTTCTATTCCAAATTAAAAGACAAATTCCTGATAATACTGAATCTCAAAGGTCTTGGGTTGTTTTAATGGATACTTTATATAAATATTATCCATTATATTCAGAGCAGTTGAAAAGAAGTCCAGATGCTCCCAAAATGAGGAAACTTATTGATAATATTATCAAAGTTTTCGAAAAGAAACAATCCTGAGTGGAATCTATAAAAATTTTTAATCATTAGTCGTTTTTGGTCTATATTATCCCCTTTTCTTTGTCACGATTTTAAAGTTCAGAATATTTAGAAAAAATCATTCTTTTCAATATTTAATAAATTTAACATACTCCATCTGAAAAAATGCCAAATAAAGGATCAGAAAAATCCCCATTGCAAATATTTTTCGGACTTTCTTCCTTTCAAATGCTTGCGATGTTTAGAAGAGGAATGTTTTACACATTTCTATCAATTTATTTGAAAGAATTTCTAGACATGTCAGTTTGGGAAACAACATTATATGCTACCTTACCTATGGTAATGAGTGTCATATTCCAAAACTTTGTATGGGGTCCTATAAGTGATAAAGTTCAACGTCGTCGAACATTCATCATATGTGGGGAAATTTCAGCTGGTGTTGGTACATTAATAATTTGGGCAATACATTTCTCCATTCGAAATTTGTATCTAGCGGGATATATTATCATTATTGGTCTTAGTGGGGTTGAAATGTTTTGGTCAATGTCGAATATAGGATGGAGCGCATTGATAAGTGATTTATATCCTTCTGAAAAACGTAGCAAACTAATGGGCCAATTAACCAGTTTAGGTGGTGTAGGAAGAATAATTGGAATATTTATAGGTGGCATATTATATGATTCTGGTTTTGGATTCAGAAATGGACCTTTATTTTTCGTGGCTTCAGGTGTAATGTTTGTCTCGTCGCTCCCTATGTTATTAGCTCCCGAAGGCGGAATTGAACATGAAGATCTTAAAAATGAAGAATTATCAAATGAAATTAACAATAATCAAAAAAAATTGTTTGTATTTATTGTTTTCATAATAGCCTTAATTTTTATAAATTTTGGAAGGAATTCCATTGCTGTACCTTATTCGCAGTATCTTTCTTTAGATTCAGGATTTAATTTAAATAGTATAATGTTGAGTCTAGTAGCAAATATGCGATCAATAGCAGCAATGACGATTGGATTTACAGCAGGATTTTTAAGTAGAAAGCTTGGTCATTCTCAGACATTAATTTTTGGTACCTTAGTAGGGATTATCGCTCTGATAATTACTGCCACAACTAGTATCTTACAAATAATTTTTATAGGTGGATTTTTATTGGGAGCAGCAGAGGTTATAATATATGCATCGTCGTATGCCATTGCTTCAATACTAATTTCGGCGAAAACGAGAGGAACACTCTTTGCGGTTTACAACACAACCTTTTTTCTATCATGGGGTTCGGCTAGCACACTAATCAGTGGTCCTTTAATTGATTTTTTGATAAACAAAGGAATAAGCGAGGTATTTGCTTATCAATGTGCGTTTCTAGTAGGAGCAATACTATGTATTGTTGGATTACTAATATTCATTATTTTAGAAATATGGTTAAAAATTAAAAGAACGGGAGGAGGTTAGAAAAAGAGACTAGTCACTATCACTTTCCCACCACTCTGAAATTTGAGAAATGTACTGGTCATCCCATAATGTTTTAATTTTACATCTTTTTGTACATTCTAAGCATTTTTCAGGGGCATAAATCGGATTAGAAATATATTTTTCTCCACTATCTGGAAGCAATACAACTAAAGTACCAGATTTCATTTTTCTTACAGTTTCTAATGCAACATGTAAAGCTGCTCCTGAACTAATACCTGTAAAAATACCTTCTTGTAATGCCAACATCCGAGACGCATGTGCAGCATCTTCCATAGTAACATATACTTTTTCGTCAATTCTTGATTCATCATAGATTTCGGGGATATATGATGTTTCCAAACTCTTTAAACCTTGAATCGGTTCTCCTGCTTCAGGTTCAACAGCTATAATCTTAACCTCAGGATTAAATTCTTTCAATCTTTTTGAAATTCCCATTAATGTTCCTGAAGTTCCAAGCCCAGCAACAAAAATGTCAATTTCACCATCCGTATCCTCTATTATTTCCTCTGCGGTATACCGATAATGTGCTAAAGGGTTGTTTTCATTCGCAAATTGATTTGGAAAAAAATATTTCTCGGGATTCTCTTTAACTCGAGCTTTAACATAGTCTTGTGCTCCATTCATTCCTGTTTCTCCAGGAGTTAATGTTATTTTTGCACCATATGCTGTCATTATTTTACGACGTTCAACTGACATACTCTCAGGCATCACTATTTCTAATTGATATTCTTTTACAGCACAAACTAAGGATAATCCTATACCAGTGTTTCCACTACTTGGTTCTATTACAATTTTATCCTTTGTTAAAATGCCTTCTTTTTCAGCTTCTTCTATCATGGAAATTGCTATTCTATCTTTAACAGAGCCAGCAGGATTATATTTCTCTAATTTAGCTAACATTAATACATTTGGATTCGGGTTGCTTTTTTCAATTCGAACCAAGGGTGTTTTTCCAATTAATTTTAAAATATTAGAGTAGTATTTCATAGACTAGCACTCATTACATTATCTTTAACTATAAAAATATCAAAATAGCTTTAAAGTTTTATTTATAAATTATAAAAAAGGGATCTAAAAAAATATTACTCAAGATGTTTTTTCTTGGCATTTTTCACATACAAGACTATCAGCAGGCCTATAACCACATTTTTTTCCACACCAATAAAGTATTTCTCCAGTCTCTTCATCTATTATTATATCTTGACTTCCACCTGGCAGTGTTTCCATTATATTCCCACATTTGCAACATCTTAATTGCAACCTGTTCAAAATTTCACCAATAATTAATTATTCAATAATTTCCATCTTTTTTCCATGATGTTCTGGAATTGGTTGAGCACCACAACTAGCCCCCATCCAGCAGACTAATTGATCACCTTCTTTATGCATTGCTTTTCCACAATGCATTGGTAATTCTTGTTCTAATCCACATTCCATACATTTTAATTTACTCATGCTTTTATCAACCTCACTTTTTTGTATTTCAATATTTTCTAATTCTTTTTTTGTATCTATTACCTGATTTTTAATTTGCATTAATTTTGGATCCATAGCATCGTAATTTTTAAATTTTTCAGGTTCTCGTTTAAAATGAGCTTCGCAATTAGGGTTACAGAAATGATAAATTTTACCATTATATTCAAATTCAATTGCTCGTCTTGGATCTATTTTCATTCCACATACCGGGTCTGTAACCTTTTCTTGAGATATTAACAACCTTTCTTCTTCAATTTGTTGTGGTGTTTTAGGTTCATATCTCCTTAAGAATAAGGCATTTGTTACTACTGATACTGAACTAGTTGCCATGAAGACAGCTGCTAAATATGGTGGTAAGAAAAATCCAGTTAACCCAAATAGCAATCCAGCAGCTAATGGGATTCCAATAATATTATAAATGAATGCCCAAAATAGATTTGTTATCATTTTCTTATAAGTTTTTTTTGATAAATTAATTGCTGAAACAACATTTCTCACATCACCTCTCATGAGCACAATATCTGCTGTTTCAATTGCTACATCTGTGCCAGAACCAATTGCGATACCTACATCTGCCTGTGCTAATGCTGGTGCATCATTTATACCATCACCAACCATCCCTACAATTTTCTGATCTCCTGATTTTTGGAGTTCTTGAACTTTTAAAGCTTTTTCATTAGGTAAAACTTCTGCAAGTATATGTTTCTCATCAATTTTCAAGAGTGTACCTATACTTAATGCTGTTTGTAAATTATCACCTGTTATCATATAGATATCTAAACCCATTTCTCTCAATCTTTCTAATGCATAAGGTGCTTGATCTTTAATTCTATCAGAAATACCAATAATACCTCTGATTTTGTTATCTATACCAATGAAAATTGTAGTTATTCCTTGTTTTTGAAATTCAAGAAATTTCATTTTATAATCCTCAATTATTATATTATTATCCGTCATCAGTTTATCATTTCCAATTAAGATTTCTTTATTTTCTATTTTTGTTTTAATTCCCTTCCCAGATATAGCATCAAAATCTGAAGGAGTTTTGAGAGAAAGCTCTCTTTGATTTGCCTCTTCGATTATCGCTCTTCCAAGTGGATGTTCAGATCCCATTTCAGCACTCCCTGCATATAACAAAATATCATTATCATCATAACCAGTACCATTTAAAGCTTTTTCAGCAAAAATTACTGAGACTTTTGGCTTGCCAACAGTTAAAGTCCCAGTTTTGTCAAATACAATTGTATTAATATTGTTAATCGATTCGAGAGAATCTCCACCCTTGATTAAAAGCCCATTTTCAGCACCTTTTCCTGTTCCGACCATTACAGCTGTGGGAATGGCTAGTCCTAAAGCACATGGACATGCAATAACTACAACTGATGTAAAAACCAGTAAGGAAGTTTCTAACCTTATTGGTTCTAGTCTGGAAAAAAATTGTGGTCCAACAAAATACCAAAAAAGAAATGCGCTAATTGCTATGATTACAACTAAGGGGACAAAATAATTACTAACTTTATCCGCTAATTGTTGTTTTGCCGCTTTTCTGCTTTGAGCCTGTTTAACAAAATCAATAATCTGAAATAATAAAGTATCTTTTCCTATTTTCTCAGTTTCAATATGAATAAGTCCATTTTGATTAACTGTTGCTCCAATTACTTCACTATCTATTCCTTTTTTAACATATTTACTTTCACCCGTGATCATAGATTCATCAACTTTTGTCTTTCCTTTAATTACTTTGCCATCTACAGGAATTTTCTCGCCAGGTCTCACAACCAATATATCTCCTACTTCTATCTCCTCTATAGGGATTTCCAATTCTTTTCCATCTTTTAAAATGGTCGCTGTCTTTGGTTGTAATCCAATTAATTTTTTTATAGCCTCAGAAGTTTGTCCTTTAGTTTTATGTTCAAGATATTTTCCTATTAATAAAAAAGTGGTGATCATACTCATAGCTTCGTAAAATGTTTTACCTGAGATTAGGAACGTAGTTAAAATGGAATATACTAGCGCTGTAGATGTACCTAATGCCACTAATACATCCATATTTGTTGACTTATTTTTTAAGGATCTATAGGCACCTATGAGAAAAAATGAGCTTGAAACTCCGTAATTTGTAATTGCTAAAAAAAATAGGAGGAGGTTCCTTTCAAATGATACTGGAACAAACCAGCTTATTGGAGTTATTATTAACGAAAAAAGTAATGAAATCAACATAATGCGCAATCTGTATCTCATTTCCTTCTTATGTTTTATGATTTCCATGTCTATTGCCCCAGCAGATTTCTCAATCTTATACCCAAATTGTTTAAGCTTAGAATAAACTTCGTTTTCATCAATTTCTAATTCGTTAAATTCAACGAACATTTTGGATGCTTTGTAGTTCTCTCTTATATCGTAGATTCCTTTTATAGTTAAAGCATTTTTAACAAATTTATTAAAGGCTTCTTCTGAGGGTATATCTAAAACCTTAACATCCATTTTTGCCAATGATGCTTTATAACCTAAATCTCTAATAGCTTCTTTAAAATTTTGATAATTTGTCTTGTTGGGGTTGAACTCTACAGTGGCTTCTTCATTAGCAAAATTCACAACCGCAGTGTTTACTCCATCAAGACTGTTTAATTTAGTTTCAATCTTAAGAGCACAATTTGCACAAGTCATTCCAGATAATTTTAAATTTATTCCCTCTTTAGATCCTGCCATATAATATCACATTTTATTCTATTTCTTATTAATATGCTTTATAATTATACGTTTTGATTATATTTTGTAAATTTCAATTCTACATTTTGGATAAAATGTTTTTATAGAAAATTATTACTCCTGAGTATATATACTCAAAAATATATATTTAAATATTATTATTTTCTTTTATAAATCAAAGAAAAAAATAATTTAGAAATAATTAAATAAACGGAAAATTTTATGACTGAAAATAAAGATCTAAAAGTTCAGAATTTAACAAAACTATATGCTCTAGTCATGCTAAAATCTAAAGATGCAGTGACAGGCTATTTTATTCTTGACAGATTGAAAAAAGATATAGGAAAAACTGCGAGTCCTACTTATGTCTATGATTTTTTAAAAATACTTAAGAGAGAAGGATATATTGAAGAAATCCATACAAAAAAATCTGAGAGATCTAAAGGATATCAATTAACTTCTTCTGGGAAAGCTTTTACTGATAGAATATTTTCAAGGTTCGATAACTTAGTAGAAGTAGCTATTCAATCAAAATTAAAGATATGTGCTAGTTGTGGTGTAAAGTTATATGAAGACTTTTATACTGAAATGATCCATGGCAAAGAAATGAATTTTTGTTGTTCTCATTGTGCAAAAGCATATAAAGATTCTCATCATGAATAATTTTTATTCTAATTATAGGAAAAATACCTATATTGATTGAATCAATAGCCAAATAAATAGTTTTAAATTAATTATTCAAAATATATTTTCTTAAAGATAGATTGCTTAAATTAGGGAATTTAAATGTTTACATTTATAAAGAGAGCCGAATCTAAAGTTAAATTATTAACAGAAGTGCA
>JBHLLU010000113.1:0-7482 GCA_048938895.1 Promethearchaeota archaeon
ACAGTGTGGTCTTCTAAACTGGGGATACTTTTACTTTTAAGACCAAACTTCTCTTCAATAATATCTTTTGGAATTCCCGTCTCTTTTGAAATAAATTCACTTGAATGCCTTTCTTTAGGAACATAAACACCCCAAGATTCCAGTCCAACGCTACGAAAATCCAAATTCTAACACCTATTCTAATTCTCGTTTTAATATTTTACCTGTTGCGCTTGTTGGTAAAGAATCTCTTATTTCAAAATATTTTGGAACTTTATATCTAGCTAACCTCTCAATCAAATACGCATTAATTTCATCTTTACTAAGAGATTTTCCAGGCTTCAAAGTGATAAAAGCTTTTCCAACTTCACCCCATTTCTCGTCCTGTATTCCTATAACTGCTGCTAAGTCAATAGCAGGATGTTTAAATAATAGTTCTTCGATTTCGACGGGATATACATTTTCTCCTCCACTGATATACATTTCCTTTCTACGTCCAACTATATAGTAAAATCCTTCCTTATCTTGCATTGCTAGATCACCAGTGTGAACCCATCCATCTACTTCAATAGTTTTATCGGTTTCTTCGGGTTCATCCCAGTATCCTGAAAAAATATGAGGCCCTTTAAGCAGTAATTCTCCAACTTCACCTTGCTTTACACTCCTATTAATTTTTGTATCAATGATTTTCATATCGCAGTGAAAAACAGGTAATCCTACAGAAGTAGGTTTCTTTTTAATTATATCCTCGGGAAGGTAAAAGTTATTTGGACCAACCTCAGTTAATCCATATCCCATCTTAAATAACTTATCTTTATTCCAATAATTTTCCATAATAGCAACAGGGCACGGAGCCCCCCCTGATATGAAAATGCGCACTGAATCAAAACTTGATTGATTAAAAATAGCGGTATTTGACATCATATGAAACATTGTTGGAACTCCGATAACAATAGTACATTTTTCTTTTTCAATGACGTGAATGGTCTTTTGAGGATTAAAATCTCCCATTAATATTGTTTTAGCTCCAAGGTGATAAAATGGAACTAAAAGAACATTCCAACCTCCTGTATGGAATAATGGAAACAATAGGGGTTGAATATCATCGGGATTAAGACCCCATGACAATATTGTATTTACCGAATTCCAGAAAATGAGTCTATGGGGAAGTATCGCTCCTTTAGGAAGCCCTGTAGTGCCCCCTGTAAATAAAATTAAGTGGGGATCATCAAAATTTATAGTTGGTCTTTCGACACTTGAGCTTGAAACTTTTTGCATTAAATCATCAGACGAAGGATCCTGCAGCCTAGTCTTTCCTCCTAATACTACATATTTAGATATTAATTTAATATCTTTAATTTCTTTAACTTGTGATTCTAATCGTTCTTCATAGAAAAAAACTGAAGGTGCAGTTTTTTTTATCAAATACTCTAATTCTTTAAGAGCTAGACGTATGTTAAAAGGAACTAAAATCGCTCCGATTTTACCGGTTGCCAAAAATAAATCGATACATTCGATTCGGTTTGTTGAAAACATAGCCACCCGATCCCCTTTTGAAATTCCTTCGTTTAATAGAATACGAGCTAATTTATTTGCTCTAATCTCAAGGTCTTTAAATAAATAAACTTTTTTGTTTATATTATCAAAAATTGCTTCTCGATTCGGTGTTAATGAAGCACGACGTCCTGCCCAATCCCCAATCCATGAAAATTCTTCCGATATTAAATTATCACCTATCCTAAACATTATTCATCCCTTATACTGATTTATATATTGGCCATTTTCTCCAAACATAAGCAAATAATATTTCAATCCATAAAAACCACAAAACGAATGGAGTTGGATTTATTTCCCAGTAGTTATTTGGCTCCCCAAAAAGAAATGGAGATAAGATATAGAATCCGAAAAATGCGATAGTTCCAATTCCAATGACTAATATAAAACGAAATAGAAAGTTTTTCCACTGTGGATACTTTTTTGGCCAATTATCAAAAAATAGAGATACCAGAACAACTGCACACGTTAAAAATATCGCGTAATTAATATGCATAACATAAACACCTACATATCGAGCAATATCTCCTGGAGGTTCACCACCTATTAGAACAAAAAAGGGATCAAATACATTTTCAGCTATTAGTGGAGAGATATAATTTACTAATAACCCAAGTCCTAAACAACTGCCAAAAGCTATTATTCCAATATAAGGCTGTTTTCTTCCTAACTTATTCCATGGCCAATATTCAAATACCATAAGAGTGAGAAGAGAAAAAACAATTATCCATTGAGTCCATCCAAGAGAAAAAGGATAATTTGGGATTGTTGAATACACACCCCTTACTGCTGTTGAAATGGTAGCATATGGTTCTCTATTTCCATTAGGAAAAAATAAAAAGAACCAAAATAAAATTGTTATTACAGATCCAATGATCCATACAATAATTCCACGTTTCGGCTGTTTTAGTCTAAAAAAGGGCCAATACATAGTACCTGCAACAAAAAGAACAGCAAAAGAAAAACAAGAACCACTTAACGCTCCAAAAATGGAGGCTCCAACATACCATGCAACATAATCATCGACAATATCAGCACTGTAAAATGAATTGAATAATGGTAACAAAACTAATGTAAAAATAAGGATTATCCCCACATTTATTATTGTTCCTATTAAGCCTACTTTCCAAGGGGTTTTGAACCAATTATAATACGGCCAGTTCTCAAACCATATTGCCCATACCACACCTATTAACCCAAACCCTCCAATAACAGAAGCATAAGGTACTACCTTACTATTATGCCATCGTGAATCAAAAAAAATCAACCAGGTTATCCAACTTATTACAAATACAATCAATATTGAAAAAATTCCTGCAATTGGTTGTTTATACCGAGCCATAACAATCATAGGTGCCTCATCTGCGGAAGGAATTCCTACTTTTTCACCTGCAAGAGCCATAATTTTCACTTAAAATTATTTATTGATATTAATAATATGTGCTATAATACTTATTTTATATATAAATAATATAATTAATTAAGATCTTTTAATATTTTAAAGATATTTCACGGGACTGAGTGAAAATATTCTCAAATGTTTAACACTTTGAGAATTTTTAGAATAATATAGAAATACTCTATTAATTTATAACATAATCATATTTTTAATAATTCATACTCCACTGATCCTATTTTATTTTTAACAGCTGCTTCAAATTGATAGTTGGGATCCACAATTGGATTCAAAGCCTTAAATTTTTCCACTCCCCTTTCTAAAGGTCTAGACCATTCACCATTATCATTAAGAAATGGAAGACCTGGTGCATCAGTTTCCATATCAATACAAGCTTTATCAATAGAAACAGGATCGATAGATCCAAATATACCAAGATCAGGTATAACTGGCACACTCGCATTAGAAACACAATCACACTTCGCAGGAATATCAAAAGCGAAATTAATAAATCTAATTTTCTCAGGACCGAAGCTTAATACAGCCTTGACATTATCAATAAAACGCTCAACAAATTTATTCACATTATTCCAAGTGGGTCGTCTTATTGCATTCTCAATTGGGCATTTTAGGAAACATTGACCACATCCATAACAAATTTTTTCATCAATTACAGCAAATTTTTCTTTCAAACTTACCGCTTCTACCTTGCATGCCTTTATACATTCGTGACCACATTCAGATGGGCTACAAATCTCAGTATTAACGGTATACATACTATCAAAATGAGCTAGTTGTTTATTGTGTTTTGTCACACACCCTAATCCAAGTTGTTTTAATGCCCCGCCATGTCCTGCAAAGGGATGACCTTTAAAGTGAGAAATCACCACAAGTTTATCATAATCAAACAATCCTTTGGCTACATATACTTTTTTCAACTCGATTCCATCAATTTCGACTATCTTTCTTTCGATCCCATCATTTCCATCGATAAATTTTAGAGGTGCTCCAATAACCGATTCAGTGTATCCATGAAGTTGGGCAATTTTCCTGTGTGCTTCTGCTGATTTACGATGCCCCACGCAGATAGTATAATCCTTGTTAATTTCTATTCTTTCTATATTTGCTCCTCTACCCTGGGTTTCTATGAGAGTGGGGATACCACCTTTAGATTTAACAGCTTTTACTACCTCACGAACAAAATCAGGTCGTAAATAATGAGTATTGTGAGCTTCCCCTACATGAACTTTCAGCCCAACTTTATCACCTGTCTTAATATGGTCTAATAATTTATCTGCGATAAAGCGTGTTTTAACTAAATTATTAGTTACCATATTTTCCCTCTTATTTGGGAGAGCAGCAATTTCCATGGGGGGTGCCCAATATACTATAGGTTTTTTTGTCATTTTTTTTTATCATCCTAAAATCAGATTAATTATTGAAATGAATATTATTTTGATTAAAAATAACATTGTTTTCCCTCTTAGGAAAAGATTATGAAGAGAGAGTAGAAAATTCTTCTTTATTAAAACCCCATGACTTTAGAATAAACTCAGCCTCATTTATAATATTTTCAATCATAGTTCTTAGAGGTATTACTTCGTTTTGAAATCCTACTGATGGAGAAGGAACGCGGGTTCCTCCAAATCTTCGATGATAAAGGCTTTTGTGATACTCTTCTGTAAAGATATCAGTATTAATTCTATCTTCTTTTTCTTCTCTTAATATTGGACCTTCTTCCGTTGTTAAAATTGCAGTCCCTAAGCATACTGCATCAGCACCCATTGCTAAAGCACCAAGAAAACCACGAGCATCTCCCAATCCTCCTGCTGCAATTAGCGGGACTTTCAATAATCTTCTCCCCATCGTTAAATTCACTAATGTTGTATGTTGAAACGGATTTTTATTCCCAGCTGATTCCATTCCCATCAAAGTTATTGCGTCTGCTCCTGCTTCTTGGGCAGAAATAGCATGTCTCATTAAAGGACACTTAGGAAACCATAAACATCCTGCTTCATGTATTCTCTCTCCAATATATGGTGCCTGATATGCTGAAGTAGTAAAAACACTTACTCCTGCATTAATGGCAACTTCTAAATATTTCAAGTATACTTCTTTGTCTCCCTCTGCATTAACGGTTATATTCACACCAATTGGATTAGCTGTAAGATCCTCCATTTTCTTTAGAGCTTTTTTAAAATCTGTAATTTCATAGCTCATTGCTGTGGTAATTCCTAAACCACCAGCATTTGAATAAGCCGCGGCAAATTCAATTTTTCCATACCTTGCAAAAGCTGCCATAATAAGAGGGTATTTAATTTTGCACAATTTAGTAATTTTAGTAATCCAAATCAATCTTATCAACGAATTTAATCAAGTCTAAATATATAAAACTATCAGAAAAACAAAAAAAAGTTTATGGGTTTATAGTTTTAAGACTTATTTTGTATTAGAATAAAAAATTCGATTGCTAAATCCCTTTGAAATTGGTAAATCTTTATAAGTTAAAAAACCATCTAACTAAATTCGAGAATTTATTAATATCTTTCAAAAATCCCTAAGATATAACGAATTTAAATCGCTCTAACTTCTACGTGGATAACACTATTTATAAACTTTTTGCCAAAACTGTCAATTAAGCTCTTTCTGAGAAATATTTATATACACAACCGTCATATATTAGTTAATTTATAACTAAAACGAAATTCTTTAAAGTGATATATATGAAAATTGTAAAAAAAGTAATTTTACTTGGTATTTTTAGCATTTCATTCCTTGGTTTTTTTTTAATTCCAAGAACTTATGCACAGGAATGGACATATGATGGAGTAGATACAGAAGTAATACCAACTTATTCTGTGTATCCATCTGAATGGTACGCATATGAACAAACGCTGTTACCTCCAGAAAATATAACATTAGTCGAAATAACACATGGTAATGTCTCAAATCCTGGTCCAGGAAATGGAATTTGCGTTTGGGGTAGGAGTTACTATAAAAATATTACTTCTGGTAGTTTATATCTCCTTTCAGCTGGTATATTAATAAGTTATTGGAATGAGTCAATTGGGTATTTTGGATCAGGGGTTATACTTCCTGTTGAGGGAGATGGTGAAATATCAGAAAATATTTTAAATAATGCATCTGTAGTTTGGGAGTCATTACTAAGCAGTATAACTTTTGAAAACAAGCAGACTTATATAAATACAAATTCAATTGCTTTTTGGAATGAAACATATAACAATGCTTATCTATATTTAAATTATACAGATGATGGGATAATGACAGGATATACCTCGTATATGCTACCCACCGGTAACTTAACCCTATATTCACAACCCGCACAACTTTCTCCTGTATTTAGTTTTACTACGGAATATGATACTTTGATTGTAAATTCAACTGATATTGACCTGAAAGCTGCAATTACTGATGCAGATAATAATAATGACGGAATTACTGATACTGAGTATCAATATAGGATATTTTATGGTTCAACATGGACTTCGTGGGCGGCAGTTCCACCTCTAATTGATTTTAATCTTGGTTCAGTTTCAGCTGGAAACTATACGGTAACAATGGAAGTTAAAAATATGTATGGGACCACACAAGAACAAATAGAAATCCAGTATGAACCTCTTGGAAATGGAGAACCACCAATAGCAGGTTATTCAACTATCTTAATTGCAATAGTAATCTTTGTAGGTGTTTCATTCTTAATCTTCAAGAATCGAATGAAAAGATAGTTTATTCAAATATCAATCTTATTTCTTTTATTTTATTTATCTTATATAAGACTATAAGAAATTATCTAATGTTTTCTGAGTTTTAATGAAATTTATTAGTTTACTACTCTTTTTCCAATACTTATACTCGACCATGAAGTTTTCTGCCATTTTATTTATTGCATCGTTAAAATTATCTAATTTCATAGGATCTGTTGTAAACATAGCATTATTTACAGTTTCTCGAATTACCCAAACACCAAGAGGGACCACATATCCTCCGGAAACTTCTCGGAATATTAAAACCCGAGCCTGTCTCTTAATTTTATAAAGATACTCACAAACAGACTTCCGAGCAGCATAATAGGCTCCGGTAATATTACTCGCATAATTCTTTCTTCCTCGATAAAATTCAAAATCAGTCATTATCTGAGGTATTAAATTACGGTTGCTTCCATCTAATGAGACGTTCCACAAAGTATTTGGAGCCCATACTTCATTCATTTCATATAAAAATTTACCTGGGAATAAAAGGATCTTGAAGTGGTTATCTAAATACGTTGCTTCAAATATTTGATAATCATCAATTTCTGGAAACTTTTTAATTTCTTTTATTAATGCCTTTGAAATGATATCGTCAACGGCCGTTATAGTCCAACGAGTAGGAACAATTCTACGTCTTTTTTCTTCGCCAAGTAATCCTGCCGAGAATATTCTTTTAATGGTAGATTCAGGTACATGTCCTTTAAAGTAAAGATGTTCTGATACTGCTTCAGCAGCATTCAAATCCGTATCAGATACACAATAATCGACTTGAGGATGCACTTT
>JBHLLU010000051.1:0-20930 GCA_048938895.1 Promethearchaeota archaeon
GAATATTTATCAGAAATTAAAGAAAAAGCAAAAATTCGGTTTGATAATCTGACTTCTGATGAATTAATTCAACCTGCAATTTTCGAATGGCATGGAAATAGTGTTTTAAGTTCATTACTTTATAACCTTCGTCATCTAATGCTCCATATAGGCGCTCTTAACCTGAGGTTACATAGAAAAGGTGTGAAGTTAGATAATTGGGTTAGTCATCAACGAATTTAGGAGATTATTAAATATTTCTCCTAAATTAATTTAAGCGGACCTCATGAACCGTAATTATATCTTCCTCTACTTTATCTCTTTCTTATCTTTAAGTCATTAATATTATAAATATAACTAACCTAATATTAATTTAAAGAGGAATTACTCTTTTTTCGAAATTCTATTAAAGTTTCTCAAGCAAAGAGAGTGGTTTATTATAAAGTCAAAAAAACAACCTCGTGAACCTAAGAATATAAAATTCCTTCCTTATAGTTTTGGGGAAACGGTGAAATGGATTGGAAAACATATAATTATGGATTTCTATTATCCATTTATAGTCGTAATAATTTTCTTGTTTGTTACACCTGTGGTGGCTGCACTTTTCATTACAGTTTCTCCCTATTGGTTTTATACTTTTTTAATTCTCTTTTGTTTTTTTGTTAGTCTTGTTATTCATCAGACATTTCAAATAAAGCAGCATAAGATTGAAAACATCGGAACTTTAAACGAAAATGGGTGGCGAGAATTTGAATTTGATAATCCAAACCCAAAGAGAGAGGTTAAATATAGAATTGGTTTCATAGGAGACATCATGAAAATGAATGGTTATGAACTAAAGTTTGAGAAAAGAATTCAAAAATTTTTTGGTGATGTCAATCTCATAATCGGCAATTTAGAAGGAATAATTTTAACTGAAAAATACTTAAATGATAATAATTTAACTGAAAAAGGCATCACTAAGAAAGGAGGTCTTGCTTCTCAAAAACATAAAGAAGCCATATTAAAACAATTAAAAGGAATGGTATCAACGAATAACAAAACGGAGACAAAATGGCTCTTATGTGTGAGTAATAATCACAGCGCAGATTTTGGTGATGAGGTATTTAAATCTTCACGAGATCATATTAATAAAGATAATGATTTTTATGCTTTTGGGGATTTAGATTTAAAACACTCTTCTTTTCCATGGGATGACTCCCAAGGTATGAAAGAACTTAATATTGTGGCAGGAAGTATGTGGACTAATAAGAAGTGTGGAAATTTAATTACTCGTTTCAAAAGTGAGACCACCAATGATCTTTATAAACCCGAAAAATTTAATATTTACTTTCCTCATTGGCACTATGAAAATGAATCTTATGTTCGATCTAAACTTCAACGCAAATCCATATATTTCTTCCTTAAAGGTGAATATAAAGAAAGGAATTGGAATATAATTTACAACATATTAGAGATCTTTAAAACGAAAATAGATCGCGGATGGTTTCAAAGAAAAATGAAATTTTTATATAGAAACAAACCAGATGAGAAACAAAAAATTAGGCAAAAATGGAATTTAATATTTGGACAACACTCTCATGTTCCACAGCCTATAAAAGATTATGGAGAGGGAATAATATGTTATTCTGGGGGTAATTTCACCTCTTCAGAAAGGAGAAAGAAGCATATTAGCGGTCTAATTATGAAGTGTGAGATATGTAAATCAAATAATCCTGATAAAGTTGAACTAGGGAAAGTTCATTGGTGTTATACTCGAAATGAAAGAAAAAAGAAACAAAAAGAAGTTTCTGTAGTCATAGATTGTTTACGTACTAGGAAAAAATACTTTGAAAGGCGTTCTATTAAATTTAGGACAAGTTTAATTATTTTCAGTATAGCATTGGGAATTTGGCTTGGTATGTTTTGGGAGCTTGGTACGATTAATCCTTTATATTGGTTAATATATTCGATATTAATTATAGCTCTAATCGTTTATTTTGGAGTAAAATATTCCAAATTTACATCAAAAATATGACTTCTATTAAGAAATAACAATGGCTTCTCTTGAAAATCTTATCTTGGAAGTACACATTCTAGAAACTCAAAAAAAAAAAGAGAAAAATTTTTGATTAATTGGAAAGCTTCTCGTCCCTCTAGAAAAAAACTAAGTCTAGAAGTATTTAATTGCTAGTAGGATATCGTCTCTAGTCACTTTCTTTCTTTTTGCATGTTTGGTTAAGGTTAATGCAGTTTTTGTAATTTTTTCAGCAGATTGACCCATCCAATCTACTAGTTCATCAACTGCATCACGTGCTACGATAATGGCCCCGTTGTGTTTCATTAATCTTCGAATAGGACTCCAACTAATATATTCAGACATTTTATATTCCTCCACTTTTTTATAATTTATTGATAAGTTTTATTGATTTTTGTTATTATTTCAGAGTTTATTATATAGATATTGATCTTTTAGATATTTAAAGATTTTGAAATGTGCTTGATTTATTTGAGAAAAAAATAACAAAAGTCTGACGACAAAATTCGGAATTATAGAGATGATCAATCTCGTGCAAGTTTGATGGACAGTGCATTTTCGTTAAAATTTAATAAATTTTAATATAATTATTTACTCATATTCACCCAAATAAAGTGATATGACGAAATTTTTAGTAAAATCAAAATTTAGATCAAATTCTGAAAAGATGAATTAGTGATTTTTATCACGATTAAGAGATCATAAAATTACAAAAAATGACTGTCTTTTTGATGAATACGCAAAATCCGTAATAGATAAAGATTACTAGGTAATTTAATTATAAGTTATTACATTTTAGAATTCAGTAAACAAAAAAAATGTCTTATTGGTCAATTTAATGGAATTTAATATCAGTTTTACCAAACTATCTGTTCATAATTACACTTATTGCATGAAATTTCTTCACCTTTATTAGGGAATCTAGAGAGAATGGCACCACAATACTTACATTCTAAATCATAAATTCGATCAGAAGAGGGAACAAGCTCTCTTCTGAGAATATGCTCTTTTAACTCGTTTGAAAGTGAAGTTAAAAGTGAGATGAGGAGATGATGGTTTTTTGAAGTAGCGATTATTTCTATTTTTTCTGATACTATTTGGCCAATTACTAAAACATCGTCTCTTGATTCTAAATCCGCCCCAAAATACCAGAGAACTCTTCTATTTACATCTTTTGCTATCAGTTGTAGATGGTTTCTTAAAAAAACCTGTTCTAAAATATTGAAATATAGACCGGGTTCACTTAATCCTAAAACACCAACCCCTAAGCTTTTGATAGCCCTTTTCATACCGGGAATTTGAGAAAATTCTCTGATATAAGAGCTAGAAATTATTTTAGGTATAATAGTTATAATATCCAAGGATAATTTTATTGGATCAGAATTAATAGCTCTAACAAAATCTTTGTTATTAACATAGGTAAGAACAGTTCTTATTTCACCTTCCTCACCTAATGATACCGGGGTAAAATGTAAATTAATTTGTTTTGAACTCCGTTCGTTCAATTCATCAAATTCAATATTGATTTTTGATAATCCATCTTCTTCAAAAGGTTCAGGTATATATATAGTTGGAGGATAGCTTCTAGTTATGCTAAAGAATAAGGGGAAACTAAGTTTTACTTTTACATCAGAGATTGGGGCTAAACTTTCATTTAGTAGTTGGATTGAAAGTACATAATGTCCTCCATAGGGGTAAAAATCGTTTAAAATTTTGATCCTATCTTCCTGATCAATTGTTTCAAATGTAAATTTATCAGCCTTAGTAATTTTCGCTGCACCCTTATTTCCAAAAATAACAAGATCTTGGGTTGGTTTGGAATCCTTTTGTTTTTTTCCAGGCATTTTGATTGAAAGAAGATTAGACTAGGTGATTGAATTCCTATATTTGTGATAGATAATAATACGACAAATTGATTTATATTTTTTAATAATTTTATATATAATTTTCTATAAAGAGTTTTGGTCAAAAGAAGTACTCCAGTGGGATTTAAGCAGCGATTATTTAAAACTAGAAGAAAATATGTTAAAGAGATAAATATTTTTTACATTATAATCTTACCAGATGAATTGTTCATGAGAACATTTAATGCATGTTATAGATTCACCTACTTTTGGAAAATATGGTAAACTTTCTCCACAATTATCACATTCCAATTCATAAATAATTGTGCTTGGCTTAATGAGTTTTTTTTTAAAAAGTAATGTCCTAATCTTATTGTTTAATGAACAAAGAAATTGACATAGTATAATGAAATTTGTTGAATATGCTATTATCTCAATGGTATTTAAACCAATTTTACTGAGGGCTAATATATCATGGTTAGAGTTTGACTCAGAGCCATAAATCCAAGAAATTCCTTTCTCCTTATCTTTTGTGATAAATTGGAAATTATATGATACAAAAATCTCTTCAATGGTTTCAAATATTTTTTTTGAATTTAATTTTTTAGTTGTTCCAATTCCTAAGCTTATTAGAGTTCTCTTCATACCTGGTATTTGAGAAATTTCTCTTATTCGTAGATGAGATATTATTTTTGGCATTATTTTCAAATCCTCAATCTGGATCTTTATAGATTGAGATTTAATCTCGTTTTCTTTCCCATTATGGTTATTATATTTTAAAATAGATACAAACTCCCCACTACCTAATTTTCCTGAGGATTTGAAATGAAAATAAAGCTTTTCTGAACTTTTACCCTTTAAAATTTTGAGTTCCAAATTTATAATATTTGATTTTTCTTGATTATCTTTACTTGAAGAGGTAATTTTTAATGTTTGAGGATAAGATTCTATGAATTCTAAGATAATTGGAGTAAAGAATGTAATGTTAAGATCAGAAATAGATTCAGACTTTTCGTTCCTTATGATTATTGAATACCTAAAGTACATTCCTTGAGGAGTTAAGCTATTTGTAACTGTTATTTTATCTTCTTTGTTCGTTTTACTGACTAAGTATTTGTCAGTTTTTATCTTACCCGGTCTTTCCGTATGTTTAAAAATTGTAAGACCTTGGATATCTGGTTGAGAGCTCCTTTTTTTAGCCATTTTTAAATAAGATATATTAAATCATATATTTAAATTAAGACATATGAATAGAATCAGTATAAAAATTTATTGCGAATTTTTTGAATTAATTTTTTTACAAGAATTACTTATTAAATATTGAAAATTGTAATGTTTGAAGAATTAGATTCACTATTGGATTCCCCAACAATAAGACCAACCTTTGAAAAGGTTCATATAATTTTAGCTTTATTTATATTTGCAGAAAATGAAGATGGAATTGGTAGATATAGACTTCAAAAGGAATTATTGATTGGTGAAGGAACTGCTAAATCTTTAATTAAAAAACTAAATGATGATGTCAGTTTCATAATGGTATCTAATGAAATGAAACGAAGGGGGCATATCTTAACAGAAAAAGGTCAAGAATATTTAAATAAAATCATAAAATATATCCCCATTATTAAAAAATGTGAATCTTCACTTCTTAAGGAAATTATTATTGATGCTGAAGGGAGTTATACCTACTTTGCTCTGATAAGAAATGGTTTTCATAAGATTACGAATGGGTTAAACCAAAGAGATGCAGCTATTAAAGTTAATGGTTCTGGAGCAACCTGTTTAGTATACAATGGTAAAGATTTAATTTTTCCATCCAAAAACCAAAACATGAATATCAGCAAAAATATGATTATCAATAAGAATCTCTATAAGTATTTTGAATCAAGATTATCAAAGGAGCATATTCAATTAGATAAGAATGATGTAATTGCTATTGGTTCAGGAGATAGCCCTCAAAAAGCAAGGATCGCAACTTTAAATGCTGCGTTAACCCTTATATAATTATTTAACTAAAAAAGATCATGAAATTTGAAAAAGATATAAATCTAATTTTGACTCACAGTATTGTTGCTGATTTACGAGAGTGTAATAGAAGGGCTTCCCCAATTGAAGCCTGTGGACTTATATTTGGTGATGTAAAGAAAATTGAAAAAAATAAGGAGGAGTACCAAATACATTATGTAGCTAGAGCATTCTATTGTTTAAAATCGAATATCGAATCATATGGTTCTTTTGCTTTAATTGAGGATTCTGAAAAATATTTTGAAATCCATCAAGACGCAGTGATTAATAAAGGTTTAAGAATGATAAGTATCTTTCACTCTCATCCCGTCATCGCATATCCAAGTTCAATCGATGAAAATAATATGAAATATCTTGATAAAAATATCGGTAATCTAAGAAACCCCTTTAAAAATCAGATTTGGACTATAATGGATATGAATACTGAAGAACTCAATAGTTTTATATATTTTAATGATGAGCTATTACAAATTGAATTGCAAATAAGGTAGAATTAATTATAAAAATAGACTATTCAAGCTGTTTAAAACCAGATTTATCAATTTGGCAAATTTGCAAAGCAAATCCTGATCCTGCATCTCTTTCTCGTGAACTTGTAATCGCTGTTTTTATTAAATCTATTCCTTCAGTTTTTGTCATGTCTGGTCTCCAGTCTGCTTCTAAAACACCTAATGAGAAGGGTGATCCCGAGCCATAGGAGAGGAATTCAGTTTCATCAAATAGGGTTCCTAATAAATCAATCCCAAAAAGCTTACCAGATTGCTCTTTTTCTGAATAACCACCTATGATCATCATGGAAAGGAAAAAAGATCGCCCAGAAAAAAGAATATTTCGACATAGGCTAGCAATATATTTTGGTTCAGGGACACTGCCCTCTTCGACTTCTTTTAAACGGGATAATGCTCGTAGCTGACTAACAATGTACTGACAATCCGCCACACCACCACTGATTGTCGCCGCTGTGAATGTATTAATCTCAAATAATTTTTGAGCTTGCTTTGATGCAACAAAAGTACCCCCTGTTGCTTGTGATTCTGTTCCAATCACAACAGCATCTTTTACAATTATACCTACAGTTGTTGTTCCGGTTAATAGAGCCTTTTCAAGTGCTTTTTCATCGTATTTATGCTTATTCATATTTTCTTTCATCATATCAATTCACGTATTTTCCCAATAATCAATATGTAATGTTTGATATATTATGTTAAATAAAAATTATTTCTATATTTATTTTTGCTTAATAAAACATAATTTAGTTCAATTTTTAAAAAAATTTTAAAGATATGGTTCTTTAACAATATTAATCAGTATTAACCTTTTTGGTTACAATCTCATGGCAAGGTCTCACGCGAGGAGCAGACGTAAATATACAGGAAAGAAATATAAACACTTTAGAAAAAAAAGGAAAAGGGAATTAGCACGACCTACAATTGACACTGAAATCGGAGATTATAGAGTCAAAAAACAGCGTGTTTTAGGAGGAAATTATAAACTAAAATTATTTTCCTCAATGAGTATAAATGTAACAGATCCAAACACAAATAAAACGTCTAAGGTTAGGATTTTAGGATTCGAAAGTAATACTGCCTCAAAAGATTTGAATAGAAGACATATTTTAACTAAAGGAGCCATTGTTGAGACGGAGTTAGGTAATGCTAAAATTACTTCACGTCCGGGACAACATGGGACATTAAATGGAGTTTTAGTTTAGAAAAAGATTTTTTCCTTCTTATTTCATTGAAATATGCTCTAATGGAAGTTCCCCCTCGCAGAGTATATTAATATTTTGCCTAATTTTAAACTTTATATTAGTTACTCTTGGATTTTAATGTTCTTAACGTTAGCTTTTTTTCCTTCAATTATTTCAGTATTATTACTCCCGCAATGAGAGCATTGAAATAATTGCAGTCCAGTTAATTGTGCTTCTTTAGTTATGGAAACCTCAGAGTTTTTGTTACAGTCTCTACATTTTATTATTCCTGGTGTCATTTTAATAGTTAATTTAGCACCCTCAGCAATTGAGTCTCTTGTAGCCATATCAAAAGATCTTTGGAGCAATTCTGGCACAATAAGAGTTAATTCTCCAATTTCAAGAAGAACTTCAGTTATTTTCTTTGCATTATGTTTTAACGCAGTTGCTTCGGCAACCTTAAAAATACTCATCGCAAATGAGAATTCGTGCATTATTATTCGGTTATTTTTTTAATTGGATTTTTTTCATTTCTTTAGCAACTTCAAGCATGACTTTGGATTTCTTTTTTCCTTTGGTATCTATTACAACTCTTCCAGGATCATCCCACCAAGTCCTAGAATATTTATAATGTTGTTCAATTTCAGCATGATATCCCAAATTGCTTGCTGCTTTAGCAATATCGTTCAGAGAAACTCTTTCTATAGCAAATTTAATAGGTAGACGTCTACCTTTTGAACGACTTCTCTTTGCATCGAAATATTGAGGCCAAAATATCAGAAAAGGCTTTCGAGATCTCATAAAATGTAATTGATTGAGTTTTATAGAAAAAATGATAAGAATAAAAACTCTTTAACCAATATAAAAATTATTGGTTTAAATTATAGAACTCGTTATAAACAAACTTTTAATTAGAAGGAGATATATTTCTTATCGTAAAACAAATGAGGAAATCTAAATGAATCTAAGAGAATTAGTAGAAAATCAAGCAGAAAAATATAAGGATAGGATATTTTTGTATTGGGAGGATATTACAGTTTCTTATCAAGAAATAAATGAACTTACAAACAGAGTTGCGAATTTCCTGTATGATTTAGGTATTAGAAAAGGTGATAAAGTTAGTGTTTATTTGCCAAACATGCCTGAATATGTATATTTATATTTAGGTATTCCCAAAATCGGGGCAGTTACTGGTCCAGTAAATGCATTATTTAAAGCTCGAGAAGCTAAATTTGTTGTAGGTCATTCAGAAGCCAAGGCTATAATTACCATACCGCAATTTATGGAAACTGTAAATGAAATTAAGGATGATCTTCCAAACTTGAAACATGTGATTGTTATTGGAGAAAAGACTGAAAATACACTTGATTTCTGGGAATTAATGGAAGCTGCTTCAGCTGAGGCACCACCAAAGGTAAAAATTAAAGAAAAGACTGATGTTGCTGCTATTCTTTACACATCAGGTACGACCGGGTTTCCTAAAGGTGTATTACAGACTCATTTTAACATACGTCGGAATGCAGAGATGATACAAGAATTTATAAAACCAAGAGAGGATTTTCGTTATATGCTAATTTTGCCATTGTTCCATGTAAATGCTCAAGTTGTAACAGTTATGGCACCATTTACAATAGGAGCTAGTTGTATTTTAACACCGGGATTCTCAGCACAAACTCATTGGGAGACTGTAGCTAAGTATAAAGCAACAACATTTAGCGCTGTTCCAACAGTACTTTCTATACTACTTCGAATGCCACATGAAAATTTAGATCTTTCTTCTTTGGAGTTTGTGATTTGCGGAGCAGCACCTTTACCTGTGGAAGTGTTTAAAGAATTTGAAGAAACTTTCAATTGTAAAATTGTTGAAGGATTTGGGCTTACAGAGGGTACCTGTGCATCCTCAGTAAATCCATTACCTACAGAAACAGAAGATCGACGTAAGGTTGGAAGTATCGGAATTCCTTTGCCTGGTAATGAAATGAAAATTGTTGATGAAAATGGCAATGATGTTCCTCCAAATACAAAAGGGGAGATAGTTATTAAAGGAGATAACGTTATGAAAGAATATTTTAAAAATCCAGAGGCTAACGCAGAAACTCTTAAAAATGGTTGGTTGCATACAGGAGATATTGGCCATATGGACGAAGACGGGTTTTTCTTTATAACAGATCGTAAGAAGGATATGATAATACGTGGTGGGGAGAATATTTATCCAAGAGAAATAGAAGAAGTACTCTATTCACATCCTTCCGTATCATTAGCTACTGTTATTGGTGTACGTGATAAAATATATGGAGAACTCCCTAAAGCATTTATTGTACTAAAGGAAGGTGAATCAATAACAGAAGAAGAAATTATAGATTACTGCAGAAAAAATTTAGCTAATTTCAAAATCCCCAGATATGTGGAATTCAGGGACAGCTTACAGCAAACACCTACTGGAAAAATAATGAAGCAGCCTTTACGTGAAGAGGAAGAAGCGAAGACAGGTAAAATATTCAATTCATAATACTTTTTTTTAATCATGAGTAAAAATAAATAGAACTCATATAGTATATAATTTCATCCACCGTTTATTCAGGATAATACTTTCACTTTCCAATAAATATTCTATGTTCCTATTTGTTATTCTACATTGTTCTTTCACCTTCTTGAAAGGATCGTGTATTAAACTAATCTCATAACTGACAATAGCACTCCTTAGATGCTCAGGAGTGAATTGCTGAAACTCTCTTTCTCCCGAACGAGTACATTGAATAGAAATACCACTGTCTACATTACTTCTATGTTTTAGACTATCAAGGAATCTACTATAAAAAAATTGGAAAACCAAAATTTATGCCATGGGTTGATATTGCTATGATAGTAGGTTATTTAAGGTACGTTAGGGGGCGTCCAACAGAAAGAGCCGTTAAAATCCACCTGAAATCTCAGAAAAAAGTGCGATTTAACTCAAGCAATTATCTTTTTAAAGATAAGTTTTTTAACTTTGATGATGTCTTTTATTCATATCAATTTAAAGGCTGTCCCTTTTTCTCAAAGGATAACAAATCCTTTGAAATAAATCCTTTTTAAAAAATATAAATTGATAATTACCTTTTCATAAAACTTATAAAAGGGAGAGGAGAATGGCACCGAGTCAAGAAATGAGCATGAATTCGCCAAAATTCAAATGGTGCCATATTCTCTCCATAGTTTAGCAAAAAAATAATGAAAAGGCATGATACGATCTCATTCCCAATAATAGAAATTACATCATTATGTATAGTATATTTATATAGTAGTTACTGAGGTATTTAAACTATGAAAGTTTGACAGATTAGAAATTTGTAATTACAGTCTCAAATGGTTGATTTTGACAAATGAGACTAGAATACTGAAACTTTGGTTGAGATTGAGAGTGTATGTTTAAATAAAAAATTTAAAATATATGAAAAGGTTATAATTTTCTTGAGAAATTAATAAGGCAGTGAGAGAGGTTAAATGAGACGTTATTGGTGTAAAAATTGTAATAAAATGGTTGATATTAGAAAAGAACACACTTTTCTTGTAAGACTTTACCTTATACGACGGGTTTGTGCCATATGTGGAAAAAAAGTAAAAAAAAAGAGGATTCCGAAATAAGCAAACTGAAATATAGAATTAATCAATAATCCACTTATCTTTACAATTTTTTGGTTTAAGTGTTATTTCTCATCATTTTCTCTAAATGAACAAATCTAAACAAATAATTTATAGATAAAATGTTTTTAATACAGAATGTTCAATTTTTATCATAAGAATGATCGAATTTAGGTTATTATACAACTCATGAAAATATCAGAAGAAAATGTAACAATTAAGTGTTCTGACGGGGTTGATCTGAAAGCTTATATAACATGGCCTCTAGAAAAGGGTAAATATCCTGGATTAATCGTGATCCATGAAATATGGGGTTTAAATGATCAGATTAAGGGAGTAGCTAGACGTTATGCTGAACATGGATATGCAGTAGTAGCTCCCCATCTCTTTAGCAGCAAAGAGAACATTCTTAAAGAAGAGAATATTAGGAAGGCGATGATACCTGTATTTTCTATCCCAAGAGACAAACGAAGTGATCCATCTTCTCTAAAATCTATCATGGACAATATGTCAGACAACGATAAGGACGTTGTACGTCTTCTTTTCTTAGAAAGAGAATCATTAGAGAAAAATATTATAAGTGAAGCGAAAGATTGTTATAACTATTTTAGTGATCTACCATCTGTAAATAATGAAAAAATGGGAGTAACTGGTTTTTGTTTTGGCGGGGGTCTTGCACTCCATCTCTCAACATTAATCCCTTTTACAGCATCAGTTATTTTTTATGGTGCTAATCCAAAATCAATCGACTCTGTATCAAAAATAAATGGACCTGTTCTTTCTATCTACGCAGGGGAAGATACAATGCTTGGGGCTGGAATTCCGTCACTCGTTGAAGCCATGTTCAAATATAAAAAGACTTTTGCTATGAAACTTTATGAGGGTGTACAACATGCATTCTTTAATGAAACTAGTTCAGTTTATAATGAAGCTGCAGCCGAAGATGCCTGGTTGATGGTACTAAATTTTTTCAACACATATTTAAAATAAGAAGGAGCTTAAGCAATAATGGATGAGAACAATGCAGATTTCCCTGATTTACTTTGGTCTTGTTTTATAAATTGGCTCAATACTCTCGAAGATGAGGGTTTTTTTAAAAATCCCATCATAGATAATCTAAATGATAAAAATCAATAAAAATATGCAGTCTCCGATTGCTTAATTACATGCTTTTCTAGTACTAGATGCACATGACACTTTCAGATTCAGAGCAGAAAAGAGTTTTATCTTGAAATCCTTCTAAGGCATTAAAGCCAATCCACACTTCTTTACCCTCTATGGTTCTCCTAATAAATTTCACATCAGTCCAGTTAACTGTAGGAAATGGATCTAAGGTGGAAACAATTACGATGATATCGATATCATTCTTTACCCATGAATCAGGAATCTCCGCATCGAAATAGCTCCCAATTCCATACACAGCGATAACTTGCTCTTTATATCGCGCCTTTAGATCTTCAAGGACTATTTTTACTACTGGATCTTTTATGCTCAACTATCTCAAAATATATTTTTAATTTTATTCCCACATTTACCTAGGATGCTTTAAATTTAAATAAATAGTGTCGCATAGGGAAATTATTGTTGTAATATTTGATTGTATTTCAAATCAAAAAGAATATATAAGAATACTTTAATTTAATAAAATGAGGAGATGCCAATGAAAAAGAAACTTGTAAGTTTGTCTTTTTTACTATTATTTACTCTCTTAAGCATAGGTACTGTTCCTGTTTATGCTGCCTCAAAAAAATCCATTATTACTGATGCAGACACATATATAGATGATGCTCATCCATCCTCTAATTATGGATCTGAAGATTCTCTCCATGTTGCAACCTCCGACTTCATATCTGAAATTAATACTTATTTACATTTTGATTTATCAGGTAGACCTAATAATATGATTAAAACTGAAATTAAAATTAGTGTCGTGTTGACACCTATACCTTTTTATCTTAGTATTTTTTTAGTAACCGGAGTTTGGGACGAATATCTCCTGACTTGGAATAATAAACCCTCCCTTGGGCAGAAGATTGCTGATTTAATCTATAATGGTGATGGTGATATTATTATCAATATTTTATTTACAGGAGACGATATTAGTATTTGTTTGAAGACTATAAGCTCGCAGGATGGAATACTATGGGCACATTCCAGAGAATCGATATTTCCCCCTGAATTAATTTGGACGTACAAGTCGGATAGTATTGAAGGGTTTCCCGTTTTTCTTTTACTAATTAGTGTCCTAGGATGTATTTTATTAATGACTATTTTAACCAAGTTTGAATATAATGATGGATATAGGTATAAGAAGTTCAAAATGAGAGGAATTAATGAAGTAAAATGGATGAATGGCAAATTTTGAATAGGATTTTAGAATTGAGAAAAAGACAAGAGAAAAATTGAGAAAAAGACAAAAAAAAAGAGAAAGTCTACTCCATAAAAAATCTATGATTTTTTATAGCAGATTTAAACCTCTCTATTGTTCTAAATTGATTTTCTAGAATCATAGAAATATGCTGATACAAAAGATCTTTATCCCCAATCCAGTTTTTAAGGTAAATTCATCATCTGATTTCAATGAAAATTTAGTGGAGATGGAATCAATTTCTAGCTCAAAACAGTGATCACCTAAATTTTTACTTAGAGATAATCACAAAATTGGAAGGTTAATTCAAGTTCCTTGTTTTAGATCAATAGGAGTCATTTCAAATTTATTCATTCTTTTTTCAATTATCTCACCATAAGGATCTAAATAATCATTAATTCTATCTAGGGTCTCATCAGGAATTTGAGTAGCTAATGCGATACATTCCTCTTTTTCTTTTTCAGATAGATGCGAAGTAAGAGGGCAATGCATAAGATAATGTTCCTTACTGTTCAAGGAGAAAACAGGAAATTTTTTGCATACCATTGGTCGGACTTCATAAATAGTACAATAATATTCTTTAAAATAGGGACAAATCCCTGTTTCTCCCCATTCTGTAATATAGCAGTTATCCGAAATTCTTACAAAATAATTTTTATATCTTGTTTTAATTATTTCATTAAATTCTATTTTGGTCGCTACAGTACCACCTAAACTGCAACAGTATCCACCACATTTTATGCAAATTTTCTGTATATTTGTCATTCCATAAAATATAATTGATTTTTAAATGTTAAAAAATTATTTTAAGTTCTTACAGATACAATCTGTATTGACATGGTTTTTTTTACAGTTTTATCAATAATTTCTCTTGTATTTAACCAATCACTAACTATTTTCATTACTTCATTTTAGATTTTATTTTTTAACTTAATCTCTAGATTAATGTTTTTAAAGAAAAAACAAATATATCAATACTTAACGGTAAAACTTTTTTAGATAATTAATTTTTATTATCTATAGCTTTATATAAATAAGATTACTCATTGAAATTTTTATTTATCTCTCTATTTTAAGATATTTTAAATAAAAACTCTGATAAGAAAAGCCAGTTTCGCCATGGGAGGGTGGTCTAGCTTGGTATGATACTCGGCTGGGGGCCGAGGCATCATTTAAGTTCTAAGTGATGAGGTATTGGTCGGGGGTTCAATTCCCCCCTCTCCCATTTATTTTTAAAGTGATAAAAGGGGATTTATTTAATCGTAATAGAATCGTGATCTTCGGTTTTGATATCGCTCAAGGTAATCATCTTCCTCAAGTTCTTGGATTTTCTCGGAATAATCTTTTGTATACCAATTAATTTCGTTTTGGAAGAACATCCTTTCCCGTAAGAGATCATAATGAGTTTTTCCTATTGATGCTTTACAATTAGGACAACATTTTTCCTCTTTATTAAAATGATTCCCACATGCAAAACATATTAGGCGATCATATTCGTCGTAATAAAATTTTTTAGTGAGGTTAGCAATTTCTTCTGATTTTATTTTATCTTGCGATAATAAGTCCATTCTAGTTATGAATTGATCTTTCAATCTGATCTTCCTAAGGATAATAGAAACTGCCACAGAAATTCTATTTAGTATCTCTTCAATAGCTACTTTGTTTTGGTCTTGAAAATCCTCAATTTGAAATATATATGTCTTTACTTTTTCCAGTATTTTATCTTTGTCATGATAACTAATTAAAGTTTCAGGTTTTAGAATATCTGATAGGAAAGTTATTATTTTATCTATAATCCCAACTTTAATTCCAGAATCCATCATTTCATCTCTTAATTTGCCTAAAAATTTTTTCTTCAAATAATGTTTAAATTTGATAATAATAGCATCACTTTGTTGTTGATCTGAACAAATTTCTATGACTTCTCCTCTTGGAGTTGAATATGTAAATCCAAAACCTTCTGGTCCTAGACCTCCGCGAAGTACCATTGAAAGACTATAGAATTTATAATTATTCTTCATCAAAATATCATCTTTATATTTAATCACATTTTCCGGATAAACATCATGTATAATTTCACGAGACTGACCATTTTCAAAGTAAATTCTGCCATAGGTAATATAGATATCTTTCTTATTTTGATTAAAATTTTTAATAGGGGTGTAGTTCTTCTCAATTTGTGCTATGAAATTAGTTACAGAACCCAAATTTCTGGCGACTAAACCATACATTGAATAATACTCGTCCAACCACCTTTTCAAGCCATCTGGATAAATTCGTCTTAAATAAAGATCGTATGGCATTATTTTGCAAACATAATAAATTAAAGAATCTGGAGCGCTCCCAAACAAATCTTTTAGATTAGAAATAAGAAGCTTATCATTCTTTTTAATCTCTTCGATAACTTTGATATGATCCTTTGTAAATTCTCTCTCAAATAAGTTGTATTTAGTGAAATGACGAATTATTTCAAAAATTCTACCGGTTAATCCTCTTTGCATACCTTCCAAATGTAAATACGCTAGAATTTTAAACCTATAGGGAATATTTTTAACTTTAATGAAAAATCCAAGTTTATCAGAATAGTTGAATAATTGCTCAAAAAGTTCAAATTCCATTTGGAATAGTAAATAGGATAATGCTAAGTAATAACATTTTTCTTTGTCATCTTTTATCTTTTCATAGTCTAATGAATCAGATAACTCTGATAAAAGCTCTATATTAATTCTAGCAACATATCTTCCAAACATAGATAAATTTCCTGTTCTAATTGTTTTAAGGAGTAATTGTAAATTTTTTGAAGGCATGGGCGACTAAAGTATTCAATATTGGTTTGAAACTCACATTTATTATATTTTAATTCTTGTTAATTTTTAATTAATTTGATTAGTGCTTAAAACTACTATCATCTAATAAAATTGTTTGGTGTGACACTTGGCATGGTGTCGAAGATTTAAATTCATTGATTCTTTCTTTCACAAATAGTCAAAATCTAATCTTCTTTCTCTTGCATTAATCTCATCTGCAAGTTGTTGAATTTGTTCTTCAAGTTCAGCTATTTCTTCTGGATAGTTTTTGAAAAACCATTTAGGTTTGTTTTGGAGAAACATTCTTTCCCGTAAGACATCATAATGGGATTTTCCTCTTAAACTTGTGAGTTTTGCCACATCTTCAGATTTTAATTTTCCTTGAGCTACTAATTCCATTCTTGTTATGAATTGGTCTTTAAGTTTAATCCTTTTTAATATTATTGAAATGGCAAATGAAACTTTTTCCATGATTACTTCAATCTTAGATTGCCGAAGTTCATCTATTCGACTTAAGAACTCTCTAATTTTTCTTAATACCGAATTTTTATTATAATAATTAATATAATCTTTAGGATTTATAACATCTGATAGAAATTTGATTATTTTATCTCTGATGTCTCGGTTTATGCCTAAGTTAGTCATTTCTTTTTCAAGTTTATTTAAAAACTTTCTCATTAAGAACTGTTTGAATTTTATGACAATTGCTTCAGTTTCTCTTTGATCTGAACATATTTCGATTATTTCTCCTTTAGGCGTAGAGTAAGTAAATCCAAAACCTTCTGGGCCTAATCCCCCAATAACTACCATTGAAAGGCTATAGAAATTATAATTAGTTTTATCCAAGATCTTTTCTTTATTTTTTATTATATTTTGTGGATATACAAGATGTTTTTCTTGATATATACGTAAAATATTGTTTCTATTAGGACTATAAAAATAACGTGGATTAAATTCTAAAAATATAAAGTCATCATTTAAATTGCCTAATTTTTGTTTAGCTTCAACTTTTTCTATGAAATCCTCTACACTTCCTAAGTTTCGAACAACTAAATCATAAATCACATATCCATCGGTCCAATTTCTTAAAGAATTTGGGCTCATTAGAAATCCTTGAGGATTATTCATCCTTTCCTTTATCCATTTAACATAGTCATAGGGCATTACTTTACAGACATAAAAAATTAATGAATCTGAGACTGTCCCAAATAAATCTTTTAAGTTAACAGCAAGCAGTTTATCTTTTCTTTTTATATCTTGTATTATTTTTATTTGATCTATGGTAAAATTTCTCTCAAATAAGTTGTATTTATTAAAAAACTTAACAAGTTCAACGATTCTACCTCGGAGTCCTTTATTAAGTCCATCTATATGTAATTCACTGATGATTCCTTCAATATCAATATTTGAAACATCAAAAAAAATGCCCAATTTATCAGAATAATTAATAAGCTGAGCAACATCCTCTTTCCCCTTGATAAAGTTTTCTTTCATGGATATAAGGCGTGTTGATATTGCTTCGTAATAAGCTTTTTCGAGATTTACCCTGAATTTATCGTAATTTTTCGAATGTATAAGATTAGTTGGGAATTGATCGACTATCTTTTCAAACTTAGGAATGTCGCCTGATTTTAATGCCTTTATAAGCGATAAAAATTGTGTCGAGAGCATGGTAATTGATAAAGGGAAACTTATAAAATAGTTAAACTAGTGGTGTTGATGATCATTATTTAATTTGATTAAAATAAACATCTCCTAATTCTTATAAGTTTTTAAATAGTGTTGATCTTCTTCTTAATTATAAAGAAATATAAGTGATTATGGAATGAGTGAGATACAAGAAACAGACAGAACAATGCGAATTGTTGCATTGGTGGGAGGAATTGTTGCTATAATTGAATCCTTTTCAGTGTTAATAGGAGCAGGTTTAATGGGATGGGGCTTTGGTTGGCTTAGTGGTGTTCTTGGAATAATTTTTGCAATATTAGTAATCGTTTTAGCTATAAGACCAATTCATTATACTCCAGTTTTTCTAGCAATTTTAGGGATTGCTTTAATATTCTTTGCGATCCTAATCGGTGGGATAATTGTAGTGTTGGCAGCTTTTATAGGTGCGATAACTTAATCAATTTTTTTATATTTTACTCTTTAATTCTTTATTTAACATTTTAGATGGATTAAGATGAATTTGAAAATAGATACAAAAATCGAATTACATAACGGCGTTTATATGCCTATTTTTGGTCTAGGTACATGGGCACTTAAGGGAAAAGATGCTTATAATGCAATATTGTGGGCATTAGAAATAGGATATCGGCTAATTGATACTGCTTCTTTTTATGGAAATGAAAAAGAAATTGGAAATGCCTTAAAAGTGACTAAGGTACCTCGTGACGAAATCTTCATAACTACTAAGGTATGGAATAATGAGCAAGGTTATGGTAATACGTTAAAAGCCTTTGGAAGGAGTTTAGAAAGGCTTAAACTAAAATATATCGATCTTTATCTTATTCATTGGCCAATAAGTGGTTTAAGAAATGAAACGTGGAGAGCTCTTGAAAGTCTTTATGAAGATGAAAAAGTTCGGGCTATTGGAGTTTGTAATTTTACGATACGTCATTTAAATGAGTTATTAGAGACCTCTAGTTTATTACCAACTGTGAATCAAATCGAATTTTCTCCATTTCTATATCAAAAAGAATTAATGGATTATTGTTTTGATAAAAAGATTACCGTTGAGGCATTTTGTCCTTTAACAAGAGGAAGAAAATTCAATGAAAAGACTTTGAGAGAAATTTCACAGAAATATACTAAAACTCCCGCTCAAATTCTCATTCGTTGGGGATTACAACATAACATTGTTGAAATACCAAAATCAGGTAATAAAAATCACCTAGTTGAAAATGTAGATGTATTTAATTTTAATTTAGATGAAGCAGATATGAACGAGCTTGATAGCCTAAATGAAGATTTTCGGTTGGTTGCAGATCCTCATCTTATAGCCTAAATTTAATGTAGTTAATGCTTAAAAACCTAAAACGTAGATAAACTTCAAGATCTTTACTCTCTAATTCTTTAATAATTCAGAAATATTTAAGAAATGAACTAAATATATTGAATTATAATTAAATGAAATCTGTATCAAATGAGTGAAATGACTGAAAAATATAAAATAACTCCCTGTGGTTTAAGTTGTGATCTCTGTGATTCTAATACAACTATTCTTCAAGATAAGGCCAAATATTTTTTAAAAGCATTAGAGGATCCTATGTTTAGTGGGATTATATCTATGATGAATCCAAAATCAAATTTTAATGCAGAGAATATTACAATTTTCAAAAATATGTTAAAAGAATTAGAAGGATTTCCACCTTGTCCTGGGTGTGATAAATCCATGCATTGTAGCATAAATTTATGTGCTAAAGAGAAAAAAGTTGAAAACTGTGCAAAATGTGATTACTTTGATGTAGATAAGGGTTCATGCACAGCACCTCCAACATCTCAAGGATCAGCATTCACACCACCGGCTCCAATATATCTTGAACTTCTTAGTAAAAGGTATCAAAATGTGAATATCAAGAATTTACAAGCGATAGCTCAAGGGGAAGAGAAACAAATTGAGTTATGGATTGAAGATATGTTAAAAAATCGAAAGACGAGTCGAGATTTAATTGATGTCTCTGTAAATCTTTTTGAGATGATGAATAAGTAAATTAAAATTAAATCGATTTGGAAAAAAATCAATGGATTATAGGAGTTTAGGAAAAACTGATCTAAAAGTTAGTGAAATAGGTTTAGGAACAGAACACTTATATGGCCAGCCAAAATCAACTGTAATTTCTGTGATTGCAGAAGCTTTAAGAAATGGTATTAACTATTTAGACATTGTCTTTAATGTTTCTAAATACATTAAAAATATAGGTGCTGCAATTAGGGATTATAAGGAGGAAATTATTCTTACTTGTCATATTGGTTCTATAGAAAAGGAAGGAAAAGTAAAGAGATCACGTAGTATTCACGAATGTGAGAGGACTATCTTAAATACTGTAAAATTATTGGGTAGGGATTTTATAGATATTGTTAACATCCAATATGTCAAAGAGAATGAATATGAAAAGATAACATCATCAACTGGCTTATTAGATCTAGCAATTAAACTTCAAAAAGTGGGAAAAGTTCGATATATATGTCTAAGCACACACAATTTCTCGGTAGGAATGAGAACAATAGCTTCTGGTTATTTTGATGTTATAATGAGCCCTATAAATATAGTAAACGATACTATAGAGGAAAGAAATAATTTTCTAAGAGAATGTAAGAGAAAAAATATTGGTGTAGTTGCTATTAAACCTTTTGCGGGGGGCAAGTTATTACAAAAAAATCGGACAGTAACTATAGCAAAATATCAATCTGGTGGAATTAATATTAAAAAAAAAATCCCGTCTTCTGCGTCCCCAATAAAATGTATTAATTATGTTCTTTCTCAGGTGGGGGTATCAACAACAATTCCAGGGGTTAAGAATCTTGAAGAATTAAAAGAGTTACTTTTATATTTTAAAGCAACAAATGAAGAAAAAGA
>JBHLLU010000051.1:21030-28148 GCA_048938895.1 Promethearchaeota archaeon
ACAATTCCAGGGGTTAAGAATCTTGAAGAATTAAAAGAGTTACTTTTATATTTTAAAGCAACAAATGAAGAAAAAGATTTCTCAGAATTAATAAAAGAGTTTAGTAGTTAGTATTGTAATACCTCATTCTATAACGCAAGAGCTAATAGCAAGGCACCTTGAATTTCACTTATATCACCTACTCGTGATGTATCTATAATTAAGTTTTCTAAATTCATATATATTGCGCCATAGGCCTTTCCTCCTCCTAAATGGACAAGAGTTCTGTAGATGAGATTTCCAGAAATTCCGTCAGGGGCAATTATCAAATTAGATTTATTTTTGATAGCATTCTCAATGAGAATTTCGTCATGTTTTATGTTTAATGAAGGATGATGCTTTTTAATTTCGGTAACAGTTTGTTGTGCATCCTGAATAGAGCGATCTACTTCACGATTTCTTCCAATATCACCAACCCGCCCACCGCTTAAGACACTAATAATTGGAATAATATTAAATAATTCTAATTGTTTTAAAGCATTTTCTATAAACTCAATTTTACTTTTAACGTCATTACATTCATCAATACCAACCGGTCCATAAAAAAATTGATGACCATGAATAGTTTCAAGTAGAGCAATTCTATTAATAACTTTGGGATTGAGAGTTTTTTTTAACTCTTTTAAAAATTTGCTTGAACTCATTGATCCTCGAATAATGCTATCTATTCGCTTTTTTATCAGATATTTAAATATATCTTGCTCTGCCTTATCAGATTGAATAAACTGGAAATTAGATTTAAGACTTAAACTTATATTATTCTGAATATGACTCAAAGAATCTTTATTACCAAAAATAAAAATTTTGGCAGATTTTTCTTGTAGGAATTCAGAAATTGCTTGTATGATTTTGCTATTATGAAACTCAGATTTTCCAAGACCAATTCCAATATTCCTCTCATTTCCTTTCGCCATAACTTCTATTTTGTTTAAAATATTCATAATACTAAGATCTATGCAATTTCGAAGATTTTTCTAATAAACTACATAAATTAAATAAGCTAAAATTATTGTTAAGACGTTATATACTCCGTGACACGTCATATTTGCTATTAGATTTTCATTTCTCCAATAATAGAGCCCTCCAAGCATCATAGAAATAACAAAATAGGGGGGAAAGGACAGTATAAATGATGCTATCAAAGCTAGCATGGAATCTAAAGCATATGTTAAAAGTCCAAGTAAATGTATCATTGAAAAGATAAGAGCAGTAACAATAATTCCCCATTTATCACCTAAATTCCTCATTAACCCTTTTTGCATAAATCCTCTGAATAATATCTCTTCAGAGGTTCCTATTACTAATAACATAGCTAAAGAAAAAATTATCAAACTTGGTATATCCATTGGTATAATAGCACCAGATAATTCGCTGCTATCTTGAACGATCTCAACCCTAAGGACTGCTTCTAAAAATAGTTCTAATCCAATTGAGATCCCAGTAACAACAAGTACTCCAATAAATGCGAAACTCAATCCAATCAGAATTTCTTTAAGCAAATCCTTTTTATCATAACCTCTCCACGTACACCCTAATAAAATTAAACTATTTTTAAGAGTTGGATCTCTAAGATACCTTCTAACATAAATTACTGGAACAATTATAAATATTACTTCAAAGAGGGATAAGAGAGTGAGGAAATAGTTATTTAATATTAGATCGTACAAAATATTTACATCACGTGTAATAAATACGATCACCATTAAATAACCCCCAACTACACCATTCATTATTAAGAAAGCAAGGAGTGATACACCTATTGAATGAAATGTACTCCATAACTTATGCTCTTTATTATCTATTAATTCATCATCTGAGATTTTTGGAAGTTCGGTGGTTATTGCCCGTGGTTTATATTGGGGATAGTAGACTTGAGTTTTATAAGGAAGATTTATAGATTGAGAAGGTGGTAACCTTTTATATTTTTTAACATAGTTAAGATCTGTACCACACTTGGTGCAGAATTTAAGATTTTGAAGTTTTGGAAGATTTTTTCCACAAATAGGACAAAACTTCCAATCTAATTTATTTTCCTTTTGGTTATTATTTTGAAGTTCCTTTTCGTCCATAACTAAGGTAAAAAAGATGATTAAATACAAAAAGATTTACTTTTAAAATGGAAGGATATCTGTTTAATTTAGCGTTATTTATACTTTGTCTCTGACAAATTTAAACATGCTATTGGCTTGA
The DNA here is from genome assembly GCA_048938895.1 of Promethearchaeota archaeon. Lineage (GTDB taxonomy): Archaea > Asgardarchaeota > Lokiarchaeia > Sigyniarchaeales > SOKP01 > Loki-b32. The sequence goes on from JBHLLU010000051.1 coordinate 23,260, forward strand.
ACTTGATAATAATCTCTATAAAATACTGGATAGTGAACAAATTTCTTCACATCCTCAACTTCAAGCTTGAATTTAATTGAGGGCATCCAAAATGTTTTGTTGGTATGTTGGTATTCTATCATCGCCATTGAAGGAAAATTACCTCTTTCTTTAGGATTGACTCTAATCTTAATTTTGCGTCTCTCGTTTGCTTTTAGTTTTTTGATATTTGTAGTTTTCGTCTTATTTTGAATGGAATCAGGTATAAAGAAATCTATTTTAATATTTTTAATATCGGTAATATTTGGATTTTCAATTAATAAAGTAAGAACTTCTGGATTATTGATCTTTAATTTATGAGGAGGAATTTTTATATCAATAAAAAGAGGATAAGGAAGGATTTCTTCATTTAATGTAAAACTTAAATCAATAAGTTTTTGGAGACTAGGTTTAATTTGTGAGATAAATTGTCTTCTTTGTTCACCAAGAGTCAATTCGCTTTTACTTCTTAAATCTTCGAAATCCTTAAGCATTCGATTAATATATTTCAAAATATGTTTATCAAATTCACTGTGTTTGCCAGAAATGATAGAAATCAATTTCTTATAATATTCAGATTCCAAATTTCTGAGTAGTGGTTTTTTAAACAAGTCATTAACAAAATTTTGTAAAACATCATCCATTTTAATTAAGTCGTCATGTTCAATTTTAAATTTATCCAGAAGATTCTTATTGAAAATGTTTTTTTGCATAAGCTGACTTATGGTTTCTAAAGCCTCAACAGTCTCGTAATTATAAGATTCTAACGCTTGATTAATCATTGTTCCTAAAATATGATCGAATTTCTCAGCATTTTTATTCTTATAAAAGATAAATTCATTTTGATAAGTTCCCAAATATTTGATAACTCTCCCGGAATGTAATTTGAGGAGGCTATTTTGATATTTCTGATACTTTTCTGATAGATTATTAATCCAATTTCGTACTCGGTTTAACTCATTAAGATTTTCTTCATTTGTTTTTAGATATGCTTCATTAAAAGATTCATTTGATAAGAAAGGATCATCAATGCGAATATTTTCTAGTATACCCCATGTATCTCTTTCCAAATTAATAATATTTTCTATTTGTTGATGAAGATTATAAAAATGAATGTCATTATTAAAAATACCTTCCAAATCTATAAGTAAACATTCCATTTCCTTTAAATAGTGTTTTGGGTTTTTATCTAGAATATTTCTTATGATCTCAGTGAATTTAACCAAGATACTATAAAACTTTCCAATTCTATGGAAAAGAGAATTCGTCTCATTTAGAGTAACAATATGACAATAATCTACTACATTTTGATAATTCTTCTCGGCATATTGATAAAATCTAAAAGATCTTCTATACTGATTTGTATTTTTAGCTAAGTAGCTATAATATAATCCTAATAATGACTTATTAATGATATAGGCTTTATCTCTAAATTCTAAATATTTCTTCTTAGAATTGTCTTCCTCTAAATACTTCAAAAGAAACTTGTCAATAATTAATTCTAAATTGCCTGCTGCGCGAATGATGTAAAAAAGTTTAACAGGATCGATATTGACCGAATCTAACTTGGTTATAATTAAATGTCGATATTCTTTAAAATTAGCCTTTAAATTAATGAAATACGTCTCGATTAATATTTTTCTTCTGACAATCTCTTTATTAGTAATCTTATTTGCTTTATATAATGAGGAGAGCTTTAGTATATCAGACATGTAATATTTTAAGGTACAAAAAGATTCCATATACAGATTTTCTGCTCTACAATAAGGACACTGGACAACTGAACCTTTTACAACAGGTAAACTGCTTCCACATTTCTTACAAGGCAAATGGGGCATTAAATTAGGTGTCTTTATATATTTTGAAATTTTAAAGAAATATTATTATTATACCATTATAAATTTATTCTTGTTTATTAAAATTTTATCACCTTATTGTATAATATCATAATATCTTGATGTGTTTGTTATTTGGAAAGTAAAGATTGAAAGATTTAATGAGAAAAATAGCAAAAAAGATAATTCTCTTTTAATTCGATGGGATTAACAAAACCAAAACGTTCAAATTGAATTGTTTGATTCATAGGAATATTTTCTAAATTTATCTCCCCTAAGCCGTTTGAAATGCTTCCATCAGGTTTAAGGATTTCAACATTGATATTCTCATCTTTAGGAAGCCAGTGAATTATTGAAAATTGTCTATCCAACTCCTTACTATGAAAAGAACTTTGAATTTGCTTTTTATGTAAGTCAATCGAATTAATCTGAATATTTAATAAATCTTTAAGTCTAATTATTTGATTAATTTTTAATTTCTTCGCATCTGAAAAGGATATCACTAAGTCTAATTGGTCATTTTTTACTTTACACTGAATTTTTCTTTTCCCTCTTTCTGGAATTGAAGGATGAAGCACTGGTTCGGCAATATATTCATCAGAAGGAACATTACTGACAACGATTGATATGGGGTCTTCTACATAAAAATAGCGATTAGATATTTTATCTATTATATTCTGATTTTTAGAATATAACCAATTAACAGAAAAACTTATCCCCGTCTGAGACATTCCAAGATCCAGTAATGATTCTCTCAATGCTTTTGGTCTTATCCCTCTTTTCTTAAGAGATTGTAAGCTCCAAGTTCTGGGGTCTTCCCAACCCCTATAAATCCCTTTTTGAATATAATTTCGAGATTCAGTCTTACTTAACTTCAATCCAGGGAATCTCATGCGTCCATAATATAGTAGTTGTGCTTTTTTCCATCCAAAATGATCCCATATAAATTCTTCAATAATTCCCTCTTTAACCAAATCTATACCTCTAATAATATGTGAGACACCTATAAGATAATCATCTATTGCCCATGAGAATTCTAGCATCGGCCATACAATATATTTCTCCCCAACTTTAGGATGCCTTGCTTTGGAAATTCTCATAATAATTTGGTCTCTTAACGCAGGATCCTTTTGATCCATCCCTGTTTTTAACCTTACTACTGCTTCTCCCTCATCATAAGAACCTTTAAGCATGGCATTCCATTCTTCTATGTTTTTTTCAATTGTATGCCTTCGATGAGGACAATTTTCTCCCAATTTTTTATATTTTTCCCTAAAATCAGTAGCAGAACAAAAACATACATATGCCATATGATCTTTGATTAATTTCTCACAATACTCATAAAAAATCCCCAATCTATCACTTTTATATAGAACTTTACAATAACTTACTCCTAGCCATTCTAATCCTTCCTTTATTAAATCGTAAGCTTCCGGTAGAACATATTTCGCTTTAGGACTATCTCTAAGGGATTTAGGACTACCAATAGTATCATCGTAAAAAAGAATCAACTCGCCCTTGTATTTCTTTACATACTCGTCATTTAAAATAACCATTCTTGCGTTTCCAATATGAAGAGCTCCACTAGGATAAGGAGCCAAGCGCATTACAATTTTATCATATTTTTCTACTTCTGGTAAAGGTGGTAAAACCTTCTTTTCTACCTGCAATTCTTCTTTATCTAATGCACTAGGATCAAGTTCTAACAGTTTCTTCTTTTGTTCATCCAAGGGGAGATTTTTTATTTCCCCTAGAATTTGGTCTACCAAGGGTATAATTTTTTTTACCTGAGATCGTAGATCTTTTCTTTCAGCCATCAATTTTCCAATAACAGCTTTCTTATTTGGAACTCCATCGAATTCTACTGCATTTTTTAGTCCAAATATCCAAATGATTTTTTTAATCTCTTCTTCTTCCATGAGAGCTGAGGTAATGCGAAATACAATATTTATTTTAATTTCTTCTATATTTAACTATAAAGAATGATAACATAAGTATTATAGAGAATTATTAATAATAATTTAATAAACAGATCCTCATTATGGTCCGGTAGTCCAGCTTGGATAGGGCGCTGGCTTGCGGAGCCAGATATATGAAATATTGTTTCATACTGGTAATCGAGGGTTCAATCAATAAAGGGGATTCCCCTTGTTGGAATAAATCCCCCCCGGACCATTTTAACTTATTATCAATCCAAATAGTCTAAAATTTCAGAAATGTTTTCAATCCTTATTAATTCTGGTACATCTACTTCTCTTTCGAAAGGAAATTTATATTTTCGTTCGCAGAGGATGGTTTGCATCCCCGCTCTGTCTGCTCCTACCACATCAGCATATTCATCTCCACAAACAAGACATTCATTATTTACTGTTAATCCCATTTTTTCTAAAGTATAAAGAAATATTTCGGGATCAGGTTTCCTTTTTCCAAATTCAGCAGAAGTTACAATAGCATCGAAAAACTTTAAAAGGCCATATTCTTTTAATGAATTTTCAATCATTTTGTGATTTGGGTGATTTGACAATACTGCTAATTTTATATCTTCATGCTTTGATAACTTTTCTAGAGTTTCCTCTGTTTGAGGAAAAGGCTTCCATTCTTTTTGCTCAAAAGAATGATATATCTCTGCCAACTTTTCATATGTATCCTCATCGAGATGGTCAATTTTGTTTATAATATTCTCTTCTTGTAGATTTTCAAGTACCTCTTTATATATAAAAGAAGTAGGATATTCTTTTCTTGTTTTTCTACTCTCTCTCCAATATTGCTCTCGTTTTTTAGAAAATTTCTTTAAAAGTAATTCATCTGTTATCTTATCAGTCCAAATCTGCTTCTCTTTTAGTAATTCAATTGATTTTAATAAACCATTTTTGAAACATTCATAATATCTTTCCACGGAAGGATTATCAAAATGAAAAAGAGTAAAGCCATAGTCAAAAATAATTCCTTTAACCGACATTATATTTATTATATTAAAAATTGATTCTCAATTTTAATTTAACTATTATACCATCTTTCGTTTCTGTTAAATACTTA
>JBHLLU010000052.1:0-28085 GCA_048938895.1 Promethearchaeota archaeon
ATTTTTGTTTTTATAATTCTTTTCATAGGAATTTTTACATTATTGCGATTTAGAGGAATTTACCAACAATCGAGGAAGAGTGGTGGTATTGATAAAAAAGAAGATGTGTTAACCAAACCGAGGTTAATTCTAGGTACACTTTATATAGTGTTGGCTTTTGGAATATTGTTTAACTACTTAACCTATGTCTTTATTTGGATTTTTGATCCTCTACCAGATAGATTAATATATAATTTTATTGAATTTAGTGGAATTGATCCTTTTTATTTAAACGGAATAAAGGATATTTCTCTTTCTCAATATCCTCACGAGAAGACTATCTATTATTGCTTTTCTTTTGGATCTCTGATGTCAGTTTTATCTATTTTATTAAGTTTATGGTATCTAATAAATAATAACCGAATAATCAATAACCCTAGGAAAACATTTGGTTTTTTGATTTCAGGTCTTATAGGAGGTATCTTATTTGGTTTTACTACTTTTCTTCCATTTTTTTTATAATATATTATATTATCCTCATATTCCGACAAATCAATAACATGAATTTTTTCATTATTTGTTATCGCTTCAAAACATGTAACAACTTTAGAGCGAAAGATTTATATAAGGTTTTTATATATATATTATTTGCATCAGAGATTATATTCGATTTTCAGTCACGTGAATTTTTGAGTAATTTAAAAGAATTTCTAAGCGCTATACGGGTTAAATTTCAACTCAAATGTAGGTATAAGGAATTTTTATATAAGTAAAAGTAATGAATGGTTGTTATTATGGATATAGAATCAGATTTAAGTAATTTTTCAAACTCATGCCCTGAATGTGATGGAAAAGTAATCCCACTCCATGAAAGGGGCGAAATTGTTTGCGGACAATGTGGCTTAGTTATTAGTGAACGAATTGTCGATATTTCTCATAGTGGTAAAAGAGCATTTACTAAACAGGAAAAAGAAAGTAGAGAAAGAACAGGCTCTCCTATCTCAATTCTTTTACCAGATATGGGATTGAGCACCATAATTGATAAATCTAACATCAAAAGCCCTGATTTGAAACGGGCAGCTAAATGGAACTCTCGAATGACTTGGGATAAGAGAAACATGTTAATTGCAACCACCGAATTGAAAAGAATTGGTAGTAATTTAAATTTACCTAACCATGTAAAGAAAGCAGCTATAAGGCTCTACATTGAAGCCTTTAAGAAGAAGCTTCTTAGAGGAAGGTCAATTAACGGTATGGTTGCCGCGTGTCTGTATTTTGCTTGTAGAGAAAGAAAAATCCCACGAACTCTACAAGAAATTCTTGAACAAACTTCTATAAGTGCCAAAAATGTGAGAAGATGTTATAGAACTTTAATTAGAGAATTAAATTTAAAAGTACCTTCCACTGATCCAATTTCTCTTATTCCCCGCTTTATTGCTGAGTTAGACTTAGATGCGGACGCAGAAAATGGAACAATTAAAATTTTACAAACATTTACTTCAAAGTTTTCTACTTCAGGTAAGGATCCTAAAGGATTATGTGCAGGAGCGTTGTATTTAGTTTGTAAGATGAAAGATAAAAGAGTATCCCAAAAAGAGATTGCTAATTTAGTGGGGGTAACTGAAGTAACCCTTCGCTCAAGATACAAAGAGCTGATTAAGATGTTAAATATTATGGTATGATTTTAAATTTTATAACTTCTCCTTATTCTTCTTTTTTTATCATTAATTTCAAAAAATCAGGTAATGTAAGCATATAACCCTGAGCATTTGGAAGTTGATTTATAATTTTTATAAATAATTGAGAATAATTTTCTGCTCTATCCTTCTGTTTTAAAACATCGTTTCTAGTTTGTTCTCGAATGGACTCTACGGGAATTCCTCTCATTACTGTACGAGCGGGTATCGTTAATCCCGGAGGGACTTGACTCCCATTCATAATAATAACTCCTTCTCCTATTGAGGCTTCTTCATATATCAAAGTTGCTTCCTTAATTTGCACATAATCTTCCATAAAGCAACCTAGTAATGTTACTCCTGATTCTACAATACAATATCTCCCAATATTTATTGAACTCCTTTGAGTTCTCGTTAACATCATTACACCATCGAAAATCGTAGAATATTCTCCAATAATAATAGGTGAGTTTTCCGCTCGAATGATTGAACCAGGCCATATAATTACGTGATCATTTACTTTGACATCACCAATTAAAGTGCTTTGAGGACTCACATAGCAATTAGGGCTTATTTGGGGTTTCTTTCCATTATATTCAATTAACGGCATATCAATTTTCCTAAAAGTATTCTAAATTCTAAAAAATAATGTCTAGTTAAAAACATAGTAACTCTTAAGAAATTTAAACTTTTATTTGAGAGATATTGATTTAATAGGTTCTGAATATAATAGTTTTTTAGATATAGATCTTAAAGGGATCATATGATTCAAAGAGGGTAAATTCAACATAAGGAAACTCTAAACTTAAGATATTACATAATTTTTTTAGAGCAAGAATTTCCATTTTATAGTGTGACGTCTCAATTAACGATAGCCCTATATCTCTACCGAAAATTGCACTGAAATAATCAATTCTACCGGTTATATAACAATCACAACCAAAAGCCTTAGCTTTTCTTAAATATGATAGTTTTGGAGTATCTCCGCCAACAATGCATATTTTGTTGATTATTTTCTTTAGATCTCCTACGTATGAGATATAAGTCATGTCTAAATGGATTTGAATTCGCTTTATTATATCCTCTAAAGTCATTTTCTGGTCATGTTTCAAATAATATTTTGGAGTACATATCCGTCCAATTGGAACCTTCATCCCTTTTTCATTTTTTATATCAAAAGTTCTTTCTAACTTCAAATAAAGAGCATCTACTATAGTTTCAGATACACCATCTTCTGCAGCGATGAATGAAGAGTTTAATACAAATATCGCAATTGGGTATTTCGTAAGCAAAGTTAATTTATTTACTAATTCTTGATTGAATTTTAATGTTGGATTTTTAAATAATCCATGATGGGAGATGATGAGATTAAAGCGATTTTTCACAGCAAAATGTAAAGCTTCAGTGCTTAAATCTATAGTGAGCATTACTTTTTTTATTGTTCCATTGAATTTTTTTTGATTATATTGAAATCCGTAAATCTCTGAATTTAATTTATACACTTTGGGGGATAATTTTTTAGTTAATATTGTTTGAATTTCTTGGAGAAGCATTTTAATCAGTCCTTAGCTCATAATGTGAAAAATTTTTATAATTTAATATGATAAAAGTCAGTAATGGTTTTTTAATTTGAAAAATAAAAAGTTACATATTTAAGAAATTGAATTAAAAAGAATTAATATCATGCAGATTGAAAATTGTATCTTTTGTAAAATTATAAGGAAAGAAATTCCATCAAAAATAGTATTTGAAAATGATATAAATCTCGCATTTTTAGATATTTCCCCTCTTTCAAATGGTCATACAATAGTTATTCCCAAAAACCATTATGTTACCTTGGAGGATATTCCTGAATATGAACTAAACGAACTTTATAAAACTGTGAAAAAGATTGCATTGATGCTACATAGTAAATTACAAATTGATGGCTATAATATCCTTCAAAACAATTTTGAAGCAGCAGGACAGGTTGTAAAGCATTTTCATGTCCACATAATTCCTAGGCATTTAAATGACGAGACATTAAGGATTAATATTCCAAGAAATCAAGCAACTGAAGAAGAACTTAACAGTGTGTTAAATAAATTAAATCTGTAATTTTATCTTTTTATTCCGTTTAGTTTAAAAAGATGACTTTAAACAATAAATAAGAATGAGGATCAAATGCTTTTTTAAGAAAATAAATGCTTTAATAAGAAGTTTTTTTTTGGATAAATATGGCGGTAATCTTGTCGAGTATGCTCTACTCATTGGTTTTGCACTTTTTATCTTCTTTATTATAACTGGTGTGGTTACATCAATACTCGATTGGACTGTTGGTTTATCAGATGATTTTTTAAATATTTTTGGATGAACCTTAAATAATATAAATCTAATCCATATTAACTTTTTTTAGTTTTACTATCTTACTGTCAATAACCATGAAATTAAACTTTTCCGCCCAATCATCAAGTTGACTTATTACAAAGTCAGTGTCTAAATTTAAATGTTCTATAAATACATTAAATGGTATCTGATCTGAGATTTTTAAATAATTCCCTATTTTCTTCATCAATTCCCTCTGTTCAGGAGGATTCTCTTTTCGCTTCCTAGTCCTTAATTTCTCTAATAGAGGGTCATTTTTACTGTCATTAAAAAAATATTCTACTATGTTACTTATAACTTGTGCTCTCGTGGCCCCAAATACATCCACAAGTTCTTCAATTAGCCTCATATAGCTATTGTTTAAAGTTACTGTAGTTCTTGAAGTCTCAGTCATTTCTGTGATTTAATAGTTTTATTCCACTTTTATAATATTGAACTTCGTTTTTAAATTTTAGTGCTTATTGATGATAATAATGCATAAATAACCATCATTTATATATTATTTGGGATTAATATGATCATAGGAATAAATTCTTACCAATTAAATTAAAAAGTCGAAAAATTGTCGTTTTCGATTTAATAAAAAAAATGAGGAATAAATTATGGCTGAAAGAATTGCTTTCGAAAAATTTACAGAATCAAAAGATTTTTTATCTCCAATTCAATATAATTTACTTAAAACTCTGGATAATATCGGCCCATCCACACGTAAGGATCTAGTAAAACACCTTAATACCCCAAGAACTACAATCTATGATAATTTAGTGAAACTTCAAAAAAGAAGGTTAATAGAAAAATTCTCAAGAACTGATGGTAAAAGAGGAAGACCTTTAGTTTTCTGGAAGATAAAACCTTAGTGAATTTGTAATTTTTTTTATTAATTCTTATTATTTTTTCAATATTTTTACAAATACCCCATAATTTCCACTGCAAATTTTATTTTAGAATTATTGTATTTGGAAAAAAATATTATAAATTTTAGAATAAGCCCCAGTAAAAAATTATTGAATCATATTTAAATAAATTTATTACATCTTTGATAGAACCAATCTTTAGTCAAACTATTTTTGTTTAATTTCTCCAATGGAAATTATGGACTATAAAAAGAATTTTATATAAAATCAATTATAGTTTTATTTTGATTTAGGAATGTAATAAAATTCATTAATTCGTTTCTGATACTCATCTTTTGTACTTCCTATTTTGTTAACACGGGGTCTTTTAGAGATTGAATCTCTTCTGAAAGTAATTCCCATAATTTTTAAGAAGTTGTTAAATCCATCTCTCAGACTTTGAGGTGCCATAGCATTACCTTCTAGCCCAGGAATACCATCAAATACCAAAATAGAGTCGGCAATAAAATCTTGAGTTATAATATCATGTTCTACCACAAATCCTGCTTTTTTCAATTCTTCAATAGATTTTCTTAACAATTGAGCAACCTGTAATCTCATCTCAACGTCTAAGAATGCTGAGGGTTCATCTAAAAGATATATGTCCGCTTCAGTTGATAAACATTTTGCTATTGCCACTCTTTGTAATTCTCCACCACTTAATTCTGAGATAGTACGTTCTCTAATATTTTCTAAATTTAAACTATTTACTAATCTTTTCTTAAAAGATTGACTAAGATGAGTTGCCATTTTTATTTCTGTAATGAGGTCAGAAACCAATTTATCCTCTTCCAATTTTATATATTGAGGTTTAACGGATATACTCATTTCCCTTTTATTGTTATTTATATCCACCTCAGTGCTTATTGCTTTTTCTGCTATTGAATTTATAAATGTTGTCTTTCCTATACCATTTGGTCCTAAAATTCCGATAATTTCCCCCGAATGAATTTCACTCCCAGAAGTAGACAAATTAAACTTGCCCAAAGAGACCTGAATATCATCATATGAAAAAATAATGTCACCAGAGGTAAAAAGAGATTCTTGTGGGGGACGTTCATGAAATACTATTGCTTCTTCTCTAAATCTTACATTTTCATCCTTAATATATCCGTTTAGATAAATATTTATACCAACTCTTACTCCTTGAGGGTGAGAAATGATGCCATAAACTCCAGGTTGACCGTATAAGATTGATACATAATCACTAAGATAATCTAATATTGCTAAATCATGTTCTACTACAATTATTGTTTTATTCTCAGTTGATAATTGCCTAATTAGTTTTGCCATATTAATACGTTCACTTACATCTAAGTATGAACTTGGTTCATCAAACAAATATACATCTCCATCTTTAAGATAAGCGGCAGCAATAGCTACTCTTTGTAACTCACCCCCAGATAATACAGAAATATCCCGTTCTAAAATTTTTGTTAAGTTTAAATTTTCAGTTATGTGATCTAACTTTTTTGATTCATCATTTTTACTTAACAAATCAATTACTCTTCCAGTTACGTATTTTGGGATTATAGTTATATTTTGAGGTTTGTAAACAATTTTTAGTTTATTTTCTTTAAGATCTATGAAATATTGATGGAGTTCTGATCCTTTGAAATGATTAATTATTTGTGTCCAATCTGGAGCGTTATCACCAAATTTTCCCAGATTTAATTTTAATTCATTGGATAATATTTTTAGCATTGTACTTTTCCCTATTCCATTTTGGCCAATTAATCCTAAAACTTTACCCCTTTTAGGGATCGCCATTCGAAAAAGAGAGAACTGATCTGGACCATAACGATAAGAAATTTGATTTTCTAAAGGATCTGGTAAATTTATAATGCTTATTGCTTTAAATGGGCATTTCTTAATACATATCCCTTCACCTGAACAAAGGTTTTCGGTTATAATTACAAATTTCTCGTCAGGGCTTAAAACTATAGTTTGATCTCCTGTTCTCACTCTTGGACAATATTTTATACACGGTTTTTCTCCATAAGGACTACATTTATCTGGTTTACAAAAATCCTTGTTTAAAACAGCAATTCTCATTAATTAAATCACTAATACTTTAAATCAAAAATAACATTATAAATTAATTGTAATTAAAAATAATTTAAAATTAACTTATAGAGATTCAGATAAAAATTATTTATTTTAAGAAAACTAAGTCCTCTTTCTTTTGAAAAATTTTCTTCTTTTCTTTTCTTTTAATTTCTTATAGCATTCTGAGCAGTATGTATGTGCTTCAGTAATCATTTCTCCACAATTTTTGCAATGTTTATGTGGATCGATGTAGGGTTCTACATTTTTTTTATATCTTTCGAATTTGCTCAAAATTATTCTCCTATTGTTTTATATATAAAATGTCTAGTAGATTATATTTTTTTCACTCCATCTTTATCAATTTTGATTTGATAAAATTGAGCATTTTCTAGGTTTTTTATGATATCAATAGGGTATGAAGGAAATTTAGAAGTAAACAAATTTCTATTTTTAGTAATCTCACGTAACTTCATTTTCCAGTAATTTAGGACACTTTCAATTCTATCTGGGTTTACTAATGCGAATACAGATCCCCCATTCCCAGCACCAGTTAATTTTGCAGCATAAACATCAGGATTTTCCTCAATTATTTTGATTAATATATTATTTATCAATCCAATGCCAAATTCAAATCCTGCCGTTTTCATAATCTTATTCATTATTTTTGTATTCTCTCGAAAAAAGTCACCTAAGCATTTCCAATCATGTTTCATAAAGGCAAACCTTGATTTCCAAGATATTTCTGCTAAAGTAGAATAATAAACCAATATTTGTGGGTTTTCTTGTAAATATAATTTCCGCAATTTGCCATGTACATCACCACTTTCGTGAGTTACCCCTGAAAAACAAATTAGAATAGGTAAATCGTGGATTTCATAGGTTTTATCAATTCTATCATATACTGCTAATGGCTCATTTGAAATTTCTTTATGATAAAGTTTTCCGACGTAAGAACAAAAACCTAATCCTCCTCTGCTTATAACATATCTATCTGAATATCCCGCAGTTATCTTTAAATTTTCATCTTCAACTTTCGTAGCAATTTCCGCTATGATATCTTTATTTATTGGAACTTCACTCTCTTTTATGTCGTTAAGATTGTTATATAAATCAAAATAACATGCAAGTCCATAAAGAACAGCAATTATTATAGCTGTACTCCCACCTAAACCACTTTGTAGAGGGATAGTCGTTAAGAGCCCTATTTCAATAGATGATCTTAAATATCTCTCCTTAAAATTAGAATTCACGGTAATTAATCTATTTATACTTTCACATACCAACCTTTCTTTTCCACCAAGGTCCTTGAGATCTCCTGCGAGATTTTTCAATAAATTTATTTCACTTTCCAGTGTAATACTACAAGTTACTTTCAAATTATCAATTGAATAGATTTTAAGTCGATTTTCTTCTGAAACCTTTTTGATATATAGAAAAGCTGACAACGGATTTTTTTTTCCATGGATCGCTACTGATGGCATCCAAAAATCCCCTTCTACAGCATCTAAAGGATTTATTAAATTTATTCTTGATGGAGCTCTGACAATTATGTCTGGTTTTAAATTAGAAAGAAAATTTTTAATAATTTCTAGCAAAGCTAAAACCTAACCAATATTTAAATAAGAATTATGCACATAAACATAAATCCTTTCTATAACTTAAATTATTTACTATAATTATTATGCTTGATATTTGAATTGATCTAATCTTAGAACTTTCCAATGAATAAGTCATCATAAATCATTTATGTTTTTATAATTATTAACAAAAAATTTAATGTATGACCAGAAAGGGTAAGTTTCAGTTATTATCATATTTGATTGATGAAAACTTAATATATTATAAGAGTTTGAATAAAAACAAGAAAATAGTAGCTTTTGCTATGTTTGAAACTAATAATATTACCTCTGTACTTCCTACTTTAAATAAGTTCTTAAAAAAAAGGCTTATCAGATATTATACCGTTCAATTGAATACATTAGAAAATATGAAACAAATAATTTTATTAAATTTTGAAGAAATTAAAAAGGATTTAATAATAAAGGTTTTTAATCAAGTAATGCAAGATCTTGTTGAAAATATTGGCACTATTACATTCTTTAAGAATTCTAATTTAGAAAGGAAATTTTTAGAACCCATTCTCAAAAAATCAAGTTCTAAAGTCTCTTTAATCAAACAAAATAAATCTATTGTGTTTTCAAATGGAAATAGTTCTTTTTTTCTCAATATTTATAGTGTCAATTTAGACTATTTGGATGATTTAGATTCTTTTATTAGTAACTTTTTGAAGATAGTCAGCAATTTTAACCGGAGTGGTTATTTAACCTTTAATTTTAGAATTGATAATAATGATCAAATCATTTTTAGCCCATTATTCTCTGAGACGTGTAAGATGGATGAGGAATTTAATACAGAAAATTCCATAAATACTTTTTTTAATTATGGCATTTTAAAAATGCAGGACATAAAAATTAACCAGGTTTTTAGTTATTTGTGGAGAATAGCGATTTTTAACGATTTTCTTTCTCTAAAAGATTTCGCTAAATTGTTTATAGAAAAAGATCAAAATAGTTTGGTAAGATTGTTAGCATTTAATGAAGGATTTGAGGATAATCTTTCAAGAAATCAATTAGAGTTTATTAGATTAGGGAAAAATCTATTATTAATTGAGGATAAATTTCTATTTGTAAGTCTTATAGAACTAGAATCAGAATATATACATAGAATAATTGAAAAATACCACTCAAGGTATTATATCTTAATAACAATTTTGAATGAAAAAGGTTTAAAGAAATTAGTAGAAATACCAGAATTCAAGTCTCTACAACATTTAAGGTTATTAAGTCAACAAGAGATAATTAATTTCAACTTTGAGGTTTTTAAAAATAAGGGGTAATTAAAAAATTCCTAACTCTATCGCAATATCCTGAGCGGAATTATCTGGATGGAGTTTAATAAATGCCTTTTTCTCCCCTTTAGGGGTTATCATTGTATTGACCTTTATTACTTTAACATTATGTATTTTTTCAACTGCCCGTTTAATCTGATTTTTGTTAGCTAATCTGTCAACAATAAAGACTAATTTATTTTCTTTTTCAATCAAATCAAAAGTCTTCTCAGTAATTAACGGTTTTTTAATTATTGAATAGAACCTTTCCAATTAATATCACACCTCTGTGTTATTCAATTCATTAAAGGCGGACTGAGCCCATATAATTAGCCTACCTGAAACCCCGCCTGGTGCTAAATTGTTAATAGATAAATTTTCAAATTTAATAATATCTGTTCCTGGTATATTCCTTGAGGCTTTTACAATCCCGAAATCTTCTTTTATGATAATAAGTATTCCTTTTCTACTTTTATATTTACGCCCTCGTGATTTACCTTTACCACTTCTTACTTTTTTACTTATTTTTATTTTAAGTAATTCTTCTTCTAATCCTAAATTACATAAGATTGAATGCATTCTCTCTGTTTTTTTAATAGTTTGAATTTTATCATCGATAACTAGGGGTAGTTCAGGGATATTCGCAAGATTATATCCTCGATTTGAAACCCAATTTCTATCACCAGAAGCAGAAATTGCTGATATTATTGATAATTTTTTTGCTTTTTTATTAATTTTTTTTGTGATGTTTTTTTCAGATTTGCTTGGGTGTGTACGGCGTCCTCCTCTCGTATAAGGAACTCTTCCTACATTTCTTGCAGTTGAAAAGCCTGATCCTTTCCTTCTAGGTGCTCGAGACATCCCATATCCGGTGCCCCAGCTTTCTGAAATATTTTTTAGGCCAGCATTAACATCTCTTCCTTGAGGTTGTTTATTTTTACTTTGGGAGACGTTGTTTGCCATTTGGATGAGATCTTTTCTGGGTTTCACACTAAAAATAACAGGTTTATCAATCATTCCTTTTTTTTTTCCATCTAAATCATAAACGTTTATTTTATCCATTAAAACACCCTTTTTTCTATTTTATTTCCTTTGATGGCTCTCTCTGCTGATAAATGTTATTTCTGGAGATTTTACCAAATAAGATGTTATTGGTCTGATAGTTTTCCTAATTCTTATTAACCTTTTCTTTGGACCAGGAACAGATCCTAACACTAATATATAGTCACCTTGAATTCTACCATATCGAATATAACCGCCTTTTGGATTAATTTCTTCCTCATTTTCGCCAATTAGCATTATTCTTTTGTGATATTCTGTTCTTTGGTGATATCCCATCTGGCCCGCACGTGGTACAGTATATAAAACTCTTGCAGGATGCCAGGGTCCAATACAAGCCACTGCTCTCCTTACTTTACTATTTTTTCTCGATAAAATTTTAATACCATATCGTTTGACTGGTCCCTGAAAACCTTTTCCTTTAGTTATAGCAATTGTATCAATTAATTCACCTTCTTTTAGGACATCTCTAGCTCTAATTTCTTTACCTAAATTTTCAAAACCAAAATTAAATTCATCTTTAGGCTGTTTTAGTGAATTAATTTTTATTTCTATTATATCAGGTTTTTTTCTAGGTAGTGATGTTTTATAAGGTTGAGTTTGAAAAATTCCTCTAATTTCACTAGTATGGTTTAATTCTTTGAGAATTTCATTTTTCTTATTTTGAATATCGTAATGTTCTAAATTCGGGAGATTTATTTTTCGAGTTATAAAATTATTAAACTCACTGGTAAATAATTCCCCTACAACATATTTACCATACTCATCTTCATTATAAACTCTAATACCAATGAGGATTAAGGGAGGTACCTCAATCACAGTCACTGGTTTCATTAATTCTTTTCCTAAATATGGACTATTTGGTTGATCTTCAACATAAATTATGTGAGACATTCCAGCTTTGAATCCTGCAAACCCAAGAAAGTTAATCTCTTCTAAATTATCTAACCAATGTCTTATCCGAGCTTTTTCTGAAGCAGCTCTTTTCCTAGGAAGGAATGCTAATGAACCGTGTCTTGGTGCGTGTTTTTTACGATGAGCCATAATAATCACTAACTTCTAGAGTGAATTTTTTAAAATAAATAAATTTTTTCATTCATATTTAATTCTACTGGTTCTCACTGAAGGACAAAAGAGGGTTATTTAAATTTTTCTTTTCAAAAATTAGTTTGAATGGTGTCAAAGAATATAAGCTACTTCCAAGAGAAGGAAAATTTAACCGGAAAAAAAGATACGGTTTTAACGCTAGATTGCAAAAACTGTCTTCAAACAGATAAAAATCTTTTTGGGAACCAACAATGTCTTTCTTGCTTGTTATATAATCTATATCTCAACAGAAAAAAGAAATTTAGTCTAATTTCATTGTTTAATAATAACATTTTAATTGAATATAATCAGTTTGTTGATATTTTGGAATATTATAATAATTTAAAGAAAATCCGTAAACTACTCAATACGTTTATAGATGTAAGGAGAAACAGGTGCATCTATAAGGAATTCAAATGTGATCTCTTTCAATACGCTTCTAAAATCTCTAAAATTCGTAAATTCGAATATCACGATCCTATTTTATTATATAAAATCATATGGAACATTAACAAAGAATTTAATTCAATAGAATTAAAGAATCCATTCTGTTTAAAATGTCATAAGTATCTGAGAAATCTACTAGAAAAAGTTTTAATTATTTTTAATAATCTGAAGCTCATCAATAATTTTCAGAATTCTAAACAAAAAGATAGCAGCTTTAATATTTATGAATTCTTGCTTGATAGACCACCTCCTTCAAAAAGGAATGTTCAATATTTACAAAAACTTAACACACAAGAAAAAATTGAATTGTTACAGACTTATAAAATTGGAGAGCATTATGAATTTCAGGTAAAAATATATCAAACACCTCAAGAAAATGAAAAGCACTATAAAGTCGGGTTTTTTCTTGAAAAAGATGAAGATGAGAGTTATTTTAATCTAATTATTAAGGATATTACTATAAATATGGAAATTAGTGAATTTGATCATATAATTCCAATTGAAAAATTAATTGAGCTTTATAATAATGAGGCTGTAGAGTTAGTAAAATCAAAATACAAGCTTCCCAAATCCAAAATAAAAAAACTTGGTTTTTTGATAGCACTAAAAAAATTGAGATTATATAAGATCTTTCCCTTATTAACTGACGATTATGTGGAGGAAATTTTTTTAGATTCTCCTAACAATGAAATTTATGTGAATCACCAGATACATGGGCGTTGTAGAACTGACATAAAATTGGTTTCAAAAGAAATTGATCGATTAAAGACTTTTTTTAGGCTGTACAGTGGAAAAAGACTTGATTATATGAACCCTAGTATTAAGCTAACAATTAAAAATCAATATTTCAATTGTAGATTTGCAATTGATACCGAACCTATTCAAATTGACAATTTTGCCTTAGATATACGTAAGTTAAACAAAAACATCTTAACAATTCAAGATTTATTAAAAAATAAAACGTTAAATCCTGTAATAGCCGCATTTTTATATTTTATTCTTTTAAGAAAAAGAAACATAACCATTACAGGAGAAACTGATACAGGGAAGACTACTCTAATCAACGCACTAGATTTGTTAACTCCTAAAGAATTTAGGAAAATATATGTTGAAAATGTTACAGAATCGTTAGATCAATTTGATGTAGGTAAACATCAGTTAAAGTATCGAGTGGATTCTTTAGAAGATCATCCTATAAAGAAATATTCAAAAAGTAACCTTATTAAAACACTTTTGCATAGAACTCCAGATTTAATTTATTTAGGAGAAATATTAACAAAGGAGGAAGCAGAAGCTATGTTCCATTGCTTAGCCGCTGGATTAAAAGGATTTCAAACAATACACGCAAATACTATAGAATCTTTAATGAATCGTTTTTTATATCATTTTAAAATAAAGAAGGCTTGTTTATTTGATTTAGACATACTTATATTAATGAAAAAGGGATTTAACACAAGAAAAATTATCTCTGTTTCTGAAATTAGAATGAATAAAAATAGTGAGAAAGTAATCAATGAACCTATATTTTTATTTGATCCAAATTCCAGGAACTGGAAATCCTTAGTTTCCCTATATGAAACTAAGGTCCTTGAAGAAATAATTAGATATGAAAGGTTACCTGAAGATAAATTCAAGTCCACCATAGAAGCTTATACTGAGATCTTTGAATGTCTTTCATCAATGGATAAATTAAATATAATTGAACTAACAAACCTTTTTCATAGAATCTCATATTTTTCCTTTATTTCTTTAGAATCCGTTAGGAAATTCTGGAATGAATGGAAAATTAAGATGACTTTAAATCAATAAATATAAATCTTTTTATGTGACAAATCTTGTTGAAAAGGCTTTGCTTTTAGGATTTAGTATTTTCTTGTTAGCAATTTTCTCCTCTCTTCTCGTTCCAATTCTTAATAAAATAAATGATTTTAACAGAAATGATAAAAATTCGTTAAACTCTTACTTAGATTTTTATGAGGAGATGGATCTGGCTGTGAATTTTATTATAAATAATCCTTCAAAATCATATCAAAAAGATGTTTATTATCCGAAAGATCTTAACATTACAATAATAGAAACTTTCATAATTTATGAATTTCAATTTAGAGATGATAATTTTAGCTACGTCTTAGCATATAATCAAAGTTTTATTAATCGTGTGTTTTATAATATTCCCCCACAGATGTACTTACTGAATGTTTCATATTTGTCATCCAAGATTATGATTAATTTATTTGAGTATAATTAGGTATATTTGATTTCATGAAGGATATTGAAAAAATTGTTAGATTTTGTAACAGATTCCATAAGTATAACATACCAAAACTAAAATTTAAAGTATTAAATCCGAGATATCAAGACCTTTACAGAAATTTATACAAGACTAATGAAGAAGATATCAACAAAGCAAGTTTTATTGTATTTTTATCTTGCTTAATCGTTTCAATAGTACTCTCAATTCTAGTAACTCCTTTTAATCTTTTAATTATATTTCTTTACTCCTCAATTTTTTCATTAGGAGTTTCATACAAATTTAATTCGATTCTCTATAGAGATATTGCAGTTAATGAATCAATACTTAACTCAATTCTCTATATAATCAAAATTGATTATTCACTAACCCAAAATATAGCATCTAGTGATTCTGATAAATGTTTGAACTTTATTGAACTAATGTTACGCTATAAAATTCCTGTTCTCACACATTTCAAGTCAATTTTAAGAAGAGTTCATGAAGGAAAAAATCCTGAAAGAGAATTATATGAATTGCAAAGCCCATCTAGTGATTTTGATAACTTCACAAAATATTTACTCTCCATTAGATTCAATAGTTATGATGCTGAGAATTTCACTGAAAGTTCCTTAGAGTCGCGATTTAAAATCTACCTAAAACAAGTGCAATCAAAGATAAGTATCCTATTTTTCATTGGTTTATTTTTCCCTGTGGGTCTTTGTTTTCTAATATTATTTCAATTGATACATGTATTTTTTTTACTATTCTTTATCCCTTTTTTTTTAATTGCCCTTAACCGACTATTTAAGAAATTTATAAGGAACCAAACCTATCTCATAGGATTAATAAATGATTTTTCTGGTCTGGAAAGTAAAAAATTTGAGGAATTCTTACTAATCCTTAGGAGTTTTGCAAATAATCTGAAAAGTAATATATCACCAGAAACAGCTTTAATTGAATCTTACAATCAGAATAAAAATTCAATTTCACTACTAACAAAACCTCTCAAAACACACATCTTTTATCTCCTAAATTTTTCATTATCTTTCAACGATATAATAAATATGTTGAAATCAGAATTAAAATCTTGGCGATATACAATAATTCTAGACGCATTAAGAAATTTTATTGACAGAAGTGCGTATTTTACTTCTGATAAAATTACAGAAATTTTAACTATTATATATAAACACCAGAAGCTCGAAAATAAATTAAATATTATTATGAAAGGTGAGAATTTTAAGATTTTTTTCTTCCTTTTTCTCTTACCGATAATAACTGGGGCAATTTCTGGATTCTTTCCTTTTTATACTATCATTTCAAACAATCTTAATTTAACTGGAAACATTTTTACCGCTTTCATTCAAAATTCTCCAAATATCTATAATATCGTTATAATTTTTATAGTGCTTATGTCAACCATTTCCATCACTACGAATTATTTTTTAAAACTCATTCATCATATTAGGAGAATCCCAATAATTTTAGGAGCAAACTTAATGTTTATTTTAGTTTTTATTATATCCTTTATAAATATCGTAAGTTTTATTTAAACTTGAAAAAAGGATGATGCATTGCTTTTAACAATAAAAAAAAAGGTATAATAATTCAATGAATAGCGAAATTCCTATGAAAGTATTAATTAATCCGGAATAAAATGTAAGAAATTCATAAAATAGAGAATTTTCTATGTTATAAATTGCTAATTTTAACTTTAATTTTTCCAATAGCATATAAAAAGGGATCAATAAGACCAAATATAGTAAAAATGCTAAACTAGTAATCAGAAGATCAGTTGAGACTACCGAGAATAAGAAAATTATAACATTAATGCTTAAAAAAACAATTATTTCCAAAACCAAAATATTTACTTCAAGCATGCATTAAAATCATTTCTATTAAAATATTTAAAGTCAACTCCTTACTAGATTGCGAATGGTTAAGCTTAAATGAATCAAACATCGTTAGAAAATATTATATAATAAAAAAAGCTGATAATAATTATGAAAAATTTAAAATTAAAAGGATTAAAATTTAATAAAGGCAAGTATCAGCTCTTCAATGATCGGTTTGCCTTTTTCCCACCACAAATTATTGATATCTTAGCTTCTATTTACGGAGAGGGTGTAAAATCTTTATTAGTTTGGTTAGGCAAAAAAACTGGGTGGAGGTTAATTCAAACGTGGGAGGAGAATTTAAAACCTAAATCGTTAGATGATTTAGTAAATCAATTTACCAACATTCTAAGTAATCATGGATGGGGCAGATTTATCCCAAAAATTATATCTAATGATCTAATTCTTATTGATCTTAATCATAATATATCTTCCGAATTGGAAAACAAATCAAAATATTTCTGTTATTTTATTACAGGGATCCTCACTGGTTTTGGAGAATTTGCACTTTATAGAGTGAATGTGATAGAAACGCAGTGCTCTCTCGAGGATTTAAGCCAAGATCACTGTGAATTTCGAATTGAAGCAAAAGGTAAATAAAAAAATCCTACCAAGGATCCCATTCTTCTGGATTTAGTTCATCCTTTTCATTCTCTTCATAACTCTCATCCGCGGGTTTAACATCAATCGGATACATGTCTTCATCCATATCAGATATATCTTCTTGGTTTTGTACTTCGGAGGTGTGCAAAACTGGTTCTTCGTCAATTAAACCTGCTTCCTCTCCAATTACTACATCTTTAAAAGCAGACATCAGTGATAGAAAATTGAAAAATTCTTCTTTATTCATTTCAACCTTTAAAGATGTTTCATTATTTAATAGTGCGAGTTTTATAATCCGAACCTCACCACTAATTTCTACAGAAGTAATTTCAATATTTTCATTTTTATTTTTCAACTGAATTCTCCATGATGTTTCTCTAGTTTTTTCGATCTCCATAATTACATCTTCACATATTAAAATTATTAAAAATCATTATTCTAATAAAAATCATTAAATTTAAAATTAATTCGAAAAAATTAGTTATATCACTAGTATTAAACAAAATATGAAATAATAAGATAGTATAATATCGACTATTAAAGGAGGGCGGATTTGACATAATATTTGAATTTTGTTTAACTTTACATTATAAACTAGATCTAATGATTTTATTAGAGATTTTTCCTCGTTATATACCTCTAATTCTGAATAATTGATAAATTTGTAAAAGGTATTGATGAAAAGCTTCTTATTTCCTGTAATTGTGGTGTTTAAATTGTAATAAAGGAAGAATGAATAATGTCTTTTAGAGTTATAATTATTGATTAGATTTGAGATGAAAATTATGATATAAATGCAAGAAAATATTGAAAAGAAAGTAAAAATAAGAGCTAAATTTAAAAACTGAAGAGGATGTACATTAAAAATAAAAATAAGTAATTTCCCATCACCTCCCCCTATTATTTTCAATAAAAACAAAAGTAGAGAAAAAAAAAAAACTACGAAAAAAATAAAAATTTTTGAAAGAAAGAAAAAACTGAAGTGTTTAAAAAATAAAAAATATTCGAAAATGTTTGTACTAATTGTGATAATATAGCTTAATTTAAATACATTTGATGGAATCATTCTATGTTTCAAGTCAAAGAAAAGAAAAACCATGAAGAATCCATTAAAGAGGATGAAGCAAATAAATAGATAGATATAATTCATCTCAATGAAAATCTCCTTCCCAGATTTCTATGAATTTCTTTAAACTACGTGCTTTTATGTTTTCGGTTTTGTATCTAAATATCTTAATCCTTCCAAAATTTTTCTCTTGAATTAAATTCAAATTTTTAAGATGGTTGAGATGCTTTATTACATTAGAATAATTTAATTTAGTATGATTAATAATTAGTGAAATTGTCAATTCTTCATTCTGAGCTAATGTCTTTATGATTTTAACTCTAGCTTTCGATCCAAAGAGATTTTCAATTAAAAATTTATTCTCTGATATCATCATCTTTAAATGTTTAATCCTTTTGATTGCAGTATCTCAATGACAATTTTCTCCAATTTTTTTAAGTCTATTTCTGGAATTTGAACTAAAGCCCTTCTTCCCCTAATCTTTTCCCCTAGAATTTCAATCAAAATAATACCTTCACGTTTAAATTCTTGAAGATAATTCCATAATTGGGAATTAGATCTAGACTGAAGCCCATAATTTTCACAAATAATTTGATATCTTTTCAAAATTTCAATAAACGAGATTTTGGTCTTAAAAGAATTTTTTAATCCTTTCATTATAGCAAGTAAGAAAAATAACTTTTGTGAAGTCATATATTTTAAGACATCCAAAGTTGAAAATGGTACTAATTCTTGACTTCCAAGTCTAATACATTCTGAGTCTATATAGTTTAAATTTCTGCTTTCTGCAATTTTTGCTGCTTTCCATAATACGTTCAAACCATTTCTGATGTCGCCATTCAAATAGGTTATATCAGCAATAGCTTTAAGTGAATCATCAGATATAACATTTTCTTTTAAGCTAAGATAAGCTCTATATTTTAGAATGTCAAATATTTGTTCTTTAGAATAATTACTAAATTTAATTATATTTCTCTGTAATGAACTTACAGTACTATAGTCCAAATTGTTTAAACATGAAGTGTCTCTTACTATCCCAATAATTGATATTCTTTCATGAAATTCTATTGAGTCATCGTTGATTCGAGTAAGAGCATAAATTAAATCCTCCCCTCTATTAATAAGATAATTCAACTCATCTAACACTATTAAAATGTGAAAGTCCTGTTGGTTGAGAAAATCTGAAAGAATTTCTAATAAGTCTTGAGGAGAATATCCTCTCTTAGGAAAATTTTCATTTAATACTCGAATAGTTTTTATTAATACTTTGTAGCTTGTTCTCTCCTTTCGACAGTTAATATGAGCATATTTTATTTCTACATTTCGTTCTTTTGATATTTTTTGAAGGATCCTTCCAAAATATTTTATTGTTGCTGTCTTTCCGATGCCTGTTTTACCTGTAATTAGAATTTTCCTGGATATAGAATTAGGATTTGTAATAAGTGTTAAAAATAATTGTGAAAGTAAGGATAATTCTTTATCTCGATGAGGTAATTTTGCAGGAATGAAATTCATGTCAAGTTTACTTTCATCTTGAAATAATGATGGTTTATTTAGTAACTCTTCGAAATATTCCATTATAACAACGATTTCCTAATAAGAATTTAGTATAAATGTAAAAAAAGATCGTTTATAATAAAATACAGAGTAGTAATTTTTTTAATAAAAAATTAAAATAAATCAATATGATAATCTTATTTTCACTGGCGCAATTTTCAAATATTTTTAGCTTTCCAATTAAATAGATAAAAATTATAGACAAAACCTTTCTTTAATCTTAAGATATCGATCTTAAATCTTATAGTTCTAATTATTCACATGTTAAAGGGTAATTCATATAGGATTTAATATTTAATGATAACTTCTGCCAACATTTTTTTCCTTTCTTTCTTTATTTTGTATATTATAGGAAAAGGGGCTACAAGTGAGATTATTGAAATAGTTATAATCAAGAATGTATTTGTATTTAAAGCATTATTTTCGTTTAAGTTCTCTTTATTTAAGCAGAGTGAAATAGTTTTGTTTTGTAGGACTTTATTTCCGTAATATTGGAAAATAAGTGTTATTTCATCAGTTTCATCAGTAATATTTAAAATTGTACGGGAGATGATAAATACTAAAATACCATTATTATCAGTGTTATTTAAATATGAATAGATTAATTTTTGACGATTATGAATCTCAATTTTTATACTTTGATTCTTAAGTGGCATCTTTGAATTATTAAAATAATAATAGTAGCTTAATTGAATAAATAAATTTTTCTTTTTAATTAATTGATTGTTCATTTCTATAATATTGATGAACACCGGATTTCTTTCAACAAGAACTTCATACTGAAATATAGTATTATTATAGACATTGTTTGGTCCAATTTCAAATATCAGCGTATTCAAACCAACCTCCAATTGTTCTAAAGAACTGAGAGAAACTTCTATACATCCGAACTGATCTGTAGTGAAATTTTGTAGAAAAATATTGGTCCCATTAGCTTCAATTTTTAATATAACAAATTGATTTTTTATTGATGAACCATTCTCTAATTCATCATCATAGAATTTTGCAGAAAAAGTTAAATCTTCACTATAATTTATGTGATTCTTGAAACCTATTAAATAACATAAGGGAATCCGTTTATATATTGTAATTTCTTCTGTGTCTTTTAGAAATGGATGTAATTTTCCGTCCCAATAATAGAAATACAACCTGATGTAAATTTTATTTGAATAATTTGAAAATGTGGTTCCTAATTGAGTTGTATTAATGTTCCATTGTTCTGTAAAGAAACCTATCTCGTCATACCACGAAGAATTCCAAATATGATTACTTAAAGAATCATAAATATGTAATTGGATGTAACCATACTCCGAAAAAGGATCATAATCAAGCGTCCATGATGCATTTATCCTAATTTCTTCATTTGTATAATAGCTTTTTTTATCGGTTTCTAAACTAAATACATCACACCCATAACTTTTTACAATGTGTAGGATAAATGGAAACTCAAGGATAATAACTATAAAGAATAAATAGAGTAATTTTTTCTTCACACCACAAATTTCTATGATAAACTATAAAAACTAAAATAAATACAAAAAAATTTAATTTATTGTTAATTTAAAATCAAAACTATAATAATACAAAATAAAAAAATATAATGGGAAAAGTACGAACAATTTTAATCAAAAATGTATCCAAAGAACTAATAAATAAATATCCTGATGTATTTACTACTGATTTTGAAAAAAATAAAAAACTTCTAGATAAATACCTCGAGACTGATTCAAAACATTTGAGGAATCGAATATCAGGATACATAGTTAATTTATTAAAAATAAGAAATAGAGAATAACTATTACATTATTGCCTTAATTAGAGGTTACTAGTTTACATAAATACAGAAGCAAAGGGATAAAGATTAACGAAAATATTAAAAAAATGGCCGATCTCCTCAGAACGGGACATACTATGCTGAATATTGCATGCCCTATTTGTAATAACCCAATATTTAAGAATAGAGAGGGAAAAAAATTCTGTCCTAGTTGTAATAGAGAAGTTATTGTTAGCAATTCCATTCCTGCTCAAAAATTTGAAGAAAGTGAGGAAAAGTTAAAAAATGTTCAAGATATAAAGGATTCTTCTAATAAAGAAGTTGAAAATTTAATAAGGATAGTAATTGTTAAAAAAATTCATTTTATTTTAGAAAAATTAGAAACAGCAACTGAAACAGAACTAATTAAAAACTATTCCAATATTTTATCGGGTCTTTATGATTTACTCAAGAAGTTAATGTAATCTTAATTCAAAACATAAAAGTCTCTCACTTATTAACTTATATAATTTTTCTAATGAAATTTAAAGCATGGTATTAAAACTTATTTCATAAAATATATCAAGGGAGAATTTATAATGCTTCTGCCGGGATTTGAACCCGGGTCCCGAGGGTGAGAGCCTCGGATGCTTGATCTTAATCCAGTCTCATCAATGAAGGAAATAAATTGACCGGTCTACACTACAGAAGCAATACTAGTTTTTTTAGATTGATTTAATACTAATCTTAATAAAAATAAATAATTTTAAAAAATTTAATAAAATTTAGGTTTTTAGGAAATAGAAAATATCCTATGAGGATTATAATAAATTTACCACACAGTTGAAGACTTTTTTATAATTATTTAAGTTCTTAATTATTCACGAAAAGAGGTTTTAAAAGATTAACATAATGATCTCTTATTGAATACTCAGCAATATTAGTAGCTTCAGATATTATCTTTTGTGTTAAAACAGCTTTTTGCTTGTACTCTTTTGCCAATAATTTATCTGCTAAATAAATTATGGCTCCAGTTAAAATAAAAGGATTTCTACCACCGCGATGCCCTATAGGTAGTTCTGCTAATATCAACCGGCACTTTTTAATCAATTTATTCTGAAATTCCTCTCTTGGCCACAACACTGCTTTTTTCTCCAATCTTTCTAATAAATCTTGATGATGAACTACTTGATTAATCAATCTTATGATGTAATCCTCACTTTTATGAGGTATCGATTCGTTGTTTAGATGATGTTTATATTTTATACCATCACGTAATATTAATCTAGGATTCACTCGATGTCCAAAATTTTGAAATGCTTTTGCTATTTCGTTAATCGTAATAGGAGCGTTATGATATTCTTTTCTAACAGCGTGAAAAATGCAGAAGGCAATTAATGAAATGTTGTTTATTACTTTTTCTTCACTTTTCAATATTTTTTTATAATAATATGCGGCACTATTTCTTATATTTTTATTGAGATTCAAATATAATGAGATTTTGTTCAAAATGTTAAAAATTCTGTATTCTGTTTCATGATTTTTGATCCTTAAAAACTGGGCATAATTTTTTTTTAACCTTCTAAATAATTTTTGCTCGTTTGGAGGTAGTGGTCTTCCTGTTTTATCTTTTAGAAATCTGGAATTTTCATAATCAATAAAAGATCCTAATCCTCCAATAAAGTCCGCTCTTTCTCCCAATGCTACATATTGTTTACTCAAATTACTTGTTTTATTAGTGTTATTAAAAATGAATGAAGATGTTTTAAAAACACCATTGACAACAAGCCCACATTCGTTACAAATCATTTCAAAACTGTTAACGATAATGTTTCCACCGCATTCAGGGCAATTTTCATACTTCTTCTCTTTTATTTCTTTTTGACTAATTATAAACACTTAGATTATGTGATTTTAAGTAATATGTCGGTATTCTCTTTTATTTTAAAAATGTAGAACGATTGTGAGATTAAATGAACTAATTAACTTTCCAAATGAAATAAATAACCTAGGGGAATCAGAGAGAGATAATTAAAAGTAAAATTTTAGGGATTTAAATCATCTAATTTTAAGTTATATTGATTAAATTCATGTATACCTAAAATAAGCATGGAGGTGTTAAATGAAGATAAATAATAAACTTGAACACATTGAAAATATACCAAAAAATAATATAATGCTACTTAAAGATATTAAGAAAAAATTAAACCAGATTTTTAAAGGAAAAAGAGGAATAATGTATTCAGATATTATTAATTTGATAATTAGAGAAGGTAAAGAAGGAGAAAATTATAATAATCTAATATTATGGTGTAATTACAAGATTAGATTAGGAGAAACTTTTGTAGAAATCTAATTATCCCTAATTTGATATTGCTCCTAAATAAAATTTAATTTGTAAAAAAATTAAAATACCAAAAAGGAATTATAAATACTTAATTATAATAGTACTAAATTATTTATTTTAATATAAGCTAGAAACAATTTTTATTGATCACTAATTTTAATCTAAAATATTCAAATGAATAATTGATTTACTAAGGTAATATTTTCCATGGTTCGATTTACAGCAGATCATAAGGTTTATATAAAAATTCTTTATTGGGGTATGGCGGGATCGGGAAAAACAACAATTGTGGATACATTATATCGATTTACAAAAGAGAATGAAAAAGATATTGCCCCAACTGGTAATTTAACAAAAATCTCAATGGCAAGCGGATCAACTCTGTATTTTGACAGAGGGATTTTCATGTCTACAAAACAAAAAAGTAGAGGTAAAGTTTTTTATCATGTATATACTGTCGCAGGTCAAAGAAGATTTTCTCCCTTAAGAAAAAAGATTTTTAAAGGAACGGATGGAGTTATATTTACTGTTGATTCACAAACCCATTTTTTCGAAGATAATATCGAATCTTTAAAGGAATTGAAAAATATTACGAGAGGAAAATTGATTAGAGAAATTCCCCTTATAGTTATGTTAAATAAACAGGATCTTACTGAAGTAATAGGAGAAGAAGACTTTAAACAAGTGTTAAAAGATGAAAAATTATGGTATGAACCTGAAGATGAATTATATAGATGGAATCCAATCATTTATAAAACATGTGCATTATATGAACAAAGAAGTAACATCTACCGCAGTTTTTCTGAGTGTGCGAGAAGAACGGGTTTATATCAGATTTATGGTGACGGTGAAGCTCCAATAGGAGACAATGCGAAAGATTTTCGTGAATTTTGAATAATAAGTACTAATAGTTTATTTAATACTAATTGCTTCTTATATTAATCGAATTTGAATAAGAATATAATAATTTAAGCTAATACATTAATAAGGGAAAATAAAGGTTGTAAATATTCAATGAAATTAACTAGACAAGGATGATCTACGGAAAGTAGGAATGATAACTTATAGTTACTTTGAGGATTATAAAAACCTCAACTCCCTTATTTAAATTTCCAAGATTCTAATAAAATATAAAAGTAGGTTATCATTATAATTGACTAACTCTATAAAGATTTGATGTGACTAAAAAACGGGCCTTTATAATAGAATAAAAGATAACTTACCTAATCAATTCTCAATTTTTCAACTCATGAGTGTTTTAGGAATAGACGCTTCAGAAGTAAGAAAAATAAGAAATTTACTGAATCAATTTGTTTTGTATGGTTATATTAAAAGAATTTCAAAAAACATGTACCAAAAAGTTGAAAGCTAAGGCTATAACCTAAACTTCTAATTTAATTATTAGCTGTGGGAAAATAAACTTAATTAATTGGCTGAATGAATCTAATACACCGTCCCCTTTTATTGCTGCTGTTTTTGTTAATGATATTTGTTTGAATTTCACATAATTAATACATGAAATGAAATCACCTTCTTGTAGCTTCTTCATTCCAGCTAGATCATATTTATTTAATGAGATGACAATGGGGATATTATAGAATTCATTGCCAAATAATGACTTCAATTCATTCCAAGAACGCAAATTATGGTTCAAAAATTCTTTTTGAGAATCTACAACAAATATTATTCCATCTACTCCATTTAGGGTTGCAGGTCTTGTACTTGCATAAAAATCTTGACCTGTTGCAGAGTAGACTAAAAATTTTAAGTTCCATTTAGTACCTTTGAACTGTAATACACCAAAATCAAAAAATAATGTTCTTCCTACCGTGCTATCAATCGATTTTAACGAATTTTCTTTATTAAAGCAAGAAAATAGAAATTTTACAGAAGTCGTCTTACCAGACATAGCTGGTCCATAATACACAATTTTTACCTGTAAAGTTTTATTCTCAAAATCAAATATCATAATATATCCTAACCCCACAATGAAACAATTTTATCACCCATAAATGATTTTTTACCATCTTCAATTAGATCTGAAAAATCTTCTCCCCACTCCTTTCTTATAAATGAAACTATCCGATCAATAGGAACTTCTTCATAATCAATAGTTTCAAGCAGAGTTTTACTTCCAATTTTTGTATATGCCCCTATATTGTTGAGTAGGTTCAATCTAGATAGGATAAAGAATGCTCGTTTTGACCCAGAATAAAAATTTTGTACTTCTCTTTTAAAAATGTTTTTTTTCAATTCACTCTTCTCAATTTCAAAGTCTAATAATGTTTTTACTAAATCTTTATCCAGTTGATTTGATGTAATTTTATCATTTAACACCCTCTTCATTTTGATTAGTGATTTTTCAGTGTCTTGAGAGATTTTTTTGAAAATATCTTGTTCAAGAGTTAAATCTAACGATTTTATATTAATATATTCGAATTCAATTAAGTAGTTATTCAAAATGAGAGAAATATAAAGAACACAATGAGTTTTAGTGTTTATAAATTCTCTTAATTTTAATAATTCCTCTTTATGTTTTGGTATTACTATTCCAATAAGCCAGGAATCAATATTCTTAAAAGTATTTAAAGCTTTTATAGCCACTTCACATGGACATCTAATATGTGCTCTTTGATAATTATAATCGATACTTTCATTTGAAATTAAATCTTCATATTCTTCCAAAGATATGAAATCCGTGTAAAAAACATAATCTCTTCTAAAATGGATAAGCTCAGATAGTTCAATTAAAAAGTTATTTATCTTTTCTTGATCATCCCCTAAAACTATTATTGGAATTCGATCCAAAAGACAATATAAAATTTGCGAAATATCATCTCTTTTGAATCTATCTAAGATCTTGAAAAAATTCATGTTTTCACCACTTTTATTTAATGATTAATTCTCCTAACATTCTTTTTATGTCAAAGGATTGTAGATCTTGTATATCAGACGCTTCTTTAATAAGATCGCTAATTTGTTTTGTGAATTTTGGGAGGACTAATCTGATTAAACCAAGTTTTTGTTTTGCTTTTCCCACAACTGTATTAAAGATAGAGTTTCCTAATCCTTCAATGAATTGAAAAGAATGTTGACAATCAAGTAAGATGCTTTCAGCATGCATTTTTTTCAATAACCAAGCACAACGGTTAGCTGTTTGAAATAGGGAATAACTCATTGCTGAAGTTTTATCTAATATCTCAGAATTTATTTCTAAATTCTTTAGAATTTTGGACGCGATAAAACCCCCTTCAATTGTAACAAAAGCATATTTTAAATCAGGTATGGTGAAAGAAATATTATTTAAAACTTTTTTTAGCTCTAAAGAGATTGATTTAGAGAAACTTAATGAAAATGGAGATAATTTGAAATTTAGTTCCTCATTTTCTTTAACATTGAATCCTTCTATTATATTTTGAATCTTTTGACTATTAAATTGAATTAAGGGAGGTTTAAAAGATTCTCCAGAGGTAATCAAACTTGTTTTTATTTTTCTTAAGCATTCACTTGTTTGAAGGAATATTCCTCCTAAGTTTATATTAGGTTGTGCGGTAATCGCTATAAAAAATTCATGTTTATCATCTAAAATACCCTGAAGTTCTAAAATTCTATTCAATGAATTGTGAACAGGGCTATTTAATGGTGCTATTAAGATTTTTGCTTTTTTCCCTTCTATTAAGATATACTTTAAATCTTTGGGATGTAGGTGAATACCTACGTTAAAAATAGCACTTGTAGCAGAACTTACGTTAAATATTTCATCTTTTGAAAACCACACTCCTGTTGATTGAATCGGGTTTCCATCTCGTTGAGTTAAAACAGCATTTTCAACGCCTTTTATTTGTTTTATTTGGTCTAAATGAATCCCAATTTTTTCATTAAGCTGCATTTTAAACAAATTGTTCTATTTTTAAAATGATATCACTTTGTTTTAAATGAGATTTTTAAACTACGAAAATTTAATAATCTAAACCTGAATACACAGAATAAAACAAAAAAATTTAAAATCTAGTGTGCTTTTATTATATTGTAGCAAATCGCGTCTTTACCGGTGTAAGCTTGGATTACGGTATATATCCGTTAAATGAAGAGTTTTATCATAGATGCGGTATAAAAAATGTAGTTATAATTAATTTAATATAACTGAAGAAAGTTTAATTAGATCCCCAATTAAGTTAGAATTCCAAATTC
>JBHLLU010000114.1:0-7300 GCA_048938895.1 Promethearchaeota archaeon
TATGGGACCGCTCCTTCTAACTTAAAATTTGCCTTGTATGTTCTAACAGATAGAAATCATAAGAAGGTTAAGAATATAGAAATTAACAATTCTGTTTCATTTGTAATACCATTTCCTCATCATATTTTAAGATTCGTTCCTGGATCATGTGTTCAGTTTCAGGGTATTGCCAAGATTGTCCCATTTAGTGATAATAAAGCTCAAGATTCATTTCGAAATGGTCCCAAAATCTTAAAAATGAACTTAAAACAAGCAAGTAAGATAAGCAACATTGAAGAAAGAGTGGTTTTTATAAAAATTATTCCAAATAAGAAACTATTTTGTTATGGATTAGGTTTTAATTTAATGAAACTACGCAAGAATGTTGAAAGTGGTGTCTATTTCGTTAATATCCCCGATGAGAGATTATAATTTTATTGATTTGACAGATCAGTTAGTTATTCTGAAAAAATAGAATGTGATAATTAATGTCTTCTCTATTTAGTGTACAAAATTTTGAGAGTTAGCTTAATATAAAGGAAAGTAACCCCAAATTGTCAGTAGAATAAGATAAGTGCTTAAGCCTAATATGATTATCCAAAGTTGTTTATTAAATAACATATGAGGTACTTTTTTTTTATATTCTTCGACTCTTTCTACTCCAAAAGTTTTCTCAAGATTTAATGCTGATTCAATCCATCCGCTTAACCAGTGTGAATAATAAAATATAGGAGCCAAGATTAGACTATAGATTGCTCCGAATATTAAAGCCATTCCAATATATATTAACATAAGAGAGGTATATATTGGATTCCTTACAATACCCCAAAAACCCGTGTCTAAAATTTCTTTTGACTCGAAATGTTGATAACTTATAACCTTTAATACTTTATATCCAGTTATAATTAGAATACAAATCCCCGGAAGAGTAAATCCAAAACCAATAATGCTTAATATTAATCCAGGTAATATACCTAAATCAATAAAAGGTTCAGTAAATACCTGGTTTTTGGGAGTTAAAAATATTCCAAGAGAGCCATAAATTCTCGGTTGTACAGTAAATGGAACAGCAAACGCAATAACGATACCAAAAAAAGCCCCTATATTAACAATAATTTTGAAAAACAATAAATGCTTTTCTGGATTTCTCTGATGATATATTATAAAAATACTATAAATTCCAACGAGTGAGAAATATAAAAACAACCATGCAAAGGGATTAATCAAGAGATTTAAAAACATCTCAATGAATAAATTCATGGATAAAGAAAAAAAATTGTTATTTAGTTGATTACTTATGATAAAGATCAATAGGATTTATTTGTTTCTTCTATTTCAGTTCAAAATTTCTAACCGGTATACTAGAATCATAATAAGTGCAAAAATAGCACTAATTTTTTTATGTAAATTATTTGATTAATACTTATCTGTATATTTCATTATTAAAATTAAATAGGATGACTAATTAAATGAATAAATCTTTACCCGATATTAAAGAATCAAAACCACGAGCAAAATTATACCAAAATTTTCCTCGAGTTAGGGTTTTTGTTTATGAATCTTCAACGATTCTCCATTTTATTGTAGGAGGATTAGGATTAATTTTAGGATATGCATTTTTACAGCTAGGTTATCTAATTGGAACAATCTATATTATTTTTGCTTTTCTACAGATGTACGTTCTTATGCCGTTAACAGTATGCCCTAATTGTGTGTATTATAGGATGAAGGATTCACTCTGTGTATCTGGTTTAAATAGAATCTCACGAATATTAGCAAGGGAAGGAAATCCAGAAAATTTTCAAAAAAGAGCGGAAGGATTATTATGTTATAATAATATCTATATGGCTACTTTATTCTTTCCAATCATTGCATCCATTCCTGCTTTAATTTTCAACTTCACCTTTTATGTATTAATACCATTTTTGATAGTTGTTGGTTTACTTGTATTTCGATTCTTTGTAATTTTCCCAAAAATTGCATGTTTACACTGTCAGGCAAAATTTACTTGCCCAATCGGTGAAAAAATAGGTGTTCGAGACAAATGAAAGTTGAGAAATAAAATATTTTAATGTGGATTAAATTTGAATGAAAAGAACCCTTTGAAAAATCATTTAAAAAATAATATATTTTACAATTTAAGTAAATGAATTTATTTGTGAATAGTGATCTAAAGTTACGAAGCCAATTTTGCATGTTTTGTTGAAAAATGAAGATGAAAACTATTGTGCTAAATGCTGCAAAACAGTAAATATTATTGACCGCATGTTTGCATCGATAGATGAACTTAAAGATAAAATAGAAGTGAGTTATGAAGATGTGTATTCAGATGATACCAAAAAAAAATATGGGGAATTGAACCCACCAACAATAATAATTGAAGATAAAATTTTGGTAGAAGGACATGTTCCAATCATGAAAAAACTCGCACGTGATTTGTTCGAGTTTATTAAAAATTCAGTTTGAAAAATTAGTATTTAACATTTCTTCTTATTTGTTGTTATCTCTTGAAAATATAACCTCTCCAATTCATTTCTTTTAATGTTTTATCCAAATATCCTTTTCGATAAAAAGAAAATGAAAATTGACTTAAAATAGGTCTTAACTGTTTAAGAGTAAAGAGATATATTACTCTTTCAATTTTCTCATTTTTAATGAAATGTTCCCTAATCTTTTGCCCTTCTCCTTTCTGAATAATTAGTTCTAAAAATCCATTCTTTTTTACTAAAGGAGATAATATCTCAAACAATTTAGGCAGTCTTTCATAAGAAATATGGATTATCGATCCGCTTGAAAAAATACCATCGAATAAACCAATCGTTTCATCAAGTTCAAAGTAATCCTTTAATAAGAAAGTGCAATTAGGATTTCTTTCTTGAGCTATTTTAATTGACTCTGAGCTAAAATCTACTCCTACAACCTCTGCTCCTAAAGAATGTATTCTCATGCTTTCATACCCCGAACCGCATCCCAAATCTAATATCCGCGGTTTAAAATTAAAATTGGATAAAAAATCTTTAATTGTTGGCATCAAAATTTCATTTGGATACCATTTCTCTGCAGTCTCTTTAGCAACTAAATCATAGAATTTCCTTATTTGATCCATGATTTTAAGGTATGCTGTTTATGGATTAAACAAAAGGAAGAAAGGTTTTCTTAAAAGCTTTGTTACATCCTTAATAGAAGATTCTTTTTTTAGAAACTTTTTTGAGAGAATTATATATTGGTTGCCTAAGTATGTCCTATAATTCGGTGTGGTACATAAGCTTCTTCTAATTTTTTTATTTCATCGTCTGATAGCTTTATATCTAAAGCTTCAACCGCTTGTTCAACATGTTCTACTTTGGTAACTCCCAGTATCGGAGATGTGACATAATCCTTTGAAAACATCCATGCTAGAGCAATTTGAGCAGGAGAAACATCTTTTTCCTTAGCAAGCTCCATTACGACTTCCACAACGTTAAAATCTGCAGGATGGAAATATCTTCCTTTCAAATTTGGATCAGATCGTGCTCGTGGAGAATCAGGTTCCTCTGAACGAGAATATCTTCCACTAAGAAATCCTCGTGCTAATGGTGACCAACAAATTACTCCTATTCCTTGATCTTTACACAAAGGCATCATCTCTCTTTCTTCTTCTCTGTAGACTAGATTATAATGATTTTGCATAGTTCTGAATGGCTCTAGACCATATTTTTCTGCAACCCACAGACTTTTAGCAAACTGCCACGCAAACATAGAGCTTGCACCTATATGGAGCACTTTTCCTTCATCAATTAAGTGATTTAAGCTTCTTAGGATTACTTCTAAAGGTAAACTCGGATCTAACCGGTGAATCTGATATAAATCTATATAATCTACATCAAGTCTTTTTAAAGATCCTTTAATTTCCCTTCTTATTATTTTTCGCGATAATCCTATTTGATTCGGCTTTTCTCTTGGATCTCTAATCCCTGAAGCGGATAAATAAACTTTTGTCGCAATGATTAAATCATCTCTTGAGTCTTTGAGTAACTCACCTGTGATTTCTTCTGACCTACCCGCGGAGTATACATTCGCTGTATCAAAGAAATTAATTCCTAAATCCAATGCCTTATTTACAATGGGCCTTGCTTGATCAATTTCAAGCTCCCACTCTCGTTTATTTCCGAAAGACATCATCCCTAAACATATTCGGGAA
Organism: Promethearchaeota archaeon; assembly: GCA_048938895.1. Lineage (GTDB taxonomy): Archaea > Asgardarchaeota > Lokiarchaeia > Sigyniarchaeales > SOKP01 > Loki-b32. Next base: position 4,160 of record JBHLLU010000114.1, read on the forward strand.
ACTTCAATTCCAGTTTTCCCTAATCTGACATACTTCATATCAAGTTCCAAGTAATTTTGTAATATTATTAAATTTCTTTTCCTTTAAATTTGTACTGAATATAATTCATCAATGAACTGATTTGAAAATAAAGTATTAATTATTTAAAAGGCAAAAAGCTATATTCTGTTTAATCATTGTTAGTAAAATAACTAATGACTAGTCAAAATACACATCAAGAAGTAAATCAACGTTTTAGTGGAAACCCTATAGAATTAAGAAAGAATTATGCAAAATTAAGCCTTCTAACTACTGAAGAGATGATAGTTGATGATACAGGATTGATTCATGGTGGTTTTATATTCGGATTGGCAGATTATTGTGCTATGCTAGTGGTAAATCATCCTAATGTAGTATTAGGGAAGGCCAAAGTGGAATTCTTAAAACCAGTAAAATTATATGATACTCTTATAGCTGAAGGAAATATTACGGATACGCACAATCGAGAAATATATGTAACTGTAGATATTTATAGAAATGGGGATTTAGTATTTAATGGAATATTTACATGCTTTACTCCAAAACGACATGTATTAAAAAGAGGGTAATTGTGAGGTAGTTAGAAATGGATGGAGGATATTTAATAGCTGAATTTCTTAAAAAGAAGAATGTGAAATACCTATTTGCCCTATGCGGAGGACATATTTCACCTATAATTGTTGGAGCTAAAGAAAATGGAATTAAGGTGATTGATGTTAGACATGAGGCTACAGCAGTTTTTGCAGCCGATGCAAGAGCAAGATTAACCGGTATTCCGGGAGTTGCAGCAGTCACAGCTGGACCCGGTGTCACTAATTCAATTACTCCATTAAAAAATGCACAACTATCTCAATCTCCTGTTATTTTACTAGGAGGAGCTGTCGCAACTATCTTAAAAGGAAGAGGAGCATTACAAGATATTGAACAAATAAAATTATTTAAATCAATAACAAAGTGGAATGCTCGGATTGAACAAGATTGCGATATTGCTCCTGTTCTAGAAGAAGCGTTTGATGTTGCACTATCAGGTGTACCGGGTCCAGTATTTATAGAATGCCCAATAGATTTGCTTTACAATGAGGAGCTGGTAAGAAAATGGTATAATCTTGGTCAGAAAGATATGAACACTATTAAACAGAGAGTGGAAAAATGGTATTTGAAAAAACATGTAGATAAACTTTTTGCATGCTCTCCCGAAAAGATTGATACGATAGAGAGAGATGCAATAATACCATATTATATCGATATGAAAGACATACAAAAGATACTATCCCAAATTAATAATGCTACAAGGCCACTCTTAATAGTTGGAACTCAAACCATGTTAAAAGTGGATAATGTCAACAATCTAATAAATGCCATAAATACTCTAGGGATTCCCGTCTATTTGACAGGTATGGCACGTGGACTTTTAGGAAAGGAACATCCTTTGAACTATAAACACAAACGTAAAGTGGCATTAAAGGAAGCTGATTTAGTAATCTTATCTGGAATGCCACAAGACTTTAGATTGAACTATGGAAGCGATATTAATTCTAAAGCCTTTCTAATATCAATTAATAGAAATCGTGAAGAATTAGAAAAAAATCGAAAACCAAATATAGGCATACAAGCGGATTGCTCCTTGTTTCTTCAATCGCTCGCTAATGAGAAAAGTTTTGAAAAAGACTATAGCGATTGGATTCATCTTTTAGATAAAAGAGAATCCTTAAGATTGAGTGAAATTGAACACTTTCTGAAAGAACCAACGGAATATATAAACCCCTTAGCATTATGTGTTGAAATTGAAAAAAAAATGGATAATGATTGCGTTATAGTCGTTGATGGCGGAGATTTTGTAGCCATAGCATCCTATATATTAAAGACGAGAGGACCGTTAAGATGGATTGATGCTGGACCTTTTGGCACTTTAGGTGCTGGCGCAGGTTTTGCCTTGGCTGCTAAGTTAACTTATCCTTCTTCTGAAGTATGGTTAATATATGGGGATGGAGCAGCAGGATATAGTATAACAGAATTCGATACTTTCGTGAGACATAAAATTCCAATAATAGCGTTAGTCGGAAATGATGCTGGATGGTCACAAATAACTAGAGATCAAGTTAAATATTTAAATGATGATATAGGTACCACTTTAAGATATTCTGATTATCATTTGGTCGCAAAAGGTTATGGAGCTGAAGGCTTATTTTTGGATAATCATTCTGAAATTCCAAAAATATTAGAAGAGGCTAAAAAGCTCTCTAAAAAAGGCAAACCAGTGCTTATTAATGCCCTTATTGGTAAAACTAAATTTAGAGAGGGTTCAATTTCAATGTGAAAAAAGCATAAATTGATAATTATAATGCAAAAGGGTTTTAGAAAAAATTATTTACCAATTTATCTAAATTTTTAACCTTAGCTTTTAATCGAATTTATCAGTAAACTACTATACACGAAATCTTCCTCTGATAGGAGATGTTTATAATTATTAATGAGTACTTTATTAAAGACAGCTTTTTTTAGCATAGGTTTTAGGACTTTTTTGTTTACATTTTTTCCTAGAATCAATACGCCTACGAGTTGACCATTTTCTAGGACAAATTTCCTAAAAAAATTCTTTTCAAATGATATCCAAGAAATTTCATCAAAATTTTTTTTTGAATGGGTAATTCCCACCGCAATGGCGGTAAATCCGAAAATCTTAATAGTTTGAATCGGAATTGTTCCTTCTAATTCGACAGTATCTCCTATCATATTTCTTGCAGCAATCTTCCCTTGTTTTTTAGCATTTCCCCATGTAGGGTGAAGAATAGGCTTATTATAAAGCGGATCAGAAATTTGAGCTACATCTCCTACAGCATAAATATTTGGGATATTTGTTCTCATATTTGAATCTACAATTACCCCCTTTTCTACTGCAATCCCACTACCTTTTAGAAAATCGATATTAGGTTTCATACCAATAGTAATTACTGCTAAATCCGTATCAATCTCTCCTCCACTTTTTAGAATTATAGAGGATAATTTTCCATTTTCACCTTTAAATTCAACAACTTCTTCCTCCAAATAAATCTGAATTCCCATTTCTTTAATCTTTCTTTCAACAATCCGTGCGCTTTTTCTATCAAATCCAATTGGCCATAA
>JBHLLU010000053.1:0-1462 GCA_048938895.1 Promethearchaeota archaeon
CATGAATTTCTTCCCGAATTATCATTAGTTCAACTGGAGCGACAAGAACTTAAAATGACTAATGCTTTATCAAAAGCTCTTTTAGATATCAGTCCTCTGGATGAAGAAATAAATAAAAAGAATAAAGTAATTAGCTTAATCAGGTCGCTTTCTGAGGAAAACCCCATGATGGGCTTAAGAGGCTGCCGACTTGGAATTGTTTGGCCTGAAATAAATGAAATGCAGGTAAAAGCCATATTTCAAGCAGCCTGTGAATTAAAGTTAAAAGGGATAAACGTAATACCTGAGGTTATGATTCCACTTGTAGGTATGATCTCCGAATTACAATATGTAAAGGCTCAACTTATGGAAGTGGCAATGGAAACAATAAATGAATATAATGTTGAACTTGAGTATAAATTTGGAACAATGATTGAAATTCCCAGAGCAGCTTTAACAGCTGATGAAATTGCAATTGAAGCAGAATTTTTTTCATTTGGTACAAATGACTTGACTCAAATGACATATGGATTTTCTCGTGACGATGCAGAAGGAAAATTTCTTCCTGTATATTTGAACAAGGAAATACTGGAAAATAACCCTTTTGAGATTTTAGATCAAGATGGTGTAGGAAAATTAATGAAAATGGCAATTAAACTTGGGAAGCAAACAAGGGAGGATTTAAAAACAGGAATATGTGGTGAACATGGAGGAGAACCAAGTTCAATAAAGTTTTCTCATACTATAGGTTTAGATTACGTCTCTTGCTCCCCCTTCAGAATTCCGGTAGCTAGAATTGCTGCTGCTCAAGCGGTTATAGAAAATAAGAAAAAATAATGCTTTTCCCCATCTATTTCTTATAAATTATTAGTTTAAAAACATTGTATAATGTAAAATTCGAAAAAGTTTTATCGAATCATTGTTTTACTAGACTATAAAATCATTAGGTTGCTGATATGCCATTAACTTTAGATGAGAAAATTGCTTTATTAAAGGAAGTTGGAGAAGAAATTATTGATGTTGAAGAATTAAAAGAATTAATTCAATGGAAGATTGCTAATAACGAAAAGATCTACGCTTATGATGGATTTGAACCTTCTGGAATACTTCATATTGGTCAAGGGCTTTTAAGAGCAATTAATGTTAACAAAATCACAAAAGCCGGAATAAATTTCAAATTTCTAGTTGCTGATTGGCATGCTGCTGCAAATCTAAAATTTGGCGGAAATTTGAAAATTATAAAAAAAGTGGGAGACTTCTTAATAGAAACATGGAAAGTCTGCAACATGGATTTAACTAATGTTGAATTTATTTATGCTTCAGATTTGATAAAGGAACCAGAATATTGGGAATTAGTTTTAAGAATTGCTATTAATAGTTCTTTAAATCGAGTAATAAGATGTACTCAAATTATGGGGAGAAGTGAATCAGAACAATTAGCAGCTTCTCAGATTCTTTATCCTTTAATGCAAGCAGCAGATAT
>JBHLLU010000053.1:1562-27436 GCA_048938895.1 Promethearchaeota archaeon
AAAATAGAAAGACCAGAGAAATATGGTGGAAATATAGAATATAACTCTTATGAAGAACTTGAAAAAGATTATAAAGCTGGGAAATTGAATCCTCCAGATTTAAAACCCGCAGTAATAAAATATTTGAATTTACTTTTGGCACCTGTAATCGAACATTTCGAAAAAGATGAGAAAGCTAGACAATTATATAAATTTGTACAGAAGGAATATAAAAAATATAAAACTGACCAAACTAATTAGAGGATGATTACGTTGTTAGATAATCATGTAGTTGATATTTTTTTAAATCCAAAAACTGTAGCAGTAATAGGAGCCTCTAAAAACCCAACAAAAGGGGGATATCGTATCTTAACCAATTTAATAAACAATAATTACAAAGGTAAAATCTTTGCTATAAATCCAAATTCAGATGGTGAAGTTTTTGGGTTAAAATTTAATAAATCTGTATTAGCTATTAAAGAAGAAATAGATTTAGCAATTTTCTATACCCCAAGTAAAGTAATACCAGACATTTTAAAAGATTGTATCAAGAAAAAGGTTAAAGGTGCTCTCATTGAGACAGCAGGTTTTGAAGAAGTTGGTGAAAGGGGTCTTGAACTCAGAGATAAAATACTCGAAGTCACAGACCACTTTTCTAAGATACGGATTGTAGGCCCAAATTGCATGGGACTTACAAGAATAGACGGTGATAGCGATAGCGAAAAGAGAGGTGGATTTTTTTCTGGTTTTGGCGTTTTTGAGAATTACCGACGTGGAAATATAGCAATTATCACTCAATCGGGAATGTTGAACGGAGGTTATCTAATGAATTTGATGGAAAATTATCCTGAAATGGGATTTAGATACTCTTTGTCGATTGGTAATAAAATGGATCTAAGTGAGATTGAATTTTTAGAATATTGTATCAATGATCCTAGTGTAAATGTTATTGTTTTGTATTTAGAGTCTTTTAAAGATCCAAGAAAATTTATAAAATTATGTAAACAAGTTAAAACAATCCCAAATAAAACGATAATTTTATTAAAAGGAGGGAGAACCGCTTTAGGACAAAAAGCATCTTCAAGTCATACTGGTGCTTTAGCAGAAAGCAGCTTGCTAACCCAAGCGATAATTAAACAAGCAGGAATAATACAAGCAGAGAATTTACATGATTTATTTCAATTTGCTAGAACATTTTCAATGATTTATAGTTCTGGAAAAAAATTACCTAAATATGGTAATGTATCAATGATGGCTGGATCTGGTGGAGCTGGAACTATTACTGCTGACTTAACAATGAAATATGGATTAACCTTTCCAATTATGGAGGATAAAACATATCTAGTTCTAAAAGAGCTCTATCCCGATTGGATGCCGCCAAATCGATTTGCACTTCTAGATTTATTTCCTACATTTGAAAAAGCTAGGATGAATAATGTAAATCGCAAAGATGTTATGACAAGACTTTGGAAAGCAGTTCTAGATGATTCTCATGTTGAAGGCGTTTTCAATATGATGCATGTATCAAACCGATTTAATGATCGGTATGACTTTGATGAAATGGCGCATTATAAAACAGATAAAATTATTTTTATGTGGATGGTGGGGGATACAGATGGGGTTCTTCGTACATCGAGATTATTCAACAAAAATCATATTCCAACATTTACATCTATAGAAGAGATGATAAAAAATTTTTCAATCTTAGTGCAAGAATCTAAAAGTAAACTTATTTAATAATTTGGATGTATTATGGTTCGTATATTATGTATTGGGGATTCACATGTCCCTAAAAGAGCCAAGGAACTCTCTGAAAAAATATATGACAAACTGAATAAAATGACGGAATTAGACCTTTTTGACTACACATTCTTCACAGGGGATGAAATAGACTTCCCAAAATTAATGAAATATTTGGATTTAAAAACAAAAAATGAATTATTTGTAGTTATGGGAAATATGGATTATTACTATGGTAATCGAAACGCCCCATTGCACCAAAAACTTGATATAATTTTTAAGAATAATGAGAAGATAACTATAGGCTTAAATCACGGAGCGCAAATTAGTCCGCGAGGAGATCATGATCAATTAGAAAATTTGGCTATTGAGATGAAATATAATATTTTAGTCTCAGGTCACACCCATAAAGAAGAAGTACACCTTACTAAAAATGGGATTTTATTGTTAAATCCCGGAAGTGTGACAGGAGCATGGTCCTTTGTAGCAAGTCTTATCCCTTCATTTATAGAACTGGATATTGATGAGAACACAAAAGAAATTATAGTAGATCTTTTTCAAATTGACAAACAATCAAGAGAAATTAGAGTTTTTAAAACTAGATATCAATTTAAAGATGAGCGAATTAAAGATCTACTAATCTAAAACAAGGATCTTAGAGAGTTTTAATAGAATTCCTAAATTTCTTTTTCCATTTGAGCTTTTAGAAAAGGTTAATTTCCTCTTTCCAAAACGATTTTTTTTCATCATCATATTGAGTGTTGAATTCTCTCCATTTGAGAAAAATAACAAATCTTCTGGACTTGCCTTTAATTCTAAATCATATTCTTCTAACTTACCTCTATTTAGTGAGAAATCTCCCTCGTTCCCTATTAAATTTACCCAAAAATAATCATTATCTTCAATTTGAAGTCCCAGATTTATCTTTGCATGAAAATTTTTTAGTATTTTTTCATTTTTGGGATTCTTCTTTTTGTCAATGATTATACTCTCAATAGTTTGTTGAAATGTTATAAAAAGATTTTCCTTTTCTTCCTCTTTCATTCCGTCCAATTATCTAATCTCCTAATTTTAATTTTAAGAAAAATATTATAATATACTTTTTGATTTATGCCTTTATTAATTTATTAAATTTAATAAAAATAAAATCACTAATATGAAATTAACGAAGGATTTCTAAATCCTCAAATTTAATAAGTAAATTTGAAGGTGAAAAACAAAGATGTGGCATTTTTATAGTCCAAACATAATATATGGAGAAGATGCAATAAATTTTATAGAACATTTAAAAGGTAAAAGATGTTTTATTGTCACTGATAAAATTATTGAAGAATTGAGCTATTTGAAAATTTTAACTGATAAGCTTAATAAATTTGGAAAAGATTACTCTGTATTTACGGATGTCGTACCTGATCCGCACGAAGCAGATGTAATGAAAGGAAAAAACCAGTGTATTGAATATAAACCTGATTTAATTATTGCACTAGGCGGAGGTTCTGTTATAGACACAGCTAAAGGAATATGGGCAATGTATGAATACCCAGATTACAACCTCGATGATATTAGTCCCTTTAATGATGAACTATATGATTTTGCTAATAAAGCAAAATTAATAGCAATACCTACAACTTCAGGTACGGGTTCTGAGGTAACCTGGGCAGCAATTATTTCTAGATTTCAAGATAATGCATGGAGAAAGATGTCATTGCCCCATATGTCATTAGTGCCTACATTTGCAATCCTGGACCCCATCTTCCCAACAGGGATGCCTCCAAAACTAACAGTGAATACAGCTTTCGATTCGTTGTCTCATGCTTTTGAAGGGTATATATCTAGTTGGAGAAATGAATTTTCAAATGCTTTAGCATTAAAGGCTATTGAACTTATTTTTAAATTTTTGCCGATTACGTATAAAGATGGAACTAACAAGGAAGGAAGAGATTTATTACATCAGGCCTCTACTATGGCAGGTTTAGCGTTTAGCAACTCACAAGTGCATATAGGACATGCCATGGCCCATAGTTTTGCCGCGATTTTTCCTAAACCTCATGGTGAATTAGTAGGTCTTTTTCTTAAATATGTGACTCAATATCTAATCAATAATCCTAATGAACCAAATGAAACCATAGAAATATATTCGAACATCGCCAAAAAGTTAGGCTGGGCAAATTGGAGTGATGAAGCAAAAAAAGCAGCTTATATTATAGTTGATAAAATCACTGAACTCCAGGAAAAAGTAGATTTCAAATCAAATCTGAGAGATATTGGAATAAATAGAGAGGATTTTGAAGCAAATCTAGATAAGTTAATTGGTTTATGTTATCAAGATCCTAGTAGCGTTATGGCTCCAAGAACACCGAATAAGGAGGAGTTCAAAAAATTATATACATATGCCTTTGAAGGGAAAGATATAGATTTCTAAATTTTATTTTTTATTTTTATTATTTTTAGCATACCATTCAGAGTATGTTTTCTGATAAAAATAAATATACTGTCTTGATATTATCTCTTTAAGTGATTGTAATAATAATAGGAAATTGAAAATTTTTTGGACGAATAATAAAATGAACATTCCTGAGAAAGAAAGAGAAGCATTGGAGCAAGTAGAAACACAGATTGAAGGATCTATTCCAGAGATTTCGGAGCTAGAGCGCTATAAACTTGGTTATTGTGTAAAAGAAGGGCATATTTCTGGATTAAGTCTGTTTTCCTGCGGATTACAAACCATTCCAGTCATAATTGGTACATTAAGTCATCTTAAAGCAGTCTATTTAAGGGGTAATAATCTAAGTTTAATTCCAGATGAACTATGTTATCTCCGCAATTTAGAAATCCTTGATTTAAGCGATAATAGCTTAATAAAATTACCAGAGATAATTAATTCACTTTCACAACTTAGAGAATTACATTTAGAATCAAATCATCTCGATGTTCTACCAGAATCCATTGGAAATCTTTCCTCCTTACAAGTTTTAGATTTAAGTGAAAATAATTTAATAAATCTCCCTCAATCCTTAGGGGATTTAAACAAACTAAAAACTCTAGATCTAAGTAATAATGAAATAATAAAATTACCAGATTCTATAACACAATTAAAGGCATTAAAAATCCTATATTTAGGCAATAATAAATTAAATGCTTTACCAGAACAAATTGGTTCCTTGGCTTCATTAAAAAGGATGAATTTGAGAAATAATAGCTTAACAAGTTTACCAGAAACAATTGGAGATTTAATATCTCTTACCTCTTTATTTTTAAAAGGAAACTCTTTGCGAACTTTACCTAGTTCAATTGGGAAGTTAACAAAATTAATTTATCTAGGGTTGTCATCAAATCAATTAAATTCTCTCCCTAAGGACATAGGAACCCTTTCTGCATTAGAAAACTTAAGTATTTCATCAAATGAATTACTTGAACTTCCTACCACAATTGGAGATATTAAAAGCCTAATAAGGCTTGAGTTATCTGAAAATCGCCTAAAGCTATTACCAGAGGCGATTGGGGATTTATCTTCTCTTAGCATATTAAGGTGTGATCGTAATCAATTGATAGAACTCCCAGAATCTATAGGACATTTAAATTCGATTATGGTATTAAAAATCGATAATAATAAGTTAAAGGTTATACCAGAATCTATTGGACAGTTAAAAAAATTAAAAGAATTGAGTGCCTACGATAACAAAATTAACCATCTTCCCGATATTCTTGGCGAATTATCTTCATTAGAAATATTAGATTTAAGTAAGAATGAGCTAGAAAGACTTCCCGAATCAATTGGAGCTCTAGATTCACTCTTGGAATTAGATGTATCTACAAATAAATTAACATATATCCCTCCATCAATTGGTGCCCTATATTCCATAAAAAGTTTGATATTAGGATTCAATCGGTTAATAGATGTCCCAAAATCAATAGGGTTTCTTACTACTTTGGAAATTTTAGATTTAGGAAAAAATCGTTTGAGCCTTATTCCTGAAACATTAGGATCTTTAACTTCTCTTAAACATTTATATCTATACTATAATGAATTAAGCAGTTTACCTGAATCAATTGGATCTTTACATTCATTAAAATATCTATATTTAGGAAATAATAAACTAACAAAACTACCAGAATCAGTAGGAAGACTTAAATCGTTAAAATATTTATTTCTTCGCGATAATTTTCTGACTGACTTACCTAAATCATTAGAAACTTTGCCAGCCCTCAAATATTTGAATATTGAAAAAAATAACCTAAAAGGATATCTTGATTTTTTACACAAATTAGAACTTCGTGGAATTAAAATCTTAAATTAAAATAAAAAGATATACTAGAACTAGGGTTATTTAAGTGACAAAATCCTTAACTTTAGTGGTGTAAGCTAAAAAATAATATAGTTTAAATATTAATAGCAGTTAGTTAAAACTATGGATATCTCAAAAGCGATGAGTATTAAATTACCTGATAAACTCCCACCATATCCTAAATTTGTTGAGGAAATAAGAAGAGCACCATCAAGGGGTTATTCTCTTAATCCTACTCAAACTAAAATATCTTTAAAGAATGCGTTAAGATATATTCCTATAGCTTTACATGAAAAATTAGGACCTGAATTCTTAGAAGAACTAAGAACTAAAGGTAGGATTTATGGTTATAGATTTAGACCAGAAGGGTCTATAAAAGCAAAGCCAGTTAACGAGTATAAAGGAAATACAATTGAAGGAAGAGCACTACAAGTTATGATTGATAATAATCTAGATTTTGATGTAGCACTCTATCCATATGAGCTGGTGACCTATGGTGAATCTGGGCAAGTATTTCAAAATTGGATGCAATATAGATTGGTGAAAAAATTTTTGGAGGTAATGAATGAAAATCAAACTTTAGTTATCTCCTCAGGACATCCAGTCGGACTTTTCCCCACATCCTCTAATGCTCCTAGGGTGATTTCATCAAATGGTATTATGGTTGGAATGTTTGATAACCCAGAAGACTTTAATGTAGCTGCAGCAATGGGAGTAGCCAATTACGGTCAAATGACTGCTGGTGGATGGATGTATATTGGTCCTCAAGGAATAGTGCATGGTACATATATTACCTTGTTAAATGCAGGACGTTTGTACTTACACATACCACAAAATGAAGATCTGAAAGGTAGATTGTATATTTCATCTGGATTAGGTGGGATGAGTGGTGCACAGGCAAAAGCGATTGAAATCGCTGGTGGGATCGGTGTCATCGCTGAAGTTGATGAGTCGAGGATAAAAACTAGGTATGAACAAGGTTGGGTCTCTAAAATTTCAGATGATTTTGATGAAATTTTTGAATGGGTTCGAGATGCTAGAATATCTGGAATCCCTTTATCAATAGCATATCATGGAAATGTAGTAGATCTCTGGAAATATGTAGTTGAGAACAATATTAAAGTAGACCTTGCATCTGACCAAACCTCATGTCACGCGGTTTATGAAGGAGGCTATACTCCTTTTCAAATTAGTTTTAAAGAAGGTAGAGAATTAATTAAAAGTCAAAATGAACGCTTCAGGGCATTAATAGATGAATCACTCAAGAAGCAGTATCGTCTTATTAAAATTATGAAAAATCGTGGTACTTATTTTTGGGATTATGGAAATTCATTTTTAAAAGCAGTTTTTGATGCTGGTGTTAAAGAAGTAGCAAAGAATCCATTTGATATTTCGGACGGATTTGTTTTACCTTCATATGTAGAAGACATTATGGGACCTATTTGTTTTGATTATGGTTATGGCCCATTTAGATGGGTATGTCTTTCTGGAAAACAAGAAGATTTAGATAAAACCGATCAAACTGCTATGAATTCTATCAACCCAGAAAGGAGAGCTCAAGATAGAGATAATTATATCTGGATTAGAGATGCTAAAAAAAATAACCTGGTTGTTGGTACAAAAGCCCGAATATTATATGCTGATGCAGATGAGAGAATAAATATCGCTTTAAGATTTAATGAGTTAGTAAGAAAAGGCAATATAGGACCTATAATGCTTGGTAGAGATCATCATGATGTCTCAGGTACAGATTCACCTTTTAGAGAAACATCAAATATTAAAGATGGAAGTAATGTGATGGCAGAAATGGCTCTTCATTGTTTTGCTGGAAATGCTGTTAGAGGTATGACATATGTTGTCCTTTCAAATGGCGGTGGAGTAGGAATAGGAAAATGCTTTAACGGGGGATTTGGGTTGGTTTTGGATGGTTCTGAAAAAGTAAATGATATTATTCGAAATGCCATTGAATGGGATGTTATGGGGGGAATTGCCAGGAGAAGTTGGGCTAGGAATCCTCATGCTTTTGAGACCGCGAATAATTGGAATAAAGAAAATAAAGATAGAGGGCATATTACTCTTCCCTTCATCGCAGAAAATTCGTTTTTAGATCAAATAGTAGAAGATTTTATTAAAAAGAAAGTTAAAAGATAAAGGTTAGAATTTAGAAAAAAGGAGTGCTTTTCTCTATTATGAATAATTTTAGATACGGTTTTGACCAACTAACAGTAAAATTAGCATTGAAATTGGCTCGAGATCAAGTAAAAGGGATTATAACAGAAGAAGTAAAATCAAAAATCGAGAAGAACTTTAGAGCTGTGCAATCAATAGTCAAGGGAGATCAATTAGTATATAGTATTAACACAGGGTTTGGATCTTTGTGTAGGACTCGAATTACGCCAGAAGAAACGGGAAAATTACAGGAAAATCTTCTGAAAAGTCATAGTGTAGGGATAGGGTCCCCGATAGATCACGAGATTTCTAAGTTAATGTTAATTTTGAAATTACAGACTTTATCTAAAGGTTATTCAGGAATCTCAGTACAAGTAATAGAAAGGATTTGTTGGCATATAGATAATAATTATATTCCTTTGGTGCCTGAACAAGGTTCCGTTGGAGCCTCAGGAGATTTAGCACCATTAGCACATCTATTCCTCCCACTAATTGGATTGGGTTTTTTAAGCAGAGATGGAATAAATTATACTGAAACAAAGAAGGTTTTAGAGGAATATAGCTTAAGTCCTTTAAGATTACATGCAAAAGAAGGACTAGCTTTAATTAATGGGACTCAATTTATGACAGCTTATGCTGTTAAAATCGTGGAATTATTTTCAAGAGCTCTTGATCATGCTGATCTTATTAGTGCAATATCTCTTGAGGGATACCTTGCATCTCCACAACCTTTCTCTAAAAAATTAATCGAACTTAGACCTCATAAAGGTAGTATAGAAGTTGCAGAAACAATTAGGGAGTATTTAAAAAATTCTCAACTAGTAGAATCTCATAAAGATTGTGGGAGAGTACAAGATCCTTATTCCATGAGGTGTATTCCTCAAGTGCATGGAGCATCTAGAGATGCATTTTATCATCTAATTGAAAAAGTTGAGTGTGAATTGAATTCAATAACAGATAATCCTATTATTGTAAATGAGAAAGAAACCTATAGTGGAGGTAATTTTCATGGACAACCAGTTGCGCTCCCCTTAGATTATGTTGGTTTAGCGGCATCAGAAATAGGTAACATTTCTGATCGACGAATATTTTTATTATTGGAGGGAAAATGGGGATTACCTTTATACTTAATTGAAGATGCTGGACTTAATTCCGGCTTTATGATTACTCAATACACTTCAGCTGCACTAGTTAGTGAAAATAAATCTCTCTGCTTTCCTGCAAGTGCTGATAGTATTCCTACCGGAGGAGGACAAGAAGATCATGTAAGTATGGGTCCAATTAGTGCAAGGAAAACACTTAAAATTATTCAAAACCTTGAAAAAATTTTAGCTATTGAACTTCTTTGCGCAGCACAGGCATTTGATTTTAGAAGACCCTTAAAATCTGGAAATATTATTGAAGAATGTCATTATTATATTCGCAATAAAATCCCTCATATTTATGAGGATACAATTTTATCTAAATATATTGATATTGCCTTAGGAATTATAAAAAGTAATGAGTTACTAAAAATTGCCCAAAAATAATTAGAGTTGTATAATCTTGTTTGTGGCATCAACTTATGGGAAGAAAGAAATGTTTTCAGAGCAAGAACCAGATCTCGTAATTATCCATGCTAATGAACTAGTAACAATGAATGCTACTTATGGTGCTCCGAGAAGGGGTGAACAAATGTCAGAACTAGCTATAATTAATGATGGAAGTGTCGCTGTTAAGGATGACAGAATTACTTTTGTAGGAAGTACTGAAGAATTAGAGTCGAAATATCAATTGGGAAAAATCCCCAGAAAGATTGATGCTTCAAATAAATTAGTCACACCTGGATTTGTTGATCCTCATACTCACATCATATTTGATGGGACGAGAGAAGATGAGTTATTCATGAAACTCAAGGGAAAATCATATCTCGAAATCCTTAATGAAGGTGGAGGTATATTAAAAACCGTTCGAGAAACAAGGAACGCTTCATTAGAAAAGTTAGTCCAAAACGGGATAAGAATATTAAATCAAATGATGTTGCATGGAACAACTACCCTTGAAACGAAATCTGGATATGGCTTAACTACTGAAAGCGAAATGAAAATGCTTAGAGCCATAAAACTTCTTAACAAACAACATCCGATAGATCTTGTTTCAACTTTTATGGGTGCTCATGCAATACCCCCTGAATTTGGTAGAAGAACAGATGAGTATGTTGATCTTATTATTTCAGAAATGATCCCAAATGTAGTTAAAAAAAACCTAGCAGAATTCTGTGATGTTTTTTGTGAAGAAGGGATTTTTTCAATAAAACAAACAAAGAAGATATTAAATACAGCTAAAAGATATGGATTGAAACCTCAAATTCATATCGATGAGATTGTAGATACAAATGGAGCTGCGTTAGCAGCAGAAATTAAAGCGATTCAAGTAGGACATTTATTAAAATCAAATTTAGAAGGATTAAAAGCGTTATCTGCATCAAATATTATCGCGACATTATTACCCGGAACTCCATTCTGTTTGATGTCGGATGATTATGCTCCTGCAAGAACAATGATAGATCTCGAAATCCCCATAGCTCTAGCAACAGATCTAAATCCTAATTGCTGGATTGAATCGATGCAAATGATTATCGCTCTTGCTTGTTATCGAATGCATCTTACACCAGCTGAAGCCTTAACAGCTTCGACAATAAACAGTGCGAGTGCTCTTCTAAGACAGGATGAAATTGGAAGTATAGAGGTTGGTAAAAAAGCAGATTTGGTTATTTTTAACGTTCCTAATCATAATTTTCTTTCATATAGACTTGGTATAAATTTAGTATCTAATGTAGTAAAAAATGGTGAGATCGTGATTAATAACGATTAAAAATCTTTTAGAAATCGAAGTAATGTTCTAAAAGGTGTTTTTCTTCTAATTTTTGAGGATTTTCAAGTTGCAAATAATATTCTAAAGAATTTAAAACCGCATCTAAAGGTAAAACGCCTACTAATTCTGTACCAATTATTGGTGCACCATACCGTGCAGCTTCAATTCTCACAAGTTCTACTTGTCTATATAAAGGAGTCTTCATGAAATTAATATTACTGATTCCTACTTGAACATAATCTTTATTAGCTAATTCTGTTCCCATAGCTTTTATATTAACTAAACCACCGGAACGTAAATGGATAGCTTTTGCAACCTTTCTAGCTATATTTATATCTTTTGTCCCCAAATTGATATTAAAACTAATTAAGGGAGGTCTGGCACCCGTAATCATAGCACCCGCTGTTGGGTGAAGTTTAGATGGTCCAAAATCAGGCTTCCGTTCAGGATCACTCAATATCGCTTTTTTTAATCCTTCAAACTCTCCTTTTCGAATATTATCAATATTTTTTCTTTCAAGATTTTTTGCAGATTCTTCATAGAGATATACTGGAATACCTTCTTGGGCTATAGTTTCTGCAAACTTGATAGATAATTCAATACATTCCTCCATAGAGACATTCTGAGCCGGAACGAAAGGTACGACATCTATTGCACCAATCCGTGGGTGCTGACCTTTATGTTTATTCATATCTATTAAACTAATTGCTTTCTTTGCAGCAGCTACATTTGCTTTTAATACAGCATCAGGTGTGCCTACAAAGGTAATAACTGCCCTATTATAGTCAGAATCATACTGAATATCCACAATTCTAGTATTGGGTGTACCTTTTATCTCGGCAACTATTTCCTCTATTTTTTGTCCATCTCTTCCTTCAGAATAATTAGGAACAGACTCAATAATCTTCTTTCCTTTTCCCATAAGAACATTCTACCTTAAAAAACAAGAGTTAATATTATATTTATGTAAAACTACAATTAAATTTTATCTATAAAGAGTAGACTTGTCTATCATAGGTTCTGTCAGTGAAAACATATATTTTATCTTTACCATTCCCAATGGCAACTTCATCCATTTTTAAGTCAATTTTAACTTTTTTTTCCCTTGTTCCTCGAGGAGTTTTTTTTACAAATTTATTATGATATTTGATTTCTAGTGCCTTTTGGTGTATATAGGTGTCGGTTTTTTTTCCTATGATAATAATATCATCGTCTTTTGTAAGGTAACCATTATCTAAGGAGATAGAAGCGTATTTGGTATCTGGGTTATACTTATCTATTTGTCCGATTTTTATATAACGAAAATGAGATAAATTACTTGGAGATTTATGCTGATGATCTTCTTCTGTCATTCTTTTAAAATAAAAACCTGTTGTAAATCCTCTATTATAAACTCGTTTTAGTTCAGTTACCCACCAGCCTACTTTCTTTTTTGAAAATGTTCCATTATAATAAGCTTCAATTGCCTCCCGATAAATTTTTGTTACAATCTCAACATAATGAGGATGTCTCATTCGTCCTTCAATCTTAAATGCATCAGCATTTGATTCAATTAGTTCTGGAATATAAGCTATCGTGCATAAATCTCTTGAATTCATAAACCTCACTCCATCATAGATGTATTCATTGCCAGATTCCTCTCGGACCCACCATTTCCTCCTGCAAGGTTGCTCACAATTACCTCTATTCGCTGATTTCTCTTCAGTTCCGCAAATATCTTGAGAAAAATAACATCTTCCACTAACAGATGTACACATTGCTCCATGAATAAAAATTTCGATTTCAGTTGTTGTTAGATTGCGTTTAATTTCTTTAATTCTTTCCAGTGATAATTCTCTTGCTAATATGATACGTTCTGCTCCTAACCTTTCATAAAATCTCGCTGATAAAGAATTCGAAACATTACATTGAGTTGATATATGGAATGGAATTTTATATTCCTTTGCTATTTCAATTGCAGCCAAATCATGAACAATTAAAGCATCTACACTAGAATCTTTGCCTTCTTCTATGATCCTGCGTAAAAGATTCAGTTCATTATCGTATACTAAAATATTAGTTGTTAAATACGCTTTTAGACCTTTTTTATGACAAAAATCAACTATTTCATGAAGATTTTCTAAAGCAATATTTTCTGAACGCATTCTCATATTAAATTTTTTAATCCCAAAATATACTGAGTCGGCATACTTAGCAGCTGCTTTTATTGCTTTAAGATTTTTTGCTGGAGCTAGCAATTCTACTTTATCCATTATTCATTCACGTGTTTATATTTTGATGCATTTCTAAGTAATCTATATTATATTAACAAATATATTCAAATTTCTACTTTTCTCTAAAAATTATTCATTAAGTCATTTTAAAAAGATTTAAGAAAAAGAAATAATTTTGAATTTTAATTTATGAATGAAGTAGAGTCAAATAAGCTAGTTTTATTTCTAAAAAGAAGAAAACGTATTATAATTGGACTTGCTACGATTTTATTAATCATAATAATGATTTTTCTTGTTGATTTTAATGAAGTCTTCCAAAAAGTAAGATTAATTGGTTTTGTAGGTATGCTCCTATTTATAATTAGTTATTCAATCGCATTTCTGTTTAGAAGTCTAAAATTAAAAATAATTTTTAAAGGAATAGATAAAGAAATAAAGTTTAGTACATCTTATTTCTCTATTGGTGCCAGCTTTGTAATAAATGACTTTACACCGGGGAAATTAGGGGATGTAGCTAAAATTTTTATAATTAAAGATCAAGAAAAACTACTTTTAAGTGATTCTGTTGCTGGAATTGCAATTGAGAGGATATTAGATCTAATTTTTCTATTTGTTATTAGTTTTGGTTCTTTAATTTTTCTTTATATAGGTAGTTTTGGGGGAACAGAAAATGTAGAGATTTTAGGACAGGATATTCAAATATATTTAATATTAGGCTCCATTATATTAGCGGGATTTTTAATAATTTTAATTCTTGCGTTATATAAAACAGAGAGTATCTTAAAAATTATTAATAGAATATCTTCAAAATTGGGAAATTATGCAGAAAGATTTTTATTAAATTTCAAAAGAGGTATGAGAAATTTTAGAAATCATAAAAGAGAGTTTTTCTATGTGATCATTTTAGGATTCCCTACTTGGATTTTTGATGCTTTAATTATTTCAATTTTTTTCTATATATTAGATTATAATCTAAATGTATTCATATTGCTCCTAGCGATGATATTATTGTTTTTTAGTAAAACATTTCCCATAACACCTGGAGGATGGGGTATTTCTGAAAATATAGGAGCATTATTTGTTTTCATATTTTATCCAACAATCCCATATGCTGATATCTTATCAATTTTTATTATTGAACATGTGTTTAGAAGTTTATATCTATTTTTTTATGGTGGATTTTCAATAATTCATTATAATGTTAAGATACAACATCCGAAATTAATTCAAGAAGAATTATAGATGGAAAAATTTATAAAACTATTATTATGAGTTATAGTTATGGCAGAAATAGAACTTAACAATAAAAGAACTTTCTTAGAGAGAGTTTTAAACAAAAAAGCGTTAATCTTGATATTTTTAGGTATTTTAATTCGAGTTGTTATGCTTATTTATTACTATTATACTCATATAATATATGCTAGTCGTTCATGGGGAGATGTAGGTTTAAATTTTAATCAGAGTATATATTATCCTCCTTTGGGGACATTCATACTTGATATATTTAGATTATTATCTTTTGAATCTATTGAAATATTTGCTTTTTGGGCATTTCTATGGGATTTAGGAGTTACTCTCATGTTCTATTATGTGTTAAAAAGTTTCAATATAAAAAATATTGAATATGCTTTTGGATTATTTTTAGTTAATCCATTCTTTTTTCTAAATAACTCTTTTAGTTTAGAAAATTGTGGTTATCATATAACAGACATGTTCTTTTTCTTTTTCTTGTTCATGGCATTGATATATTACCCGAAAGAAAAGAATTATGCAAAATATCTCTTTTATATCTTTTTAGGTTTATCAATGTGTACTAAATACTATACCTTACCCGTATTAGGTTTCTTATTTTTAAAATTACTTTATGAAAAAGATTGGGAAGAAATGAAAGTGTTTTTTTTCGTGTTAGCAATCGTGTTATTGGTATTTTTGATTGTTCCGATGTTTGTTTTTGACCGATATTTAACAGAACTACTTGATTGGTATAATATTGGTGAAAAGTACCCTCTCTATATTAGAATTATACCATTTGCACTTATTGCTGTTTTATTTATTATTTTTAGATTAAAAGATACTAATACATTTGAGATAATTATCATATCTATCATAGCAATGGCCTCATTTATGTTTTTTAGCTACCCCTATCTTAGATGGTTTCAATCTATCATATTTTATGGTATTCTAATAGAAAGAGATTTCTTTTCCTTTAACCTGAATTTAGGTATTATTGAGAGAGAAATTAAGATAAATAACCATACAATTACTTTTTATTTATCATTTGTCGGAGTAATTTTAGCTTTTGGGTTTATCTTGTTAGGAATCGTTTGAAACTATTGTCCTTACAAATTCAATCTTTTTAATATAATCTTAAAAATTTTCTTAAAATGAAATTTATATACATTAAGAAGAAAGTCATACAATTTTGAATCAACAAAGAATCTATATTTCAGTAACACAAGGACTCCTTCAATTCCATCTAATATGTTTATCTTTGCATAACCGAATTCACGGATATGATACATTATTGGTAATTCCTTGATTTGAAAACCGTTTAGAATAATTTGAGCAGAAATTTCTGGCTCAAACTCAAATTCTCTAGCGGTGAGTCTCAATTTTTCTAAAATTTTCTTCGAAAAAACTTTATAACCTGTTTCCATGTCAGTTAATTGAACATTATAAATTAAATTAGTAAGTTTTGTTAAAAATCGATTGCCAATATAGTGTAATCTTGACATATTTTTCGGTTTGGTATAGAACCTAGAACCATATACTACATTTGCTTCATTTTTCAGTATAGGCTCAATTAGTTTTGGAATATCTGAAGGAGAATACTCAAGATCTGCATCCTGTATAATAAATATATCCCCATCAGCATATTTTAATCCAATCCGAATTGCTACTCCCTTACCTTGATTCTTAGGTAATCTTATAAATTTTATCCTTTTGTTAATTATTTCATTAAAAATAATCTCTTTATGATTTTTTTTTGAACCATCATCAACTACAATAATTTCTCTGTCAATTGGAAAATTAACCTCAAAAAGCTTTTGAAGTAATAGCTTTATAGTATCTTCTTCGTTATAACAGGGAACAATTATGCTTAATTTCAAGATATTTCAAGTGAGTAACTTGTCTATAAATTTAGATAAGGTGTATAATATTCTATTCTATTTATTGAGATATATTTTAAAAAAATTTAATCAATTTATTCTGCTTGTACTATTTTAAATTACCCTCGTTTTGCTAGTTGAATACTACTCGGAATTATTAATGCATTAAGAGAATCACCAAATTTCTCTTGCAATTCTATAATTAGATCTTCCCAGTTGTTAAAGAGTTTTACTGATTTTGGAAACAAATGATTTTTGTCATATTCATTGACATTCGGAGAAAAAAGGTACACTTTTCTTGGTTGGATGAAATACTCCCAAAATTTACTATCTCCTAGATTGTGATGCAATTTTGATCCCGTTTCAGACACAAGACTGTGAAATCCTCTTCCTTCATAGGAAGAACTCATTATTACTATTGCACCATTTTTTTCCACAAGATCAGAGGGTGCAGTCCATAATATATTGAATGCTTTATATTGAGCTTGTTCTAACTCTGAATCTTCTGGAAAAGTATTGAAAAAACTAATCTGGTTGTTTTTAGTAACTTCTGTAGAATAAAATTGTAATCCAAATTTCATAGCTTCTCGATGAGCTTCAATAAAATGACCAGAGAATATCTTTGCTATTTTCCCTGTATCAGTAAAAATAACATTAATAGAAAAATCTAAACCAACCTTAGCGGCTATATCTTCAATATCCCGTCTTGCATCAGTAATTATTCCAATTCCCCCTGTTCGACCTCTATGATTCGCTTCGAGTGTTTCTATACCACATACACCGGGTAAGACAATTTTAGCACCCCCACCAAATCCTGCTAATGAATGTGGAATTACTCCCCCAATAGCTATCTTTAAATCAGCATCTAGATAGGTTTTATTTACATATATTGGTGTCCCAATTTCTGATTTTCCAAGAAATTCCAAATTTATGAAGGGATGATGATTCTCAATTCTATATGTATTAACAATATTAACTCCCAATTTTAAAATGCAATCTTGTCTATTCATAGGTCTATGTGCTCCAAGAGCTAATAAAATTGTAATTTGATCTTTTTTGATACCAGCTTTTTCTAATTCTTCAAGAACATCTGGTAAAATTTTTGAAATTCTTGTGGGTCTTGTCATATCATCAATAACAATAACTACTTTTTCTTTTCCTTTAGCTAAATCTACCAATTTTGAAGAACCAATAGGATTCAAAATTGAATCCTTAATTTCGCTTGCAGATAATTCATTTGCTTCAGCTCCATTCATTTTGCATAATGTAATATTCCAAGTATCTGGGAATTCTAATTCAATAAATTCTGGTTCTCTCCATGCTGCCCAAGGAATTTTAAATATATTTGCCATAATAACTCACTTTTGTTTGAGAAAACATGATAATATAAATCGATTGTGGTTTTTAATTAATATTTAAGTTTAGTATTATCTTTTTATCTATAAAAAGAATAATTTTTAAAAAGAGAGTACTTGGTGATTAATTTAATTAAAAATAAAACTACCTTTATAATTATGAAATTTGGGGGCTCATGCCTGCAAGATACTAAATCTTTTACTCAAACTGCAGAAATAATAAAGAAATATATAGAGAAGACAAGAATTATCGTTGTAGTTTCAGCAATGAAAGGTATAACAGATGAATTAATCAATTTCTATAAAAAATCCTGCAAGGAGGATGTAGATTGCGAAGCGATACTCGAAAATATTAGCTTTATTCACAGGAATGTAATTGATAAAATATTTGATTCTAAAAATATTTATTATGAAAAAGCAATAGAATTTTTGAAAGAAAATATTGAAGAATTGACTCAATTGGGACGTCTTATACGACTTCTAAGACCAAGTGATGATATTCAAGATCTCATCATTTCATATGGAGAAAAACTTAGTACATATGTTCTAACCCAATTTCTTAACAAGAACGGGATAAATTCAAAATATTTCGCATCTAATGAATTGATTCTTACAGATGATAACTTCGGTAGTGCATTACCCCTATTAGATGACACAGAAGTACTTATAAATGAGAAGTTAGTACCCCTCCTAAATTCTGAACCTGGTTTAACTGTGTGCATAACTGGATTTTTTGCTGCTACCAAAGAGGATAGGAAAATCACCACACTGGGAAGAGGCGGAACAGATCTCACAGCAGCGATCATTGCTTATTCTTTAAGGAACATATATAATATGAAAATAATTTATTGGAAAGATGTCAAAGGTTTATTAGACGCAGATCCTAGAATCGCAGAGAACACTTCACTTCTAAAAACAATATCATATGTAGAAGCAAAAGAATTAGCTTTCTTTGGTACTAAAGTTTTGCATCCTTTGTGCCTTGATGTTAACGAGAAAGGAAATGTTCCTTCTGAAATTAGATCTTTTAATGAACCTGATTCAGATGATTTCACAACAATTACTAAAGAAATATCTGATGATGGAAAGGTTATCAAAGCTATTACTTCATTATACGAACTCTCAATGGTTACAATTGAAGGTGATACGATGGTTCCTCTTTCCGGAACAGCATCCAAACTTTTTTCTCTATTAGGAGATAATAATGTGGATGTTGTGTTTATATCACAGAGTTCTTCAGAAAATAATATTACATTTGGCATTAATTATGAAGATTCAAAAAAAGTAAGTTTCCTATTAAGAAATTCAAAACTTTTCGGTAGAAATTGGTTTCGTATTAAAATTAATAATGATATTTCTCTGGTCGCCGTTATTGGTTTAGGAGTACTCCATACACCGGGTATAGCAGGTAGGGTTTTTACTACTTTAGGCGATAATAATATAAATATCCTAGCTATTGCTCAAGGATCTTCTGAACTAAATTTTACTGCTATTATTGAGAGGAGAAATTGTAAAAAAGCAATCAACATTTTATATAAAGCGTTTATCAATCAAAACAGATAGAAACTATTAAAAGAAATTTTTGAACTTCTTAAGAGCAATACTTTTTCTCATTTCTTCTCTAACTTCAGAATTAATATTATCCTTAAGTGCTTGATTACAAATTTCTTTTCCAATTATAACTTTGGGATTATTCCCCCAATTTACATCCAATAGCAAACAAAGATAATATACTGTTGATAAAATAAAGGCAATAAGGGTGCCCATATTCTTTTCCATAGTATTTTCAATCGTTATTTTAGTACTAGGAACACCTTGTTGAATTAATGCCTGAAAAGTTGCATCTGCTTGATAATTAACAATAGTTTGGGCGGTTTTTCCGTTTACATATTCAATAGAGGATTCCAATGTTAAATCAGGTGTTTCATGCTCCACAGTCCATATAATCGGTGTTACAATTCCTTTTGTTCCTCCTAATAAATATTCTAAGACAGAATGCTGGCATATTGGGGCACTTTGATAGGTTCCAATCAAGCCTTTTTCATTTTTTCCTGTACTTTCAGAAATACATTGAACCCATAATCCTGTACTTCCCTCCAAATTTTTAGAATATGGCATTGAAAATATATTCTTATACCCTTTTTTATAAATCTTGAATAGAAAAGCCGCAAATTCTAACGCCAAATTATTCTCAAAATTAGAAAATGAATTATAACCATACTCTAAACCCTTAATAAATTCTCCAACGTTAATATCTAGAATAGAAGCTGGGACAATGCCTACATTAGTATTCGATCCTGCATAACGTCCGGAAAGATTAGGAACGTCTAAAATAGGACATCCAATTCTTTGTAGTATTTTATTCAGAGTTCCCATAGATGATAAACCTAGAAACTTATATCCCTCCTTTAGGAAACTCCCAATTGTTGAGTTTACATCTAAAGTTTCTCCCCCTCTTGAGATTGGAATTACAATTGAATCCTCTGGAGAGGTTTTATCAAAACAACCCTTCAATTCCACAGCTCTAGAGCTTGTGATGGGGAAAAACTTTTTTTGTGATAAATGTTTTAAAGCTAATAATGTTTGAATTGATCCACCAGTTCCGATAACAATTATATTCTTGGTTTTATCTGATAATACGGAGTTGGAAACAATTTTAATTTGATTCAAATCTAAATAAGATTTTATATCAAAGAAAAAAGGTGGATCCCACTTTTCTTTATTCTCTTTAATAATATCTACTGATTTTTGTATTATTGTGTTAGGTAGTTTTGGATAATATTCTAATTTTAATCCTTTTATCATAAATTACTCACTAGCTTGTTAATATAATTTAATAATTCTAGTTTATTTTTATTGTTTTATTAAGAATTTTTTTGCAATAAATATTGTTGTTTGTGATTAGGAAATTAACAAAGTAAATCTAAAAATCAGAACTCTATTTTTATTAAAATAAATAATACAACATCTATTCATTAGGAGATTAAAGTATAAAAAATACTCCAAAAATATAATATGTGATAAAAAGTGGCTAAGGCTGTAGATGTAAAAATTAAAAATGGTTTTGCCGAGGGTGAAGCTTACTACTGCCCAGAGTGCAAAAGAACACACACTAAAGGAAAGATTTATAAAGAGCATTTAAAATATGCCCAAATAGAAGAAAGTGGAGTGGAAAGCGAAAATGATGATTATGATGACGAAAGTGAATTAATTGAAGCTTTTAATGAATTAGAAAACGAAGATATAATTGATGAGATAGAAGATGAGTCAACATCAGATGAACTCGAACCTGATAGCATTGAAGATATCGCAATTTCTACTACTGAGGAATGTGTTCAAGCTGTAAAAAATCTACCTGGAGTTGGTGAGGCAACCCTTAATAAACTCATTAAGGCAGGATTCAATAGTCTTGAATCAATAGCTTATACTCCACCCTCAATAATAAGGGAAGAAAGTGGTCTCGGAGATAAAACTACTGAAAAATTGATAAAAGCATCAATGGAACAATTAAATATAGGATTTAAAAGTGCGGATGCTATCTGGGAGCATAGAAAGAATATTGCGCGAATTACAACTTCTAGTCAGGAGTTAGATGACTTATTAGGTGGGGGAGCAGAGACAGGAAGTGTACTTGAGTTTTTTGGAGAATTCAGGACTGGAAAAACACAGATTATGCATCAATTGTGTGTGAATGTACAACTTCCAAAAGAGAAAGGAGGACTTGAAGGAAGAGCATTATATATTGATACAGAAGGAACGTTTAGACCAGAAAGAATTATTCAAATGGCCGAAGGTCTCGATTTAGATTACAATGATGTATTGAAAAACATTGTTTTTGGAAGAGCATATAATTCTGATCATCAGATTCTTTTAATTAAAGAAGCTACGCAGATAATAAAAGAAAAAAATATAAAATTAATTGTAATAGATTCTCTTATTGGGCATTTTAGAAGTGAATACATAGGTAGAGGTACATTGGCAAACCGACAACAAACAATTAACTCTCATCTACACGATTTGCTAAGATTATGCGATATTTATCCCGATTTAGCAATTGTATTAACAAATCAGGTCCAAGCAAAACCTGATGTTTTCTATGGGAATCCCTTGCAAGCTGCAGGAGGAAATGTTGTAGCTCATGGGTCAACTATCAGAGTATATCTAAGAAAAGGTAAGGGAGAACAAAGAATTGCAAAAATTGTTGATGCTCCTCATTTACCAGAAGGTGAAGCCATTTTTAGTATTACAGAAAGTGGGATATCTGATTAAAAAACCCGAGAGAATTAAATTTTAATTTTCCATCCTTCTTTTTGCGTAAATTCTATCGTTCCCATCTTATTCATTTGATTTATTATTAAGTTAATTACTTTTTCAGAAACTGTAATTCTTTGGTTTGCAGCATATTCTAAAACCTTATCAGTTAATAATTTTAAGGTTTCAATCGATTTTTCTTCGTATAAAATTTTTAAAACAATTTTTTCTATCTGATTTTTTATCTTTACTGGAATTAGGAATGATTCCTTTCTGGATCGATCTCCGCTAAACGCACTTTCTTCCCTATTTAGATCAGGTTGTTCGATTATAATTGCTTTAAATTTAACCTTTTTATGTTCTTCTTTTTTTAATCCTATCTCTTCACCATTTTCATCTTTTTCTTGCTCTTTTTTTTTATTTCTTTCTCTAATATCAGCCTTTTTTCTGAAGAAAGAAAAAATAGTAAAGATTAATAGAAACATTAGGGAGATCGAAGTTGAAATCAGCATTACTATTTTAAACCTGACGACATTATTGAATGGATACATAATAAGATAAATTAGATGGAAATCTGTTAATAATTACTAAAGCTTAATAATAATAAAAAGGTTTTCTCACTTTATAATTACTTTCATTACACTTAAAGTAGATTTTAAGGAACTTTAACATTATAATATTAAAATATAAAATAAAAAATAAGAAAAAATGAAATTATATAAGTTTCTCATACTCTTTAGATTTATTTGAAAGTCTCTTAACTTCTTTTGTCATTTCAGTTCCACCTAACTTGAATATTTCAGAAGCTATTTTGGAAGACATTTTATATTTTTGAGCAGCCTCGTTATAATTTTTTTCTTTAGCCGCCAATTTTGCTTCTTTTTCAAGATTTTTCATCTTAATACCCAGATCTTCTATTTTGGTTGAACGTATGAATTCATTTAGTGGTTCTACTTCTCCTATTAACTCCCAGGTCGTTGCTATATTTATTGCATTTTGGCAAATATTAATCGTTCTGGTATAATCCTTCTCTTTTCTAGCATTTTTTGCAATCTTCTTCAAGTTTTTAATCTCTTTCTTTGCTACTTTGATATTATCTATCAATGTGGTTCCTGGTTTTTCCTCAATTGGCGCAGATATGATTTCATGCTGTTCCGATAAGCTTACAAAGTATGCTTCTCTTTCAGCGGGTCCCATTTGAGCAAGATCATTTGCTAATTTCTGTTTTTCTTCTTGAGATAAGTTTACTAATTGATTTATTTTTTGATTAATAAGGTTTAACTCTTGTTGAGAAATGGGTTGAGCTTCAATAGCTCCTATTTCTATTGGTATCAACATTTTCTTATCTCTTAGCTCTTTGATTCCCATAAAAATTTCTGCTGTGTCTTTATTGGTTTTTTCAGATGCCTCTTTTAGAAGTGTTGCGATAAAAAAGAAATTTCTTTCTGATTCTTTCATCATGTTATTCGCAACTTTTAATACATCTTTTGAGTGAGGATTCTTTAAAGCTTTAACATTTGAGTAGTCATATGTAATTTCATGAGGTAAAATTATCGAAGTGCTTAATAATTCATCAATCATAGTTCCTGAATCTCTGAATATATTAAGTTGTCCTCTCCAATTTGGGAGATCACCAGAATATGCTTTCTCAAAGCTATCTATAAATTCCATTAAATTTTTGCGTAATATAATTGAGGCTTTTTTAGATAACACTAAAGCAACCCTTATGAATTCTCCATCTGACAGTAATAACATTTTATCCCCATAATTAATTTCGTTCAATTCTTCCTGACACACTAGATCTTTTCCAAAAGAACAAATAGCTGATATAAAACCACTAATTAATTCTGGATCAATACCTTCTGAACCAAAGGATTTAAAGTAAATACATGTGCCTGTCGCTTTATACAACACTAGAATATGTTCTAAATTAATTGCATCGTCAAATATTGTTTTTACTTCTTTTAAAACTCTTGATTTCTCCCGTTTCTTTGGAACTATAACACCACGATACACAGCAATAGAACCACCAGCAACAGCTAAGGCAATCCCAGCAATAATTATATAAGGCATAAGATCTTCTAGATTTAAACCTGAAGGCAATGGATTAACATCAATGTCGGAAATCATTGAATTATAACTATAGTGATAATACTCTTCTTGAAGTTCAATGCTGACATTCATATTTTTTGCATCACTTCTTACAGTTATTTGAAATGATACTCCTCCAGTGGCATTTGTACTTTTGGTCTGAATTTCTGTCGATGCTAATCCATTGAAATATGGTGTAATTTGAATGTTAGTTCCTGAAAGAGGAAGCCAAACTGTTCCATTGAAATACTCGGCGTTAAGAATTATAGTTATTGAATCCCCTGCGTCAACTTCTGTTGGATTTTGAATATTTACTCGTACCTGATATTTTTCTATTACTGTCAAATTAAATGCAAAAAATGTAGATTCATAGTTTGTCTTAGTTAACGTTATGTTTACTAGATAATTACCAGGGGTTAAGGCAGTGTTTGAAGTAGTTATTTGTCCCATATGTGTTCCATAGGATACATTTTGATAGACAAAATGCAGAGTATTCAACAGAGATCCAGTATCTGGTGTGAAATAACTATAATACCATACATTATATGAATTCGCACCACCTAAAACCATAGCCTCCCCAAATTCCAGATCAGTTAAGTTAAACTCAATGTTAATATCACTTCCTTCAAAAATTGTAAAATTGTAGTTTGCACTTTCAGAGATTAATATACCACTAGGATCAGACATTGAAATCAAATGGATTTTAGTATAATTCCCTCGTAGATAAAATTGAACATAAACTATATCCCAATTGTAATTAGGGAATTTGGAAACATTAACCTGTAAAGTGTAAAATCCTGAAGTAGCGCCAATTGTACTTATATTTAATTTATAATTTCCGTCTCCTGGGCGATCAAATAATTCAAAACCCGGACTCCATACAATACCGCTAATATTATTTTTAACTTTTATATCGCTATCTGTTATGTCTGTAATTGGTTGGTTATTTGTCGTATCATTGAAATAGAAATCAATAGAGATATTAAACCTTGTACTTCGTGCAAAATCATCAAATTCATTCCATGATTGAATACTAATTTTTGTCTCGATTATGGTTACTAAAATTGTAAAGGAGATTTCTTGTGGTTGATTACCGAATTTATATATTGTAAAATTGATAACATAAGCAACTTCAGATACAATTACATTAGTAGTGTTCAACTCTAATGTGTAATTTCCTCCTCCTTCATTTACAAGACTCCATTGAAATCTTTGTAAATTTGAGGAATTCTGGAATGTGTCATATGTGTCGATAGGGGTTCCCAATCTGTCTGAATAGTTAAATTCATAGAATACACTATTACCTCTAATCACTTGAATTAAAGAAGGGGGATTTGGTGGAGTAAGTTGCGTTAATATCCGTCTCTCAAAATTAAGAGTTCTTGTGAGATTAATAAATTTAGATTTGTTTGCTCTTATGATTACATTAACACTTCCAAAATTTAAACCAAAATCACTATCATTAGCATTTATAGTTATATTATAAGTACCATCATAGTTATCTAAAACATTATCACTTCTATAACCTGTACCATTGAGTGTGTAAGTAATATTGGCATCAACAATCCCTGCGGATTGAGTATGGTCCATATATTCAATTTGAATATCAAATGTTTCACCTTCTACATATGAAATTATTCCAGTAGGTTCAAGAATCGTAAGTGTCGTATTTCCGATTACTAATTCTTCTAAAATATAATCAGCTAGA
Organism: Promethearchaeota archaeon; assembly: GCA_048938895.1. Taxonomy (GTDB): domain Archaea; phylum Asgardarchaeota; class Lokiarchaeia; order Sigyniarchaeales; family SOKP01; genus Loki-b32. The sequence continues at coordinate 27,318 of JBHLLU010000053.1, forward strand.
TAATAGTTGGATTTAGTTACATTAATTTTGATATTATATTTTCCATAATTACTAAATATTGAATCACTACAGTCTATTGTAAAATTATAATATCCTATTCCAAAAGGAATGATCGTAGT
>JBHLLU010000115.1:0-1300 GCA_048938895.1 Promethearchaeota archaeon
AATAAGACTACCAAAAGGATATTAATTAATGGAGCTATTTGTCGAAATTCAGAAGCTGTAATGGGATCGCTAAATGTAAACCCGGGGAGTGCTGAAATAAAAAGAAATGCTACGATAGCGGCAACAATGAGTATAATCAGTGCTCCAACAATCCCAACGATTACTGCATATATGATATATTTTCGAAACTTCTCTAGGTTTTCATTTCCTAATTCTCGATTTGCGTCTTTGATGTCCCTAAGCGATAAAAGCATAATAATAAACATTACCAATTGGATAAAACTCCCAGTAAAAATGCTTATTATAGAAAGTATCGCTAGAACATACATCTTAATGCCAAAATCTTCAAATTGCCTAGTAACATTCGATTTTTCCATAGTATTTTCTCCTTTATTAAATATTTTTTGAATTCTGTTAATCCATTCTTATATAAATAGATATCTTTTATAGTCCATTAATAAATTTCCGTAAAAAATTATGGAATAATCTCTAAAATTTAACAGCTATTACAGTTTGTATTTTGTTGAATCAAATAGGTATAATTACGCAACCTTAGAAGAGTTTTAGAAAAATTATAATTATGTTATCTTTAGAGACTAAATGGTTAATATATTTGGATTTATGTCCTAATATCATGTATAAAACCACAGATGATCGTAAAGATAATCATTCCAATTGATATTAAGCCAACATTACTTAACAAGGTTGTAGCGTTAATTGGCTCTAAGAACCATACACCGAGCATTCCACCCAAAACTAGAAGTATTAATATTATAACTGAAATACTAAAAAATGGAAGCCACAACTTGGTAAAATACTTTTTTGCATTGTTCGAAAGATGTTTATCCCACCATTTATGAGACTTATTAATTTGTGTTGCGATAATAGAGATTATAATCCCTATTATAAAAAATGCAATCCCTCCTCCAAATAATAAGGTTAATATAGTAAGAGTGAACAACCCCAGAGCTCCATATTTTCCTTGAACAAACCTAATTGACCAAATTATTACCATAATACCAATGATTATTGCAACTATCCCGGTAATTAAAAAGTTCGGAATAATTGTCATTGCAAGCTCACCTCCTTCTTTCCAATACCAATGTCCTGGAGCTATAGCATTTATTATTATTCCATTTGTGGGGATATTCCCTTGCAGCGTCTCAAAGACACCATGTTCGATGCTAATAAATCCCCCGATGACACCGAACGATGAAACCACTAATCTTGTCGCATTAACATTTGGTTTATTTGATTGCTTATCCAATTCTTTATTCTGCACAATTTTTTATATTTTTTA
>JBHLLU010000115.1:1400-7269 GCA_048938895.1 Promethearchaeota archaeon
AATCTTGTCGCATTAACATTTGGTTTATTTGATTGCTTATCCAATTCTTTATTCTGCACAATTTTTTATATTTTTTATATTATTTAAATTCTAACTTCACAAGCTTATAAAATTTAAAAACCCGAAAAATTTTCATCAGAAAGCGGGATCTTTTGCTCCATTTTGGATTCGGTTTAATTCCTTTAAAGAAAATAGTATAAGAGAGTGTTTTTATATTCTTAACCCAATTTAATACTTGTTTAGGATTTCCTAATCCAAATTAGTGGTTTGCCCATTCAAATCCTAATTTTCCATATTTTAATAGCTTATTAGCTCGTAGTCCTCTTTCAGTATTTAAGACTTAATTTTGCTCTTCATCTTCGGTTATATACTAAAGAGTTTTTCTTATAATCTCTAAATATCTATAAGGTGTTTGAATTTAATGTACATATAATATAATCAGTACATTTTTTTAGTGATTCCAAGATCTCCTTCTAATAGAATAAAAATTATTAGGATGGGAAATTAAATTGTCTAAGGAAAAATTTGTGAGGGATAAGCCTCACGTGAATATTGGAACGATTGCATTAATAGTATTTGGTATTGTTTCTCTGTTTTCCCTAGGAATAACTATATATGTTGATGTAATGAAAACACGTGATAGCGATGGAGACTCAATTCCTGATCTTACTGAGACTAATCAAGCTCATTCTTTATTCTTCGATGTTTCAGACGAAGCACTAACTTTTCGTACATATGAAACAGGTACTGGTGGTCATGAACTTGGTCATAATTTGGGTATTTCTCATGATGGTTTTAGTACACATATAAATGTACAATTAGGTTTACTTGATGATGTTTCGACTGGAATTCCAGTTCTTGATTTTAATATAAAATATGACTCACTTATAGAATTTACGGATGATAACAGTAATGGATTCTTTGATCCTGGTTCCGATTTAATGCTAGGAAAAACGATGTTAGATAATATGATACGACTTGGTTTTGGATTTGGAGTTGATGGAAAACCTGTATATTATTCAAGCTATTCGACAATTGATGGAGCATTAAAAGTTGATTTCTATATTGCCAATGAACATGTATTACTCGGGCGTGGTATTGGATTATTAAACCCCTTTGAGTTAAAATCTATAATTACATTAACTGAATATTCAGGAACAAACTTGGCTTTAAATCTTTCATTAAGCTCAAGCCATGAAATAGGTTTTTCAGAAACAACTTTATCAGCAACAACATCAACAGGGAATTATGAAGTAGAGTATGAATGGTATGATTTGGCAATAATTAATGGTGTTGAAAAGATAGTGAATACAACAATACCCTCTTCGCCCATACCCTTGAATTCTGGTTCAATTTACATAAATTTTGGCGAAGTAATCAATGGTACCTATGATCCAAAATTGGATTGGAAACTTCCGAAGACCACCAGCTTTAACATCTTTACTGATATACCTTGGTCTTACATAACAATTGGTTCAATTGCGATTACAGCTATAACCTCGATGGCAAGTCATTTGTCTAGAAAAAAACCAGGAAGACTTAAATATACTGACATTCCACCACCATCAAAAGAAACATCCGAAACAATTACTCAATCTAAAAAGGAAACTCGAGAAAAGGAAAAGAAAAAATCTAAAGGAGAAAGATTTACCCAAGAAATATTGAGTGATAGTGATTTTTAAAGCTCTATTTTCTTGGAGATCCTTTTTTTTTTGCTTAATAGCAACTGATTCTGTTCAATAAAATGATTCTATTAAAAGTTTTAATAATAATTTATGAATTATTTATTCATGCCTCCTCTAGGAAGAAGGAGACCATGTTATAAAGTGCATAAAATATTAGCCATAGTTTTTTAAATTCGACTCTGTTTATCAAAAGGTGAAAAGTTATGCAAAAAATATCAATACATTTATGGTTTGATAAAGAGGCTAAAGAGGCTGCTGAGTTTTACACTTCAGTCTTCAAACCCTCTGAGATTAAGAACATTACTACTCTTCACAACACACCTTCAGGTTCAGTGGATATGGTCACCATTGACTTATTAGGTCAAGAATTTACTCTAATTAGTGCCGGTCCCCTTTTTAAAATCAATCCCTCTGTATCATTTTTAGTCGCTTGTAAGACTAAGGATGATGTAGATGCATTATGGGATAGTTTATCCACAGGTGGAGTAGCGCTTATGGAGCTCGGGGAGTATCCTTTTAGTGAGAGATATGGTTGGATTCAAGATAAATATGGTGTTTCGTGGCAATTAATATTTCCAACAAACAAAATAAAGCAGACAATCATCCCTACTTTAATGTTTGTAGGAGATAATAGCGGAAAAGCGGAAGAAGCCATTAATTTTTACACTTCCATATTTCACAAATCAAAAATTGGCGATATCCTACGATACAGTAAAGGTGAAGAACCAGATAAAGAAGGAACCATTAAACATGCAGCATTTATTTTGGAGAATCAGGAGTTTGCTACTATGGACAGTGCTCTTGAACATAACTTCACCTTCAATGAAGCTATTTCTTTCATGGTGCACTGTAATACGCAAGATGAAATTGATCACTATTGGGAAAAACTAACAGCGGACCCCACTGCTGAACAATGTGGTTGGTTAAAAGACAAATTTGGCTTTTTTTGGCAAATTGTTCCTACTATTATGCAGAAGATGATGAAGGACAAAGATGAGAACAAAATTACACGTGTAACCGAAGCTTTTCTCAAAATGAAAAAATTTAATATTTCTAAATTGGAGAAAGCATATGCGGGAGAATAATAAATCGAGTTATCCTATAATTGATTAAAATCTAATAGATTATAATATTAACGTTTTTTAAGCAAGTTTTCCTCAAACCATTATGACACTTGAAAGAAAAAACGTTCCTAAAACTTTCATTCCCGTTTTTATGATATGGATTTTCCTCTGCAATATTGTGGCGATAATTTTAGCCATTATTTGGAATATTCAATTTCCCCAGAGCTTTTATTTTGATGCGATAGTTTCAATGTATATCATTATTGGGATAAATATTCTAAGTATCATTCTATTATATCCAATGCCTCGTATGGATCCAATAAGACCATTTCTAAAAGGTGCGCTCATCTGGTATATTGTAATATCGATAATTTATATCATTTTAGGTGCTTATATTGCACTCATACCAGGAACTTTCCAATTGCTTGGAGACCTTTGGTTTCATTGGAAGCGGAATAAGTTAATGGGCTGAATCTATTTATTAATTAATTTATATAATTTTCAATGGGCTACCTAAGATTTATTTTCTTTACATAGTCCACTATCCATAGTTTAGTCGGTAAACGATCCTGTTTTAATCTTACCTTCTCTGGCATAGTTTGCAATTATAACTCCATTTGGAGTCACCGAATTTTCAATTAACCTGAACTTAGTTGGAAGGAATCCTTCACCAAATAAGCGTTTTCCCTTTCCAAGAATTATTGGGAAGATCTTTAACCAAAACTCATCGATTAAATCATATTTAAGTAGAGTTTGGATTAAATTACTACTTCCATAGACTTGTAGATTAGGTCCATCTTGTTGCTTAAGTTTTTTAATTTGATCTTCTACTTTTCCGTTCAATATGATTGAATTTTTCCATTTATGCCCAGAAATTGTATTTGAAACGACATACTTTTTAGCTTCATTTATGCCAGGCCAATCTGATTCATGAGCTGGCCAATATGCTGCAAATATTTCAAAAGTTTTCCTTCCAAGTAATAAATCCGAATTTTTACTCATCTGTTTATCCATAATTTCTCCTAAAGATTCATCAAAAAAGGGAACAATCCAACCTCCATATTTAAAACCTCCTGAAGTATCTTCTTCAGGACCTCCTGGGGCCTGCATGACTCCATCAAGGGACATAAAAGCTAAAATTATTATTTTCCTCATTATACTCATCTAAAAATAAAAAGAAGATATTTAAAATTCAAACTCTAAATTTAAAGTCTTAACGAGCCACGAAATCCCCGGTCCCTATAAAAAGTTTGAGCACTGTTATGATATACGAAAACATGATCGTAGCGACGATTGACAAAGATGGCACCACCAAGTTTTCTAATATCTGAAGGTGTTTTCACCCAGTTCGATGTCTTTGTATCGAATTTTCCTAGTTCCTGTAATTCTCGATATTCCTTTTCTGTCAAAATCTCAATACCTATGGTATTAGCTAGATCAATGGCGTTACCAGCTGGATAAACTCCTTTCTTTTCCCTCACTTTCTGCCCTTCACGGTCATAACAAATATTTCTGCGGCCTTTAGGGCTTTCTGCTGAACAATCATAAAAGATGTATTTGTCCATCTCTTTATCATAACCAACAACATCTGGTTCACCACCAGTTCTTTCCATTTCATTGAGTGACCACAGTTTTCCCGCATTATCTTCCAACTTTCCTTGTATTCTAGCCCATTCAAGTCCATTATGGCGACTCATGTTTTCCTCAAAGCGTACTTTCAATACATTAAGTAAGTCTTCAGATTCTTGTGGTGACAAATCCCTTTTGATGAAAGTAATTTTTTCGATAGTCTTATTTGTTTTTGATTTAGGCATTATTAATAACCCTATTTTGAACTTATAATCTTTTTCCTTTCAAATAATAAATCCGCCCTCACCAGTAATTATATAGAATTTGAAAATCTATATAGGTTATACATTTTACATTAAAATTAATTAGCATTTTCGTTCTTTCCCTGGCAAATATCGACTCTATTTAACGATATCTGGAGTGATAAGAAATGAAGTCTTATGATATAGCAATTCTTGGTGCTGGAACATCAGGTACAATTGCTGCTCGATTTGCTTCGTCAAATGGGATGAAAGTATGCTTAATTGAAGCAAATAAGAGAGAGGAAATTGGTAATAAAGTATGCGGAGATGTAGTTGCAGCTTCTGTATTTGATTTTTTGAATATAAATACCCCTCAAGGAAATGAAATATTAAGCATGAAGAATAAAATCAAGTTATACAGCTCTAATCTTAAATATCATCTTACAGTTAACATGCCCATTTATTTGGTTGACAGATTACGATTTGGGCAAAAACTTTTGGATGATGCGCTTGATTCGGGAGTAATAGAATTTATGGATAATTCCAAGGTCATGGATCTGACCTATAAAAATGGTAGCGTTAATGGAGTCACTGTAAGATTAAAAACAAGGGAAAAACTAGCTATTAACGCTAAAATTGTAATTGATGGTAGTGGCGCTCATTCTATTGTTCGTAAAAAAATCAAAAGCGATATTATACAAAATGAGATTTCCAAAGATGATTTGGTAATTTGTTATCGGGAAATCATTCAATTCACTGATAATTGGCGCCCAAAAATGCCCATCGATTCTTTAAATGTTATATTTGATTCTAATACTATTCCTGGAGGTTATATCTGGTATTTCCCCAAATCGGACACAATAGCCAACCTTGGAGTTGGGGTTTCCTTACATCAAAAAAGTAGTATAAAGCTTCTTTATCACAATTTTGTTGTAGATAAATTTGTAAGCAGAAGCAATTACAAAGTATTATCATCAGGGGGAGATATCGTTCCCATTAGAAGACCTCTTCCTTCGTGTGCTGACAATGGTATCATGTTTATAGGAGATGCGGGATGCCATGTTAACACAGCGAGCGGTGGAGGAATTCATACCGGAATGAAAGCTGGTTTTTATGCTGCTATGATAGCGAAAAAAGCAATTGAAGCTGAGGATTATTCATTACAACAATTATGGGAGTATAATACTCTCTTAATGAATGATTTTGGGATAGGTCATGCGACTAATGATATTGCTAGATTTCTTATACAGCACCTTCCAACTAAGGAATTCAATTATATTATAAAAAGGAAATTGCTTGATGATAATGA
>JBHLLU010000012.1:0-8541 GCA_048938895.1 Promethearchaeota archaeon
ACTGAATCTGTTTTCTTTCCACCGGAAAGCCATTTGGAAATATCTTTTAGAAATCCCATAATCATCAAAATTTCTTAATAATTATATATGATATAAAAAAATTCGGTATTATATAATTATTTGTAGACCAATATTTATTTTCTTTAGCTTAAAGAGTAAATTTGATATATTCTGAGAAAATTATTATTAATACTGAGAAGTAAATTACATTAGCTATAAATAGTAGAAATTTTTTGGTATATTTAATATGTCATCAGTAGATTCCAAACTATATCAATATGCTGTTAAGACCGCTAAAGAAGCGGTAGCCTTAGATAGCCAAGGTAAATTCAGACAAGCCATTAATAAGTATCAAAGAGCAGCCGAAATCCTAATGCAGTTTATGAAATACAATAAAAATCCACAAATGAGGGATTTATGCAAGAAAAATATCGAAGAATATGTAGAAAGAGCTAAAATCTTAAAATCGCATCTTAGTGGTGTTAGTCCTAGAAGAGCTAGACCTTCTGAAAGCGGAGATGCTAAAACTACAGATTCTGAAGTGGGGATTGTTTCATCAGAAGAACAAGAATTAATTGATATTATCTCTGGTACTATAGTTACAGAATCTCCAAAAGTAAAATGGGAAGACATCGCTGGACTAGATAATGTTAAACAAGCTTTAAGAGAAGCCATAGTTCTTCCTATCATTAAGCCTGAATTATTTACTGGTGCAAGAAGACCGTGGTCAGGAATATTACTTTTTGGTCCGCCTGGTTGTGGTAAAACTTTATTAGCAAAAGCAGCAGCTACTGAATGTAATGCTACTTTTTTTAGTGCTTCCTCTGCCGAGTTATTAAGCAAATGGTTAGGTGAAAGTGAGAAGCTAATTAGCTCTTTATTTAAAGTTGCGCGACTAAAGGCACCCAGTCTAATTTTTATGGATGAGATCGATTCAATTGCTACTAAACGTGGTGAGGGAGTGGAGAGTGGTGGAGAACGACGAGTTAAAACGCAATTATTAAGTGAGATTCAGGGTTTAAAATCTACTCATGATAAACCACTTTTAGTTTTGGGGGCAACAAATCGTCCATGGGATATTGATAATGCGATGCTAAGCAGGTTTGAAAAAAGAGTGCATGTTCCTCTCCCTGATATGAAAGCTAGAGCCGGTATTTTTAAAATTCATACAGCGGGTGTGGATACTTCATTATCGGATGAGGATTATATTGAACTCGCTGTTAGAAGTGAGGGCTATTCTGGGAGAGACATTGCAAATGTTTGTCGAGAAGTTATTATGTTACCGATTCGAGAACTAGATATGAGCGGTCTATTAGAAACTTCTGATAAAGAAGTAAAAGTAAGAGATATTAATCTAAAAGATTTTAAGAAGACTTTGAAAAAAGTAAAACCTATGACTACTAAAGTTTTTATTAAACAATATGATGATTGGGCAGAAGAATTCGGAGAAGTATAATAAATTGGAATGAGTAAAATGGAAAGACAACGAGAAAAATCAACTGAAATTACTAAAGAGGATAAAGAGAAAGTAGGAAAAGAATTAGCAGAATTAAGAAAAGAACTCGCCAGATTAAGAGCGCTAAAAAAAGAAAAAGAAGATTTAGAAAAAGAAGCATTGGAAAGGCAAATTATTAATGAATCAGACTTTAAAATAGCTGATTTGAGTTTTATCGAAGAAGAATTTGATAAACTTGAAAATATATTAAGTTCCCAAGCTGGAGAAATTGATAGCAAAGTGTATAAACAACATGCGAATCAGATCGAGACAGAGCTGCAAGAACTAGAAGAAGAAATAATAGGAGAGAAAGGATTAATAGAAAAAAAATTAACTGCATATGAAAAATTATTAAAAGCTTATCCTTGGTTAGAAGAAGAGCGAAAACAATATATGTACTCAATGCCCGATAAAAAGGAAAGGTTGGATGATTACACATCATGGAAAACGGAATGGGCAAAAGTTCTTTTTGACTACGCTCGATTCGCGGTTCTTCATATTATTTATATTAGAGAATTGAATTCAGAAAAACCATTTTCTAACTTTACTAAACGCGAACAATATATACTAGAAATAGCTGAGGAATTAATCAGTCAAAAACAAGCAGAATGGCTTTCTAAAAAGAAAGAGAAGCTGAGAGTATATTGGAAAACACTTGAAGTTTGGTCTGATGAGATATATAAATGGGCTTATGAAAATGGAAAGCTCGAGCCTATTATGGTATATGAAATCAGAGAGGCAGAACAAGAGGATTTTAGTAATCTTCCTTTAGAAGATTTAGAAGAAATTTTTAAAATATTGGCAAAAAATCGCAGAGCTAAAGTCCTAAAATTAGAAAATGGGCAATTAGCTTTTAAAATAAAATTAGAATAAAAATACATCTTATTTTATATTGATGGGAAAAACCACTGTTTTCCTGATAAAATATTTTCTCTAAATTTTGCTACACCACTCGTCTCAAGTGCTTCCAGTGCGTGAAGAGCACGGTCTTGAGACCAATCAAGTTTGACACATACCTCTTCCAAAGTGAGTATGCCCTTTTCTTTTGCCAATTCAACAACTTTTGATTCATCTCCAGTATATTGAATTGGAAAAAATCTTATCATTATGGCACCGCTCTCTAACTGAGAGATATCTTCAATGATCCTTGATTTCTTTAAAAGCTTCAAGGCTTTTTCAACATCTTTTACATCGACATTACCTTTCAGAATTCCCGTATTAATTAATTCAAACACTTCAGATAATGGTATTATTCCTCCAGTTTCTTCTTTGCTCATTAAAACTCTCTGATATGCCAGCATTCCTAGTTTTTCATGATCGATTTTAGAAAATTTTCGTAATACATCATGTTCTGTTATTTGGTCAGTTATTATTTTCGAGGATGGGATATTGTACTTTTTTTGTAATTCTTTTACTTCTTCTCTTAATTCTGGAGTCAATGCCAGTAAAACTCCATGTTTTTTTGCGAGCTCACGTAATTGATCTTTTGTAAATTTTTCAACAGAAGCTTTCGCTTCCATGTCTTTCATTTTTAGTTCAGCTGCTTTTTTTTTCATTGCTTCTTTAAGGTCAATTTCATCTTCTATCTTTCGGATTCCCATGTTTAGAACACTATTATTTAATACATTTATATCTTAATAATAATAAAAGCTCTTAATTCTTTTTATTTTACATTATCATGAAACAATTGAAAGCTTTTAGAAAAGTAAATACATTTGAAAAATCTATTATTGTAGATACATTAAACAGAGTTATCCAAGATTCTGAATTAATTATAAAGAAAATCCAAGATAGATTATATATATCTTTTGATTCTGTTTTCATAAAAAACCTCAATCCTTCAATCTATTTAATTCCTTCAGACTACACAGATTTAATTGAAAGATTTTACGCAGGTCTACAGATAAGCTCAGCAGGATTATATTTTGGTTTTATAAAGAAAGAAGACTTTCGTTTAAGCCTTGAAGGAGCAGAATATCTTGTAAAAAGAGAGGATTGTTTTAAAGAAAAAATATTGGTTGTAAACAGTAAGGGAGAAAAATCTATTTTTTATGGAAATGATATTTATAAAGAAGAAATTGTGAAAATTCCGACTAAATTAAAGATAGGTGATTTATTGATAATTTATAATTCAATACAAGAACTATGTGCAATTGCTCAGTCATTAGTGGATATTAAAATCTTTAAAGATCTTAAGCCTAATAGTAAGATTGCCTTAAATTTAGTAGATAAAGGATATTATTTAAGAAAAAAGCAATAAAAAAAAGGAAATTATTAATTTTTAATTTTAACAAATGCGTTTCCTATAATATATTACTACAACTGCAATAATGGCTAAAATCGTTGCGGGAATAATTGAAACAAGTGGAAAACCAGAGATACCTGGTGGAGTACCTTTTGAAAAAGGTTCTTCAACTACAGTATATTCAAATGGAAAACCAGTAACATCCATTCGAGTTGAATTTTTACCAACTAAATCCCAGGCTTGTATATACCACATTACTGTGGTATTTACAGGTTTAGCGGGTAAACTTGCTTCCCATGTACCAGGATTTCCTGGTTGTTCAACAAGGTCAACTATATCCCAAAGAGTTCCATTAGTTGTGGAATACCAAATAATAGCATCCGATATCCCACCTTCATCAAAAATATCAACTGTTATTGTAGGTGTATCTGCTGAATCGGGAGCAAAGGTATCATCATCAGTGTCTAAATCAATATTGGGGAATTCAATTACCGGAGGTACATAATCAAATGTATTATGTTCGAGAGGGTTAGATGTTCTACTAAAAGCCGAGACTGTTTTGAAAATATAGGTACCAGATCTGAGATCAACCCCTATATCTTGAACAATTGTGTCTGATGGGTTATCATCCAATATTGTATAACCTGCTTCAAAAATGTGAGCTGCTCCTAGTTCTACATAGGCTTTTGTATTCAATTCTATAGTGACATCTTCACCAATCCCAAATATATTTGATCTTGTGTTTTCCTCTGTTTGAATTTGGAATGATAAATAATTTGAGACTGTAGCAGATATTTCTACTGAATCCGTATACTCAAATCCTCCATCAGCATAATGACCTGGTTGGATCCATGTAACATCATTATAGTTGTCATGAACAGGATTATGGTCGTACCAGCTTTGTGGAGCATTATAATCATTAGTAATTGTTTCAGAACTTCTAATAATACCCCAATATAGTCTTGGTTCTTCATATCGATCAGTCCCATTTGAATAAATTCGATATCGAGCTTTAATTAAATATCTAAAAAGCCAAGATTCACCCCAATATGCATCACCATAACCAGGACCTATAAAATCAGGATCTAATGTGTCTAGGTTTGAAGTTAATCCTGTTGTGGAGGAAATTTCCAATCTGAAATCAAACCCAGATTCTACTGTAGTTGTTTCAGTTGCTTTAGTACTACCTCCAAGACCTAATCCAAATAGACCAAAATCTAATTCAAGACCCAATTGACTATCTTCAGTTACACCACTTGAAAATGAAGCACCTACTCCTATTGAAAACTGCGTCGTCTCTGTAAAGTACGAATAGCTATTATCTCCAGCAGGATCATGAAGAATTAAGTAGAGCACATCACCTATAACTTTAGTTTTTTCTTCAAAGAGATCTTCTCTTTCAAAAATTATTCTTACAAAATTGAAACGTCGAGAATGTTGTGCTACTAAAACACTATTATTATAAGCGAATAGGGTAGCATTTACTATACCTCTTATCGAATCGCTCCATATTAAAGCTGTAGAATTTGTTCCAGTGACATTATAAGGTCCGGTTCCATTAATCACAAGTTCTATGTCATCAACAAAACCACTATCATACGTAAAATTGAATATAACAGTTCCCATCCCAAATATTATTGTAACATTTTCTTCAGGAGAAAGCCATTCGACAAATGGCTGATTATAAGCTTGACCACTAACCTCAGAAGAATTATCACTTTCCCCTATACTACTTACAGCCGTAATGGTATAATAATATTTAATCCCTGGAACAAGCCCTGTGACGCTCGTATCATCAAATTCGTTTGTTGATGGACTTCCTATAAGAGTTTTTATTCCACCTTGTCCTCGATATACGTTATAATGTGTAATAGGAACTCCATAATCATTAGGGATATCCCAAGATAATAATATATGCAAGACACCTTGGTCAATTTGAACATTGGACGGGGGATCTGGTACATGTAAATCAATCATAACTTGATCCACGTTTATAAAATATGATGTATAAGGATTCCCATCAAAATAATCTTCTAAAGAACATCTTACATATATTTTTTTATCACCACTCACATAATTATCTGCGTCTGTACTTATGGTTTTAGTTTTCTTTGAAGCCGCAGTAAAGCTTAAAATTTTATCGTAACTACTCGTATCGAAATTATATAAATAAATTCCTAATCCAGATTTAGTTCCCGCTAGATCTATTATTACATCAAATTCAGATAATGTACCAAATGTATAGGAGCTAAAGTCCAATTGATATGTAAAATCAACATCATATTTATAAAAATCATAGATAATATCAATAAAGTCTACATTTATCCATGTATACACTATTAATGGATTTACAACAGCAGCCAAATTAATATCGACAGCAATTTCTTTGATATATCCTCCATTATTGATACTTGCCATAAATACCGGATTAGTGGCACTATCAATCGTCCATACTCCAGCAGTGTATTCTAAATCCATTGGTGTCGGGTCAATAGTTTGAATTAATCCAAGAGGTTCTTCATCATTGTTGAATGCCCAGAGTCTTAAATTTGCACCATTAGTAGCAGGAAGTAAATAATCAACCCAGACACCATAAACAATTCGAACCCGATATATATGTGGATGCACATTAGGATTTGGGATGTTAGAATATCCACCCCACCTCATCCAAACCCAACCATTCCCTGGTGTTCCAGCAGGATAATTAATTCCAGTTTGAGCCTGACACCAAAGATTATTGTTATCACCAGCATTTCTCAATGCATTCGCTATATCTCCAACTGCCCCAACTCCTCCATTATTAGTACCCCAGTTGACAAACAATCCTCCAAAGAAAAAAGTTGGGTCTTCTTTTATATGCGAAAAAGACCCTCCTTGCTCAAAACCGGTAGAATCTAAAATCCCATCGTCATCTACAATATTACTCTCATTATAAATGCCTTGTTGTGAACCTTTTGTTATTAATTTTGTAGCAGTATCAAAATCAGAAGGTGAAGCAAAGGGTTTATAATTAAAGTCTTTGAATTCTTCTTGATCAGGAGTGTTTGAATTGTATTCAGGCGAACCTGGAAGTAAAATATAGCTTGCAGATATCGAAACGCAAGAAATCATTGTTACTAAAAGCATTAATACTTTTAAGTTAGGATTTTTTCTAATTATTCGTTTAAATTTCAATTCGGTCACTCTTAATTTTGTTTTAAATTGAATTTCATACTTAGATAATCAAAGTATTTATATAAAATTATAAGGACCAAATTTCTACCCATAGAATCCTATATTTAATTCCATTAGTTCTATGAAAATAAATGAGAAATTAAAAAAAAAAGAAATTTTTAGAATTGTTTTCTTTTACTACTCCTAAAATTTAGAAAACATTAGATTTCGCTCTATTCTCCCAGTCATTAATCAAAAGAAAATAATAAGTATATTTATTTCATCATCATATTTAAATAGATTAGGACTAAATTTCTCCAAATTTCTATTGACTGATTAGAACTTAATAATTAAATATGGATCACTTATCTCTATTTGAATCTTCATCCAAATACTTTTGTTCTTCTCCAGAAATTTTTTTTAATTCTTCCTTCATTTCAGAATAAGACTTAAAAAATTCAGACGGCATCGAGAGAGGAGATTTGATTAATTCTGCCTTTATAGCTTCGTATTCTTGCTTATCAGTGAACACACTCCTTAGTTTATCATCTAACTCTTGAGGAATTTTGATAAATTTACCAGTCAATAGTAAGGGTTGCTTTTTACTTTTTAGAATTTTATAAGGAAAGTTGGAAAAGTATTTTTCTATAAGTTCATAGGCACTATTGTAGGCTTTTAAATCTTGAATTGAAGCCTTTAATTCTTTATCAAACTTTAGTTCAAAACCTTTTGTAAAATTGACGACAGAGTCTCTCAATAATTTTGAGGATTTTGAAGCCACTAAACCCACTGTAATTCTTTCAGATTCTTTCAAAACTAAGATTCCTCCCTCTAGATTTATATCTAACAATCCACCTATATGCATTACTTCCGTACTCATTAGTTGTACTGCATTTAGAAATCCTGTAAAGATTGTTTCACTTATATTGGATTCTGACCAATCATGATCATACAATGGATGACCTTCTTTATCCTTTACAACTATTCTATAGACCGTAAAAGGAAATATATATAATAACTTCGGTTCTCTAATTATAGCAAATGTAAATATAATTAGACCTGTTAGCATCGAGAAATTAGATAATATAATAAAGTATGTTTCTAAGATATACAAAAGATAAAATATCATTCCTACTACAGCTGCTGTCATTATACCGAAAAATAGTATAAAAGCATCTTTTTTTATTAAAAATGGAGCATTATATAATGTTTTTATTCCCCAGTATATCAAATAAAGTGAGGTTATACCAGAAAATAGTATTCCCATTATATTAAACAATCCTCTCCATTCTAATCTAGGAAACCCAATATCTTCTGAAACTTCAACTGAATCTGGTAAAACTCCTGAAAAAAATAATAGAAATCCTAAACCAAAGACTATTAATAATCCAATTGAATAAAAATTATCTTTCAATGTAAAATTTATTCCTATAATTATACATACAGTTATAGGAAAAAGAATCATACCGCTGATTCGAGAAAAAGTCTCGTTTGTTAAGAGGTTCGCCATTCCATCAAAAAACATGAAGAGACCGGTAAATAAAAAAGATAATCGTATAAAAAATAGTGATGTTATTTTTTTAGTTCTAGGATGGGTATAACTAAGTATAGTAGTAATTAGTAGGAAAAATGAAAAAATTAAACTAGA
>JBHLLU010000012.1:8641-91575 GCA_048938895.1 Promethearchaeota archaeon
GTTATTTTTTTAGTTCTAGGATGGGTATAACTAAGTATAGTAGTAATTAGTAGGAAAAATGAAAAAATTAAACTAGACATTACTTCAATATTCAAATTTAATGCCATTCTTAAACCTCATCCTCACTGGTAACTAATTTCTTTTGAATATATAATCTTAATGTATCTAATATATCACTAATTCTCCCCTTAATATTTGGATTTATGATTATCTCTTTTTCTGAAGTTGGATGAACAACTAAAAGCTCAAATTCCAACAAATTATTAATTCGATAATAAACATCTTCTCTTTTTTCATTAATTTCTTTATAAATGTCTGGTCTAATAACACTATTTTGCTTATTTAACAAGTTGAATATTTTATAATTAATTTTATCTCTTAGCAGGAAATAGATTTCTCCTGAATTTCCATCAATATTAATTGGTAGGAATACAGTATAATTTCCAACCTTAATCTTATGAATGTAATTAAATTTAAGTAACATTTCAAGATGCCAAACTAATTGTCCTGAACTTCCCATTTCCTCTGGAAGAGCTGCTTTTCTTAAATCTGAAAAATGTACTCCAGGATTTAAAAAGATATAATCTAAAATTCTTTTTCGAATTTGATTCGAAAGAACAGTCTCCTTCGAAAATTTTGAGCCTTCTATCAATAATTTTTTATTAATTAAAAATTGAATAATTGACAGTAACCCATTTCGAGGCAATTTTAACCTTTTCTTTGCAATATTATATAAATTTTCAATATTTAAGACCTTATTTTTATTCATGATTTCTTCTGCTATTTCTAAAACTTTTTTGACATTTGGATGATCTTCTCCAATGGGTTTACTATATATTTCAGTTTTCATAACAGAATAAATTCTTATAATTATATGTCTATAAATCTCTAATTTTCCTCATTTAATCAATGAGTTTAATTCTCCTCTCAATTCACTATAAAGATCAATAAATTCTGAGAATGTTCTTTCTGGAGCCTTCAGAATTTCCATTTTTACTAATTCCCTAATATTAGATTGAGTTAGACACTTGTTAAGAATTCTATAAAGCAAGTTTCTTAATAAATATAATTGTAATTTATCTTTTGCTAAAAAGAGCTTTAATATTTTATTAAATTTTTTATGAGAATTTAATAAAACTAATTTTTTATTATTTCTCTCAATTATTAATTGGTCATAAGTCGAAATAGTTGATTCTATTAACTCTAAGGTACCATTTCGCTTGTCAAGTTGTTTATTTATGAACTTAACTTTAGAAAAATAGAAAATTGTTCTTATAACTGGAAGAAATAAATATGTAGGCAATTTGACAAAAATGAAATTAACTAATATGTTGTAAATCAGGGAGTTTTTATGCAAATTTCTTTCACACAATTAATAACTTTCTTCGCAATAAGTATAATCAATCTACTCCTATAAAGGTATAAAGACCAATTTTCAACAAATTTAGAATAATAGATCTTAAAGAACATTCTGAAATTATATCAAATATCAAAAATAAACAATTTAACTTACCTGAAAATTCGATTTTAAGATTCACGCTTTATCAAACATAAATAAAAACCAATTGAATCATGAAGATGAGGATATAATCGCTGAGAATGCTTTAAATCTTCTCTAAGGTTCATCCCAAATACATTTGTTAAGCCACTAACACCATAGGTGTTAGATATTTTACAGATTTTAAAATTTCTTTCACTTTTTAAAACATCATTTACTACTATTTCATTTTCCTCTGGACCAATTGAACAAGTACTATAAAGCAGTTCTCCTTCTGATTTTAAAGCTTTTAATCCAGCTCTTAAGAGTTTTTTTTGAATAGATGCCATTCTTTCAAAATCTTTTAATTTTCGACTCTTCTTTCTATAAGGATCTTGTCTAATTAATCCCTCCCCGGTACACGGGGCATCTAGAAGAACTTTTGAAGCTTTTTTATTTAACTCTGGTAATCTAATAGCATCCATGTTTAAAACAATAGAATTAATAACTCCCATTCTACGTAAATTCATTTCTAGAGCAGGTATCCTTTTTCTATTTCTGTCAATCAAAATAAGTGTTCCTTCATTCTTCATCAATTGGGCTAAATGTGTTGCTTTACTTCCAGGTGCTGCACACATATCAATTACAATGTCTTCTGCTTTTGGATCAAGAATAATAGCTGGAAGCATTGAGGCAATATTTTGAAGATAATAATAACCTTGAAGAAATTCATGGGTAGATCCTAGATTTATAGCTTCCTTCATAACTCTGAAAGCGTATGGGATAGATTCTACAGTTGAGAATTCAAAACCCTTTGTTTCTAATCGTTTTTTTAATTCAAAAGTTTCAATTTTAAGAGTATTAACTCTGATGGAAGGGATTAATGGTTTCTCATTTGCTTTCAGTAACTCAATAGTTTCATTTATTCCTAAAAATTGAAAGTATCTTTCAATCATATATAATAAATATCCATATTCCTCAGCAAGACTTTGAGCTAATTCTTGATTTTGAGACATCGGTTATTTCTACACTTAACTATTAATACTTAATAAAAAATAATAAATTATAATTTTTATCAGTAGAGCATAGAACATAATTATGATTGAAGTAGAAATAAAAGTAAGAATTCTAGATCCTGATATAATGAGAAAAAAATTTGAGGAAAGTCAAGGATCTTATAAAATTTCTCTGATACATGAGGATATGTACTATAATATGCCTAAAGGTTTGAGAGATTTTAAATCAACAGACGAAGCACTAAGACTTAGACAGTCAATTAGTTTTAATAAGAAGAATAGTCAGAAAGAAAAGAAAATCAAAAACTATATAACCTATAAAGGACAAAAACTTGATAAAATATCTAAAACTCGTGAGGAAATCGATATTCAGATTGAAGATGTGTCAAAGATGAAAAAAATTCTAGGAGCTCTAGGCTTTCAAGAAGTATTAACAGTTAAGAAAGAGAGAGAATTATATGAGCTGAAATTTAAAGATTATAAAATTGAAGCATTAATTGATTATCTCCCGGTATTAAATCAACATTTTATCGAAGTTGAATATTTATCAGAAACTGAGGAAGAAATCGAAAGAGCCAGAAATCTATTATTCGATTTTTTAAGTATGTTAGGGATTCCAAAAAGCGATTCAATTACGAAATCTTATTTAGAATTAATTTTAGAAAAAAAAGAAATGGAAAAGAAATTGGTTTGATTATAAATCATAGAAGATGCATTAAAAATAATTTGGAGTCCATTTTTTGAATTAAATTACTCATCAATGTGAGTTTTTTCATAGATTTGTTTCAAGGGTAGAAAGGTTGCGAAAAACTAAAATGGTTTTTCCTTTAAAGGTTCCTTTACAATTTCTTTTGCTGCCAGGTTATACAATAATAATTAAAATTTTTTTTATTTTTTCTTTAAATCTTTATATTCTCCATCAAGTATTTGTGCTAGATAGGCTCTTCCTTTTATAATCCACATGATTTTATGTCCCTCTCTTGCTTTTTTACCCCATTCTGATTTTTTGTTGCGATTTTGTTCAATAAATCTATAACCGAATAAATCAACGTATTTTATTCCACTAGAAAATTTATTTATAGGATATTCAATTCCATCAATCTCAACAGATTTTTTTTTCTCAAATATAGCTTGGTAAATTTTCAAACCATTTTCTTCCAACTTTTCCATTCTCATTATCACTCTATATAATTATTACCTCATGTGCTATTATATCTTCTTTCTTTTTTCTTTTATGTTTTTTCAAATCTTGAAGGTTAATAGTAGTCTTTGGGAAGGTTTCATTACTTTGTAATCTCCCAAATGTCTTTTTCTTTTCACTAGAGAAAAAATTAAAATCAAATTTCATAAGTTCTTTAGCTTGCTGATTTCTAAATTGCATAAACCAATTAAATTCATCTAATTGGAGCGAAATTTCATCTAATAAATTAATTTTCTTCAATTCAGTTGTAAAATACGTATCTCTTACTTGCATTGGAATAGGTCTACCCCATTCTTGGAGTTCATCAATAAACATCAGGAAAAATGCTAATGGTTGTTTATCAAAAACATAATCCTTAAGATTGGGTTTGAAATTATGTAGTGCTATCGCTTGAGCTACTTTGACATATCCTTTAAGCTCATCATTTGTTTTAATTTCCTTTGGACTGCCAAGTCCTTTCAATAAAGATAAGGAAGCAATAATACCATGATCTAAACTAACTGAGCTCTTAAAATTATATTCTGGATGCCCTTCTGATTTTGCTAAAAATATTTGTAAATCTTGGACTGGATTTTTTTCAGTATAAATTCCTGCTCCTTTTCTAATCAATTCTTTTGCTTCTTTAGATAAACCGTCTTCTATGATTTCCAAATATTCTTTTTGAGAACCATGCCAATTTAAATTTATTTCGAATGGTGTAAATTCAAGATCTAATGTAGGATAACATTTCAGTAATTGATTCACCAGAGAATAATTTATAGCTGTAGTCATTTTACCTAAAGGATACCCAATGTCATGAAGCAAGCCTATAATCCACCAGAATTTATCTTTTAATAACTTCCTGTCTAAATCGACAATCTCAGAAATCATCCCTTCCAAGGTACCTTGTCCAAAGTCTTGCTCTAAAAGGAAATCTCCTAAAACTGCTACACGGAGTGCATGTTCTGTATGATCTCTGTAATATTTTTTAACACTAGTACTATAAAGAAAAGCTTCAAGATCAGGTAATGCTCTTATAAGATATAACAAACCTTCCGAATCAATTCCTCTTTCTTTTGATACATCATAAAGTGTTGCTGATAAGTTTTTCTTTTTTCCAGTCAAAAAATCTAAATCTATCTGAAGATCTGTTTCAATTTCCTTTAAAGTAGATTCAATCTCCATTCTAATTGGTTCTTGAAGTTTATTCATCATCTTCCTCCCAAAATTTGTCATTTTTTTACCAAAAACTCCAATCGCGCCTAATTCTTGATCTAGGGATGCTAATTCTTGATCTAAATTTTTAACTGAAGTCAAATTTTTGTTCTTTTTAAACTCTTCAATAGCTTCTGGAGGTGCTCCTTCTAGTGACTTTTCTACAGAATCTAAGATGTTACTAAGCCATTGACTAAAACTACTGCTTTGAGAAGAAATACGATTTAATATCCAATCATCATTAATTTGATAATCAGGCATACTATGATTATTCGAATTTATGAATTCTAAATTCTATTTTTAATAATTTTTATAATAAAGATCTATAGAGAATTTAACCTTATTTTTATATAGTTAATAAAAGATAAGTCAAAATCAAAAATATTTCATATTATTTAGAATAGTATAATCATATATACTCAATTTTAAATGGTTTAAACCCAGATAAATCCTAATAGAATAACCATTCGTTAAGGGATTCGGTATGGTATACTTTGAAATTAATCAATTAGGATTTAATTGTGGAACTAGCAAATCTAACTGCCCACAGTACCCTAAATATTGTATGTCATGTCTTAAAAAAAAACTAAAGGAATTGGGATTTGAAATAGACTCAAACTTAGAAGTTTTTGAATTAGATTCATACGAACGACATCTTCAGGTAGAACGAGAAATTATCTGGCAGAAATATGTGGACGTTCTAAATATTCGACATATTATAATAATGGATAAAGAATCTGGATTAAAATTATTGAACTATTCCATTTCAGGAGCAGATATTGATGCAGATTTATTAACTGGTTTTATTCAGGCAAATATAACCTTTTCAGAGTCAGATACAGTTTCACCAAATGATACAGTGGTTATAAAAGATCACCAATTCTACGAATTTCAATATCAAAATTTTAATATTCTTCTAAAAAATGGGGAATTTGTGAGAATATGCTTAATATTGGATCAAACTGCTTCAGACAACATACGGACTCATGTGGGAAGATTTTTAGTCGAATATGAGGAGTTATTTCATAATGAAATCAGCAATTTTAAAAATTCGGGTATTTTTAATGTTGAAAATATGGTTGAGTATTTAATTGACAGCTTTAATGTTAAGTTAGTATTCCCTATGTCTTTAGCTCATAGTATTAATCCAAATGTACTAGAGAAAATAAATCAAAATCAAATCCAAAAAGCTGTACTAAATCTAGCTAAGGAATTTCTTGGAAAAAAACCTTTTTTCTTTGTAAATAATCTACTCAACAGAGTTAAAGAAATTGTAAACATTGAAGCAAATGTCATCCTTTATGAGATACACCAGCTTGTAGAAAGTAATGTTTTTGTTTCTACAAATCTTGAAACTGTTGCGAGTAATCTAGAAATGCAAGAAGAAATCATTTCTGAAAAAGTAGCTAAATTTAAACCAATATCTTCGATTCTTTCAAGTAATTCTGGGATTGAAGATTTTGAGATTGATTTAGAAGATATGAGTATTTTAGCAGCAAGTAAAATGATAAAAGAATTTATAAATAAAGGTAAAAATGCTGAAAAAACTCTAGCTTATCAGGTAGCAGAAAAGGAATATAAAAAAGCTCATTATATCGCAAGGGAATTCAATTTAAAAGATGAAATCAATAAAATATCTCAAATAGTTTTAAATCTTGAAAAAAAAGAGAAACAGTTGGAACTGGATTTTGCTCTTGAAGCAGGTGAAAATGCAGAGAAAAATGGGGATTATCTCAATAGTATTAATTATTATCAAAAAGCGTTAAAGATCTTAGAAAGTTTCTTAATTTTCAATATTTCTGATTCTAGAATTAAAAAACTTAAAAAGAAAATAATAAGACTTCGTGAAGAAATTTAATAATTACCAATATCTTCTCTTACGATTTCATGATGACAAATAGTAATAGAACCATTTGAAGGAGCAATCAATTTAACATTTTCTAAAACTTCGACATAAGATGATAAAATAATTAAATTTTGGTTATTCCCCGCTAATTTCACATTGTTTCCAATTAAACAATTATCAGATATTATTCCCTTGTCTATAATTACATTTTTCGAAATATATACTTTGTCAAAAAGTAAAGTTTCCTTAATTTTTGAATCATCATCAATAAAAACATTATTCCCAATTATTACATTAGGACCGATCTCACAATTTTTTCCAATAACAACATCTTTTCCAATAGTTACGGGAGAATAGATCATTGCCTTACCATCTATATCTAGGCTTTTATCTATAATATTTTTCTCATTAATATTTGTATTTCCCAAAATATCCATCATCAGTTGGATATTTCCCTCTAATAGCTCTTCAGGTTTTCCAATATCTTTCCATATTCCTGTAATAGAGAAATTATACAGGTTTCCTTCTTCAGCAAGTTTAGGGAAAACTTCTCTCTCAATTGATACTTTTTTGTGCGGTTTAATATATGAAAAAACTTCTGGTTCTAATAGGTAAACTCCCGCATTAATGGGCATTGGAACATATTTACCCTCGGGAGGTTGATAATCATCCTTTTCAAGAAATTGATTTATCTGGTTAGATTTGTTATCCACAATCAGAACACCATATCTTGACGGATCCTCTACAACCTTGCTTGCAATTAGTCCAATACCCCCATAATTTGCATGGTTTTTAATCATTTGACGGAAATCAAAGTTTAAAACAACGTCCCCATTTAACATAAAAAAATTGTCATCCTTCAAATAATCTTCCGCTAATTTTACTGCTCCAGCTGTTCCCATTGGAGCTCTTTCATCAGTATATTGGATATTTACACCAAAACTTTTACCATCCTTAAAATATTCTTTTAAAACTTCTGCCATAACACTTACAGCTAAAATAATATCCTTTACTCCCGCAGATCTCAATAGAATTATCTGTCTTTCAATCACGGGTTTATTGACAATAGGGATTAAAGGCTTTGGAATGGTACACGTTAAAGGGCGTAAACGAGTTCCCCAACCACCAGAGATAATTATTCCTTTAGTCATTTTCAGTAATTAAAATAATATATTTTGGGATATTGAAATTTAATTTAATTAGAAATTAAAATCTATTTAAAATAATAATCTAGATAAATTAAAATTAGTATTCAATTTGCTCAGAACCTAACCTTATTTCTGCTTCTTTTTCTGCCTTTACAGTGAGTTTTTCTTCTTCTATGACAAATTTAATACTAGTAAAGAACCATGTTAAAACAAGACTAACAAATTGTAAATACAAACTGAAAATAAAGAGAAGTACGATCCCAAAAACCTCTGCTAAGGGCCCAGAAATAAGCATTCCCAGAGGTGTCACGGCTGCAGCTATGCTAGCAATAAAAGAAAAAACTCTACCTTGAGCTTCTGATGGTACTTTTGTCTGGAATATTGTAAGAAACATAGTATTTGCTATAGGAATCATAGAAGCATGAATCATTGCACCGATACCAATCATCAGAAAATCGCCTTTAGGAGCAAAAGTAGTTAAAGAATATCCTACGATACCAATGATTACGGAATATAAGATTATTAATTCTTTGTGCTTCCAGCCTTTTTTAATAAAAGCAATTAGAGCACCAATAACAATACCACCCTGTAAAAAGGCACTTACCAACGCAAATTCTTGTTCCGCACCAGAATGTTGAATTATATATAATGACATTAACGTAGTAAATGGCATATTTAACAAATTTATAACTGAAATAAAAATAATTAAAATTAGTAAACTTCTGACTGATTTAAGAATACTAATACCACTTTTAAAATCCTTAAAAAAATTTCTTTTCTGTTTAGAATCTTTTTTTAGATTTATCCTCGGGATCCTAATTAGTAATAATGGTATTATTGCTATAAAAAATGTAATTATATCTGCCCATAATATTTGTTCTATCTTGAAAAAAATCAAAAAAGTTCCTGCAACTATTGGACCAATAACACGTATAATTCCTGTGAAAAAGTAGTTAATTGCATTCATTCTGCTCAAATTTTTCTTGGGTATCATTAACGGAATTATCACATTAACAGTAGGAAAATGAATTGCTTGGCAAATTCCCCTAAAGAAATTCATGATCATTACAAGCCATACGTTTGCAATATCAAAAACAAAAAATAAAATAATAATAAAGGTTATGCTTGCTTGCAGCGAATCTGCTATTGCTATTGTTAGTTTTCTATTCCATCTATCTATAAAAACTCCTATGATAGGTGGGACTATAACCATTGGCAGTGAGCCTAAGAAAAAGGCAATTGATACCATAATTGGACTTTTTGTCCCTTCTGCAATCCACCAAACTATAACAAACTGTATAATAGAAGAACCCAACAATGAAAATAACTGTCCTCCCCAAAAAAATAGATAACTCTGCTGGGTATGTTTGGTTGGACTTGACTCCATGAAAAATTAAATTATACATTCTTTCAAAAGTTTATGAATTCATTGAACCATGCGGGAAATATTATAAAAAAATAAAAAAAGTTTTATTTCTTATATAAGGGATCTGCTTCTTGTAATACTCGTCGTTGAACCTTTCCCATTATGTTCTTGGGCACTTCATCAATAAACTCAATGATAGCAGGACATTTCCATTTAGTCATGTTTTTTTCAGTCCAAGCTATTAATTCCTCTTCGGTTATTTTCCCTTTATATTCAGGTTTTAATGCGACCCATGCTTTTGTTATCTCCCCTACCTTTCCTTTTGGATCAGGAAGCCCAGCTACAGCTGCTTCGGTAACAGCTTCATTACTCATTAGCATGGTCTCGACTTCGGCAGGAAAGACTGAATGACCTGCGACTTTAATAAGTTGTTTCTTTCTATCTCTTAACGCAACTGTTCCATCTTCATTCATAAAACCAATATCACCAGTAAGAAGCCAAGATCTCTCATCCCATGTTTTCAATGTTTCTTCTGTTTCATCAGGTTGATTTAAATATCCTTTCATAACTTGGGGTCCACAAACACATAACTCTCCTGTATTTTCTTCTCCATATTTAGATCCTGGTAAACCATCTGCTATTGGACCTTTGCTGAATTCATCTACATCAAAAATACCCCAATCTGTTCCAGGAAAAGGCATACCTATAACTCCCAATGGACTTTCACCAAAAAGATTTCCTCCACTCACGACTGGACTGGCTTCTGAAAGTCCATAACCTTCAACGATTCTTCCACCTGTATTCTCTTGGAATGCTTTTTGTACTGGAGCATGTAAAGGTCCAGCACCTGAGATGCAAAGCCGTAATCTTCCCATTAAATCAGGGAATTTATCAAGTTTAGGAAAATCTGCAATTCGTTTAAATAATATTTCAGCTCCCGCATAGAATAGACCTTTTGGGGCTTCTATATGGCTTATTTCTTTAAGGAACTCTTCTGTTGGTGGTGGTCTTGGAAAAAGCATCATCCAACCTCCCAATGCTATAGCAACATTCATAACTGCAGTCATAGCAAATGAATGGAAGAGTGGTAAAGCACCAATATCTCCTACTCCGGGATCTTCCCCACCAACCCATAACATACATTGGATTGCATTAGAAACTAAATTAAAATGAGTTAGAACCGTAGCTTTAGGCACTCCTGTAGTTCCTCCTGTCATTATATATGTGGCTGTATGCTCTGTTGGATCAAATTCTACTTTTGGTAGATCTGGTTTTGTATTAAGAAGATCCATAAAATTAATAGCACCAGGAAAATGTACTTTTCCCTTGGGTATTATTCCCAATAATTTTCCTAAGCCTTTTTTAGCACCTGAGAGTCCAGATGCTAGATCAGCTATATTTGTATAAATTACCATTTCAATTTTTGATTGACTAATAATAGGTTCGATTAATTCTCCATATAGGGCATCTAAAGTAATTAATATCGTCGCACTAGTTATTCTAAGGTGATGTAGGACCTCTAATGGCTTATACGTAGGATTTATTCCTGTTGCAATAGCTCCTAATTTAACAGTCGCATAGAAGCTGAGGATATATTGAAAACTATTTGGCATTAAAAATGCAACCACATCCCCTTTCTTTACACCTAAATTGTGTAATGCTGTGGCTAATGAATCTATTAATTGACCTGCCGCCTCATATGTCATCCATGACTCTAAAAACCACATCATCCTTTCATTTGGATATTTTTTTCTTTGTTTTTCAAAGAATTCTCCTAGGGATAACTTCTCGTAATTATAGTTCTTAGGTGTATCTTTTGGCCACCATTTTTTGAACCAAGCTTTATCTTCATTTACTTGCCAATCTGCCATTTTTTACACTTTAGCTTTCGTATTAGATTACAATTTATTAATATGTATTTTGAACATTAAGTAAAGTTGGTTTAAATTTATAAAGTTTATAAAAAATAATAGCCCTCAATTTAGGTAGATTTATAGTCTAAGAAATTATAATAACAAAGAATAAAAGAAACAATTAATTCGAAATACTTAGGTTTCAATTAAATTATTATTATTGAAAAAAATGCCTTGTATACACGGTTTAGATGAAAACAATTGTCCAACATGCAGATCTATAAAGGCAACTTTACCTATAAATTCCCTTAATCATATAAAATATCCTAATCTAAAAATTGGAAATCCATTTTTTAGTGAAAAAACTCGAATTAATGATCAAATCATAGAAGAATTAAATACTAAAGAGTTTAAAACTTTAAAACCTCAAGCCAGTCCCCTTCAAAAACCATTTCTCATAAATGAAATCCCTAGTTTTCAAAATCAATTACTAAATAAAAGACTTAAAGAATTAGATTTATCTAAGGATGATAACTTTGGAATTTCTAAAACAATTTCACTTGAAAAACCTGAATGGCAATTTGAAGAAGAAGAGTAATAGATCTTCAATATGCATTTAATAAATCTCCTTTCAATCTTTACTTTTTACGTTATTAATTTAAGTGATTAAATCATAATAATAAATTATACTTAATAATAAGTGGTGAGATTAATGAAAATCGAATGGTTAGGACATGCAGCTTTTAGGATAAAAACGGGCAGTGGAAGGATTATTTATTTAGATCCCTATCAGATAAAAGATGGAGAGGAAAAAGCGGATATTATTGTCAGTAGTCATAGTCATTTCGATCATTTCCATAGTGATTCTATAAAAAAATTAATGAAGGATGACACAATTGTTTTAGGTCCTGAAAGCATAGCTAGCAATTTAAAGGAATTTAATGGACAAACGATTAAATTAGGTGGTTCCTTTGATTATAAGGATCTTTCTATAGAACTTATACCCTCTTATAACATAAAGAAGCCAAATCATCCTAAATCAAGTGGATGGGCAGGTACTATTGTAAAATCAGAAGGAAAAAGTGTCTATCATGCAGGTGATACTGAAAGAATTCCCGAAATGAAAGAATTGGCAAATAAGAACATTACGGTTGCATTACTTCCTTGTGGAGGCACATACACTATGGATTTTGATGAAGCTACAGATTGTGCTCTCGATATTCAACCTGAGATTGCTGTACCAATGCACAATTGGGATAAAGATTTGAATAAATTTAAAGAAATTTTGAACAAAAAAGATCCCAATATAAAAGTTGAGAT
This sequence comes from Promethearchaeota archaeon, assembly GCA_048938895.1. Classification (GTDB taxonomy): domain Archaea; phylum Asgardarchaeota; class Lokiarchaeia; order Sigyniarchaeales; family SOKP01; genus Loki-b32. The sequence continues at coordinate 21,063 of JBHLLU010000012.1, forward strand.
TTTATCAGATAAATCGCTTGAAATATAATTATTATCTTTTTTTTTCTAATTTAAACCAGTTTAAATCTAACCAATCTTATTATTGATAAATAGAAATCTATAAAATCTGTAACCTCACCTTATAATTTAATTATAAAAAAATAATTTTGATGAAGAAATTATGCCTTATTTTGAAAAAGGAAATTTAAAATTATATTATGAAGATGTTGGGAAAGGAGATGCGATTATAGCGAATCATGGTTTATCTGAGGATGGAAATTACTGGAAGGATACAGGTGTCACTACTGCTTTATCTAAGAAATATAGAATGATCTCAATAGATATGAGAGGTCATGGTCGAACAGTAGTAGATGGAGAGCCTTATGGCTATGATCCTGATACTATGGCTCAAGATTTTGACGATCTTGCTGACTATTTAGATGTTGATAAATTCCATCTATTAACTCATGCCACAGGAGGGATGGTTGGCGCTCGCTATACTATGAGACGGTCTGAACGTTTATTAAGTTCAATCTTGACAGACACCAGTTCAAACACTCAAATAGAGATTCCTGACTATAGAGAATTTACAGAGGAGGAAAAAAAAGCAAGAACTCAACAAGCTGAAGCTTGGGAAAAGGCGAGTGAGGAAGAAAGGGCTAAAATGAGGGAAATGTGGTTAGCTATATCAATTGAAGATAGAATAAATGAGATCAGACAAGAACCTGGACCTTATTTGTTTAAGATGGTAGCACATCCAGATGGTGAAAAGATGTTGAAGATCTATGAAGGATTTCTAAGACGACAAGATCGAAGAGCAATAATTGAATTCATGGCAAGATTCTATACTGATCCTGATCCTCGAATTGAAGAACTTCGACAAATCAAGTGTCCTACTCTTGTTCTTCTAGGTGAATTTGATGTGGTTTTTTTAAAACCGAGTGAAATTATGGCAAGGGAAATTCCCGATGTCAGACATGTGATTATGCCTGGAGTTGGCCATATGACTGCAATTGAAGATCCAAAGGCATTTATAGGGGAAATTCTTAACTTTCTCGAGACTGTAGAGCAAACAGGGAAAGCAAATCCATAATATTGCTGATCTTGAAGAAAACCGGAGAAAAATTAATGAAGAAATTTCCAAAATAAAATAAAATCATTTTTTTAATAGTTTTCAATTTTCATTAAGATAAGATTTTAAACCATGGTTTTTAAACATAATATATAAAATTCTTAATTCATCAAGAGATATCAAATTAATTACCTTAAATCTGTGGATTAAAATGGAAGTTGATGAAGATTTAAAAAGTAATACTGCAGTGGCATATATCTCCATGGAGATAGGTGTTGAAAGTAATATTCCTACTTATAGTGGGGGCTTAGGTGTGCTATCAGGGGATACTGTTAGGTCCTCTGCTGACCTAGAACTTCCTATGGTTGGAATCTGTTTATGCTATAGTTCTGGATACTTTTATCAATTTTTTAATGAGTTTGGTGAACAAAAAGAAAGAGAAATCGAATGGAATTTCTTCTATGAATTCGAACGAGTTCCCAAACCAATTAGTGTGAAAATAGAAGATAAGAATGTAAAAGTATCAGCATGGCAATATAATGTGATTGGTCAATCTGGACATGTGTTGCCCATTTACTTATTAACAACTGATGTCGATGGAAATGAAGATTGGATGAAAAAAATGACGGGCTCTCTCTATGATTCTACTTCAAGATGGAATAGAATTGTACAAGAAATGATACTAGGAATTGGGGGAGTTAAACTATTAAAATCTTTAGGTTATAACAATATTCAAACCTATCATCTGAATGAAGGTCATGGTTCATTTGCGATGGTTGAACTTTTTAAAATGCTTGGTGATATTGAGAAAGTAAAACAAAAAGTAGTATTTACGACTCATACGCCTGTTCCTGCCGGACATGATCGCTTCAAACAGGATTTAGTTGATAAGGTTTTTGAAGATAGAATGCCTCCTGAAATTAGGAAACTTGCTGATGACAAAGGAGAATTAAATATGACATTTCTTGGAATGGCTCTTTCTAGATATCGAAATGCTGTTGCTAAGAAACATGGGGATATTTCAAGAAAAATGTTCCCTCAGTATGAAATTGATTACATAACAAATGGAATACATTTACCATTTTGGGTTTCTAAGCCATTCCGTAAGATGTTTGATAAGAAGTGGCCAAATTGGAGATCTAATCCTTCAATTTTAGAGAATGCTATTGAACTTGATGAGCTCGATTTATATGACTGCCACATTGAGAACAAATTCAATTTAATATCGTATCAAAAAGGTCATTCATGGAATTTGCTAGATGAGGAAATGATTACTATTGGTTTTGCAAGAAGATTTGCGACATATAAAAGAGCTATATTAATCTTCCATGATATCGATAGGTTAGGAAAAATCTGTAAGAATAATATACAATTTATATTTGCGGGCAAAGCTCATCCAAAAGACCAAAGGGGTAAAGATTATATCAAAAAGATTCATGAGGCGGGAGAATACCTTTATAACAACTATGGTGTGAAAGTTGTAATGATGGAGAATTACAATATGGACTTATCTCATATGCTTATATCAGGAGTTGATATATGGCTAAATACTCCTGAAAGATATCGCGAAGCAAGTGGAACAAGTGGTATGAAAGCTGCTTTAAACGGTATTTTGAATCTATCCGTACAAGATGGCTGGTGGCTTGAAGGATACAAAATGAATCGATTAGCTGGTTGGGCAATCGGGCCCGATGACTCAAACCCAGAAGACCCAGGGGTGTCTAATGACTGGAATATAGATGCTAATGCACTCTATGAAGTCTTGGAAAATGAAATTATTCCGACCTATATGAACCATGACGAGTGGATTTTTCGACAAAAAAACGCTATTTCTCTCGCTGCTTATTTCAATACTCACCGCATGATGGAGGAGTATGCAGAAAAAGCCTACAAACTAAAAAAGCAAAGACCATGGAGATTTATTAGTGAAAGTTCTATTTTTTAGAAATTCGATAAACTAAACTGACGAACTTTTATAAAGTCTTCAAAATTTTTTTTGGTGAAATAATCTTCTAAGATTTGCTTTAAAATTTCCTCCATATATTCAATACCTGTATTTATAGCTCCTATATCTTTGGAAAGTAGCAACATATAATCTTGAGTTGATATAAGATAAAACATCCCTTCAGTGAATTCGATATTGCAATATTTCTCAATGATATCATTCGCCTTTTTTATGATATCAGAAGTTGTAAATAATACAATTAGATATTCTTCAGTAAGTTCTTCAGTTAGATAACTATCTCTGATTCCAGACGCTAAAAGAGGCGTTTTTATATAAGACTTAAAAAGGTATTGGACTAGATTTAACGCTTTTCTTATTTTACTTTTATTGTGAAAAAAATCGAATCTTTCAGTTAATTTTAGAGGTTCACCCTCTATATATGTAAGACTTTTTGGGGGAGTTTTGAACACGAATTCTGTTATGTATTTTGACATTTTGTACGTTGTCTCAATAGATTTATTTAATTATAGAAAATTTGATTTATTAAAAAAGTTTGATTATTTTAAACCATAAATGAAAATAAAGACCTATGAAATTAGGAACACTAAATATTGCTAACAGATACATTTTAGCACCTATGCAAAATGTGACCACTGCTCCTTATAGAAGATTCTGTCGTAGACTTCAAGATATTGGATTAGTTAGTGTTCCAATGCTGTATGCTAAGAAAATTGCTAAAGACCCTAACTTTTTAGAAAACGAATTGTGTAAAATAGAAGAAGAAAGACCAATAAGTATTCAATTGATAGGTTCTGAATTAGATTCAATTAAAAAAGCGATTGATGCTCTAGAAAGTTACGAATTTGATGTATTAGATATAAACGCTGGTTGTCCTTCGCGTAGAGCCATTAACGCCAAAGAGGGGGGATATTTGTTGAAAAACCTTGAGCTTTTAAGTGAATTATGTAATACTGCAGTAAATTATAGCTCCAAACCTGTATCATTAAAAATTAGAACTGGTTTTGACCGACCAGTTAATTTAGACAAAATGGCGAAAATTGCAAATTCGTCAGGTATCTCTTTTTTAATAATTCACGCGAGAACTGTAAGAAGTAGAGATAACGATGAAATCATTGACTTAGAAACAGTGAAAAACCTAAAATTAAAACTTATGATCCCTCTAGTAGGAAATGGAAACATAATAAATCCTGAAATCGCAAAACATTTCCTAGAGTATACTAATGTTGATGCCTTAATGATTGGACGAGAATCTATGGGGAATCCACAGATTTTTCAACAAATTCACAATTATTTATACAACAACACCCTTGATTCTTTTAAGAATGATATTACTCTAATGGAGAAGTTATTAATTACCTATGAGGAAATAATTGACGATTTTTTAAAAGATACAATGTTTCCCCATGGAAATGATGAATTCAAGTTAATAGAATTAAAGAGAAATTCAATTTGGTTAACAAAAGATATTGAAAATTCGACTTCATTTAGAATGCAAATAAGCAAAGTTAAAACTCTTAAAGAATTGAGATTAATTTTAGAAAAAATATTTAATCTGGCTTAAGACCAAAGAAATTATATGGGTTATTTATACCTTTCCAGAAGTTCTTTATGATTAAAAACACCGTCTTCGGTTATAATACCAGTTACTAACCTAAAAGGAGTAATATCAAATGCATAATTCAAACAATTAACTCCTTCAGGCACAATACGAACTTTTCCTAAAATATTGCTTACTTCACTGCTATCTCGCTGTTCAATAGTAACATCTTCTACAGTTTCATCTAAAGATAATGTGGATGTTGGTGCAGCTACATAAAAGGGAATATTATTATCTTTTGCTGCTAAAGCTACTAGATAAGTACCAATCTTATTAAAAACAGCATCAGATGTGACCCGGTCAGTACCAACAATAACCTTATTCACTTTCCCTAACCTCATGAGTAATCCTGATGATGTATCTGAAATTACATTCACAGGGATCTTATCATATTGAAGTTCATAAGCAGTTAACCTTGCACCTTGTAATCGAGGCCTTGTCTCATCAGCAATAACCTTGATTTTCTTTCCTTGTTCGATAGCAGCTCTTACAGGTGCTAAAGCAGTTCCATATTGAACTGTGGCAAGAGATCCTGCATTACAATGGGTCAGTACAACATCTCCATTTTCTAACAATTCAGCTCCATTTTTTCCTATATTTTTATTAACAGTGATATCTTCTTGAGCCATAAGCTTTGCTTCTTCTATTACAAGTTCTGAAAGTTTTTCAGGATTATCGGGATAGGTACTTATTATTCTCCAAATTCTATCAATCGCCCAAAATAAATTAGACGCGGTTGGTCTTGTACTCTTTATAACATCAGCAGCAGCTTCTAGTGCTTGCAAAAATTTTTCTTTCGTTAACTTCTTATATTCAATTGTCGCTAAAGCCATACCCATCGCAGCAGCGACTCCTATTGCTGGTGCTCCTCGAATATTCATTACTTTTATTGAGGTGGCGACATCTCGATAATTATCAAATACCAAAAACTCAAGTTTATGAGGTAAAAGGGTCTGATCAATCATCTTTACTTTATTATCAGAAGTCCACTCTATAGAAGGAATCATGTCTATATTTAATACTTTAAACCTTAAATAATTATTAACTCATATAATATCATTGAAAAAGTATTAGAGTCTGATAAGAGAGCTGAATTATTATTAGCGAAAAAATATTAGAACGTGGAATTCTACGTTTAAAAATAATAGAAGATAAGGATAAAACTAAAGAATTAATTGAAATATATGATAATGAAAAATGGATCCCAATTCTTAGAAGTTCTGACCATTTTAGTACATTGCAAATAGCCTCTAGTACAGGGATTTATAGTAAGGCATATGATTTTTTGAAAAGCAAGAAAAAGAAATTATACTATACTTTTGAAGATCGAGAATTAAATTTAAATCTTGATTATTGCCTCGAGGAAGCTAATATACTTCACATTCGGTATAATATAATTGGTAATATTCCACTGAGTTTTAGTAAACTTTGTGTTAATTATGAAATTTTGTTAGGTAAAAATCCAGACTATATATGGGTACCCCATTTACGACCCAAAAAGAATTTAATTATCGGAGATCATGTTTTTCGGTCCCCAGTTATAATATATAAAAGTGGAAATATTTCTTTTGCTTTTTTCCCTGATTTAAAAACTTTAAAGGAAAATCATCCTTTCCAAACATTTTTGAGCTTAGATTTAAATCCGGAAAATGATAACTTGTTTCCCTCTACATCATTTGGGTACGCTAATTACAAACCTTATATGCATGTATTTTTTCGACATAAACCTCGTATTGAATGGCAATTAGAAAAAAAAACTGATTTAACATTTCGATACTATATTATTACGTTCTTAAATAAAACACCCTTAGAGATACTACAGTTTATAAATCGTTTCTTATGGGAAAAGTATGGAAGAAGATTGTTCTATGAAAGCTTAAATCCTCAGATTTTACCTTACAAAATTAATGTGAAAGAAGGGCTGAATTCTATTTTTGAAAGACATAAATTCTGGGGAAATTTTAATATCAAAAATAGTGAGTGTGGTGGGATTTGGCATAAAACTTGGTTAGGAATTAAAAAAAAACCCATAGAATTTCTTAACCATGAAAATCTTGAAATCTATAAACGTTATAATCAGTCTAATCGAAGATTTGCTGTGATATTAAATAATTCTTGGTTTTCAAATGTCAGAACTAGTTATGGATTAAGGTTTTTTGGAGAGTTATGGAACGAGGAAGATCTTATCAAAAGATCAGAAAGAATATTGAATACAATTTATTCACTTCCTCGTTCTCAAGGCATATTCCCTGGAATTATACTTTCTGCGGGGGAGGGATCAGAAGTAGTATCTACAATTAAAGGTTCATTAGGCCTTTCTGTTATTGAAGATTTTAATTTAGTTGATGTTGCCATCACTCTTTATTGGATGATTAAAATTCATCACGATTTCAATATTCCTGCTAATAAACTTGTAAGTATTTGTGAAGATTTCTTAATTCTAATTGAAAAATTGCAATTGGAAAGTGGAGAAATACCAATTATCATTAATTTTGAGGAGACAACGAATAAAGTTGTTATAAAAGATATTTTAAGAAATTCTGCAAGTTCTGGTGCCATCTTAATGTTTTTAACTGAATATCACAAGATATCAAAAAAAGAAAAAATCTTAGTACTATGTAAAACAATATCGAAATTTCTTGAAAAGGAAATTGTTCCTGTCGAGAAATGGCACGATTTTGAGGTATTCTACTCATGTACATCCCCTGTCCCATTCAAATTTGATAAATATACAAACAATCATATAAAAAATACGTTGAGTATGTATTGGACTGCTGAAGGATATAAAGAATTATTCAAAATAACCTCAAATGAGGAGTACTTGAAGCTTGGAGAAAAATGCATTGCAAACTTATCCCTATTTCAACAAGTCTGGGATATGCCATATATCAGTTATAATACATTTGGTGGTTTTGGATGCCAAAATGTCGACGCAGAATTAAGTGATGCTCGTCAGGGTCTTTTTGTAAAGACTTATATGGAATATTATCTTCAAACAGGGAAATGGGAATATATGGAAAGAGGAATAGCTGCTTTACGTGCGAGTTGGGCATTACAAATATTAGAAGAATATAAAGGAATCTGTGAAGGTAATCTTAAAGGAATATCTACGATGAATAGTGATGATAAAGGGTGTATTTCTGAAAACTACGGACATAATGGAAAAGATGCTCGAATTCCTGGTTATATCATGTTCGATTGGGGTATTGGAACGGCTATGACTGCGACAGCCTATGCTAAAAAACATTTTGGTGATTTATTCATTGATTTTAAGGAGCATTTTGTGTTTGGGATCGATGGGATTCTTTTAAAAAGCTTTGATTTCATTAATGATCATGTCATACTGGAGCTGGATGTTTTAGATAAAAACGAAAATATTATTATTAAAGCACGAGATGTCCCTTTTGATTTGATAGAAATATCATTTAATTCAAACTCATTGGGTAAATTTAAAAAAGAGGAACTTGAAAAAGGAATTATAGAGAAAATATGGTAGATTTGTCTTTTTTAATTTAAAATTATAAATTTAAGAAGAGATTAAATTAATCATTGATGAATATAATCAAATCTCCAATTATTTCCTGTTCTCGCAGAACTGATATCCCTGCTTTCTTAATGGATTGGGTTATTGAAAGGTTCAACATAGGTTTTGTTGATGTAGTCAATCCTTTTAATAGAAAGCAAATAAGCAGAATTTCATTAGATCCTAAAACTGTGAAATGTATAGTATGGTGGAGTAAAAATTTTCATGAATGGATTGAGTATTATATTAAAAATGAAAACCTTTTTAAGTCCTATAAGGGACATTTCTTTCAATTTACAATTAATTCTCCCTCAGAATTAGAAAGTAATATAAAATCATCGATAGAGGAACGATTCCAACAGTTAAAATGGCTAATAGACGAATTTGGATTGCACGCCATAAGTTATAGATATGATCCTATAATTTTTTACAAAAATAAGGATTCTAACATCATTAAAGATAACCTTAATAAATTTCCATATATAATTGAGAATATTGCCAATCTAGGGATTAATGAGTTGATCTTTTCTTTTGCTACAATTTATCCTAAGGTTGAAAAAAGAATGACGGCAAGAGGGTATATTCCAATTGATCCACCCGTTTCAAAAAAAAAAGAAACCTTATCTAAGTTAATTAAGATATGTGATGAATATAATATTCAAATGAGAGCATGTTGCCAACCAAACTTACTTGAATTCAGTGGCATAAAACAAGCACATTGTATTGATGCAAATAAGATTGAAAAATTAATAAACGAAACGATTCCGAAAATAAGAGACACAGGACAAAGGAAAGATTGTGGGTGTCATAAATCTAAGGATATAGGGGGATATTCTGGCATTTTTCAATGCAAGCATAACTGTGATTATTGTTATGCGTCACCTGCTAAAAGATGATTTTATAATTTTTTATTTACTTTCAAAGAAATGTCTATGTAATTCCCAAAAAGGAGGAACAAGACCTAACTCATAAAATATATCATAAAAACAAAAAGCACCCCATTGATCAATTACTTTCCCTTCGGAATTAATATATAATATTGCAGCTCCTTCAAACTCTACGTGCTTATTCGTTGCCTTAAATCCCCATCCATTTCCAGAATGTGTACCCTGGGCTTTATAACGAATCCACACCTTATCTTTCTCACCTTTCAATTCAACAATTTCATACTTCAAATCTGGAAACATTGACCTAAAATATTTAATTTCATGCTTTACTTGAGCAGCTCCTCTTTTTTCTATCTGAATCCATTCCGGATTATAGTCGGGATCTACAATTGCATCCGCTATGGTTAAATCTGGTTTACTCCACATAGATTCAAACCAAAGTTTTGCTAAATTTTCAGTATCGTTCTCTTGCATACCATAATCAATCGATTATTTTATTAAATTCATAAAAATCCCAAAAAATTTGATACTCCTTTAATGTCTGGGAGTTGTACTTTAAAATAGTGAGTGACAATTTCTGATAAGAATTTGAGATAATTCACCTGGATCTGTTCATTATAGACTTCCTTGATATGATCGATAAGAATTTTTGAAGTCCATACTTTCTCTTCAGAATTTTTTATGAAATCTGCTAGTGTTTTCGAGTATTCAAATACTTTCTGAATCTCATTTCTCAATATTATTAACCCTGTTATTAATTCATATTCTTCTAAAAATTTTCTAGCTATTCCCTTCTCAATTACTATTTTCTTTGGGGCAATTATATTATCTCTATCATTAATAACCTTTCTTTTTTCAAAAATAATAAAGTTTTCGAAATTTTCACGATTATTCTTATAATCAATTTTCGACATAGCAATAATATTAATTCCAAATAGGTTCTCCATAACGTATTTAAAAAAATGTATAATATGATTCGCGATAAATTGGTCATCTGAAATAATAATAATGGATTTTCCCAAAAAAATTGCTCTAAAAATCGATGCCATGAGAATCTCAGGTACATTCAACTTGATTAAATCATGATTTATTGATTCAACTTCGGATGATATGTTTTCCTTTACCTCTTGAGAATCTATAGAATCTGAAACTTGAATTTCAAAATCTGCGATAAGACAATCTCTTACCATAAAGTTTTTGTCTACATAAGCAATAAAATTATGTTCACATATCATCCCTGCATTAATATTTATAGCTAAAAGTCCTTTAGCTAGATTTTTTGTAGCATCATCAGATACTTCGATATTTTCCCATTTAGAACATTTCGGGCATCTAACTTCAATTTTAGCCATAATTTCCCTTATAATACTGGTGAATCGTATTCTCAAAAAAAGTATATAGAATTTCTATGTTGATCTCTTACTTATCTATTTATTAAATATTGTGATATCAATTTATAAGTTTGCGATGACCAGGCTTATTATAATTAAACTATATCTATATTTTTTACTTTTTCAATTATCTCCCTTTATATGATTATTAGACTTTTCAAGATTTATGAAATTATCTATCATTCTCCTATGCCTTTAAGGCAATAATGGTAACAAACTTTTTTAAATAGAGTCTAATTAAACATTTAGGGATCTGTAATGAAATATAAATATACCACTCGCTATCAAGGCGCTATCATCCTTAAAGGCCAGATATTATTGATTAAACATAGTTTGTATAAGGATGGAGTTGAATACTGGGTATTACCAGGTGGTGGACGAGAGGAAGGAGAAACCGAAGAAGAATGTGTTCAGAGGGAGATGAAGGAAGAAACAAATCTGGACGTAGTCGTTGAGCGATTATTATTAGAGATAGTTGGACAACCTAACACCACTTACCGGTCCTATAAGACTTATTTATGTAAACCACTAACAATTAATGCACAGCCAGGATATGAACCAGAACCAGAAGCTAGTGAAGTGTATGAGATCTCAGAAGTAGGTTGGTTTGATTTGCATAACGAAGAAAACTGGCCAACAGATCAAGTTTTTAAGCGTTTTTTTTATCCACAGCTGAAGAAGATACAAAAACTATTAGTTTATGACTAATGAATAATAAAAAGAGTACTAGTTAGAAATTAAGAATCATTAATGCTGTCCATGTATCTCATTCTTTTCAAGAGAATATTTTGAAATCAACTTTCCATTTTTCAAATAATAAACCATGAATTATGATATTGTGAAAAAACTCCTAGTTTAATATCTCTTAACTCTACCATAACTTTTTTCAATTAAGTTGGCAATTAGTAGACATACTATAGCAGTAAAATTCTCTGCTGTTAAGAACGCAATTGTATTATTAAAAAAAAGAGTGCAAGTGTAAAAGCTAACGAAAAAAACAGGAGTAAAGATTGCAAATATAATAATTAACGGTTTTGTTATTGGGAAGTTTAAAAATTGTTGTATTCTTGACATATCTAACTGCGTTTTACGGAATTGACTTCTTAATTTTTCTCTTCTCTCGACTTGAGCATAACTTTCAAAAATAATCATTGCAGCAAAAAAAATTGCCATGGTTATTGCTATTGGAATTAAAATAACCACAAAATAATTGCCGATCCCTAAAATGTACTGACCAATTAATGTTAAAAATAACTGTAAAACCCCACACATCCCTAAAAGAAGTAACCCAATCCCGACATACTCCTTTGATCTCCAGCGAACTCTTATTGGCATCTTTTTCTTTAACTTTTAGTTTTTTAATGGGCCCGGCGTGGTTTGAACACGCGACCTTCCGCACGTCAAGCGGACGTCATACCAGGCTAGACCACGGGCCCTTAATTTATCGGTATTAAATATCGAAATTGATTATAGATAAATTATTTCATTAAAAAATAAATATTTTATTAAAATTACTTCTATTCGCAATAATTAATTTAAAAACCAAATAAGGAAAATATAAACTAGAATTGACAAAATTGTAAAAATCCCTCTTAATTTCAAAAAATAGAAATATAAAAAAAGAATATAGGATTTTAAACTTTCTTCTCTCTTAAAGCTCTTATCATAGGTAAATCATTTCCAGAAAGAATTTCCAACATAGCGCCACCCGCAGTTGAAATGAAAGAAACATCATCAGCTTTTCCCGCCATTGAAGCAGCAGCACCCATTTCACCACCACCAATAATTGTAAGGGCTTTATTCTTCTTTGTCGCTGCAACCATCGTATCTACTATTTCATTAGTTGATTTTCTAAAGACTTCTTTTTCAAAAATACCGGGAGGACCATTTGCAACAATAGTTTTGCATTGCATTAATATTCCATTAAATTGTTCAACAGTTTTGGGGCCGATATCTCCAGTAGTAGTGTTATAAGTCCCAGCTTCATCTATTTCAATAGCTTTTCTACTACCGTTATCATCGATGATCAAATCTTTGGGGACTATTATTTTGTCTTTATATTTCTCGTAAGTTTCTTCAATCATATCTCTATTTGCTTCAAGATCTTCAGCAATTATCTTGTGATTTGGTTCTCCCATATTTTTACCTAATGCTTCAAAAATTAGAATGGCTGTTAACCCTGAGCATAATGCATAATCTAATTTTCCATTGTCGAAGTTGTATTTCATTGCTTTAAACTTATCAATAGCTTTTGCTCCACCTATTAACATCGCCATTGGTTTTTCGGGATCTTGCATAATCTTTTTCAATGCATCTAATTCTTTATCGGTTATTGGGCCTGCCATCATTTTAGGCCATCCTACAATAGAAGCATGAGCGCGGTGTGCTGCTCCGAACGCATCGACAATCACGTAATCAACTAGAGGAAATAATGTTTTAATCATTTCAGTATTCTCTGCTTCGGAGAAATCTTTGTAATTTTTCATTTCTCCTTCGAATTTCCGTACGTTATTAAGCATTAAGACTTCCCCTTTTTTGAGATCCTTAATTGCTTGAATTGCTTGTTCACCGAATATATCTTTTACAAATTTAACAGGACGCCCGAGGTATTTTTCGAGTTCCCTCGCATGTATATCCATATCAGTAAAATCGGCTTCTCCTGGACGAGATTGATGAGCCAATATTATAACTGCGCTTTTTTTAAAATATTTATTCAACGCAGGAGCAAGTACGCGAATTCGCGGAGAATCTCTAATTTCCATTTTATCTAAATCAATGTTGGAATTTATATCTACACGCATTAAGATTTTTTTGCCTTTTAAATCCACATCCTTAAAGGATGTATAATCAATTTTCATGTGTTTACCTCACTTTAAATTATGAATAATAATTGGTATTTGTAGTAATTTATAATTATTTTGAGTAGTTATTATTTTTTTTTAAAACTTGGAATATTAATTATAAATTAAATTAGAAAAATACAAAACAAAGCTAATCTTAATAATAAGAAATAAAGTCCCCTTTCTTAACAAAAATAGTTGTAACTAATATTATGAGTGAGATAAACGAGATTTTAAACAAACTTATTGATAAAAAAATATCCATACAAGAAGCAGAAAGATTATTACGAGCAAATCAAATTGAGGAAGTTGGAGATTTTGCTAAATTAGATCTATTTCGTAAAACAAGAACTGGTATGCCGGAGGTTATCTATGCTCAAAATAAGACAGCATCAGTAGTAATTGAGATAATAGAAAAGTTCTTAGAAAACAAAAATTTCGCGGTCATCTCTCGATATAACGATAAACAAAAGACTATAATAGAACAAACCTTCGAAAAATCAATTAAGTATGAAATAAATATTAGTAAACTGGGTAAAATAATAGTAATTAAGGAAAAATCATTTGAATTTCCTAAGAAAGGTGGGATCGTAGGAATTGTTACTGCTGGAAGTTCAGACATACCAGTTGCTATGGAAGCTGAGGTTATAGCAACAGTTATGGGTTGCACTGTTATTAGAACTTATGATGTTGGTATAGCAGGAATTCATCGAATCTTCACTCCTTTAAGTCAAATGATTAGAAAAGGTGTTCATGTAATAATTGTATGTGCTGGAATGGAAGGAACACTTCCTGGATTGGTAGCTGCACTTGTTGATGTTCCTGTTATTGGAGTGCCTATATCGAGTGGTTATGGTATGGGAGAAAAAGGAAAGGGAGCACTAATTACCATGTTACAATCTTGTTCTCCAGGATTATTAGTAGTAAATATAGATAATGGGTTTGGTGCTGGTGCTTCTGCGGCAATTATTGCAAATAAAATTGCTAACTAGTATGTCCAGTTTAAAAATCACTTCTTAATCCTAAAGCTTATCATTTTATTATTAGCAAAGTTTTGGCAAAGTTATATAATTATTTAACCTTAAATTTCACATATTTAATTAAAAAAACACTATTAAATAAAGTGAAATAAATGGCAACATTAGCTTCCGAGGAAGCCCTCTCCAAGCTTCGTGAGTTAAATCCAGTATTTGGTTGGTATGTTATTCCTTTCCTTGTTCTTGTACTCTACATTTACGGAGTTGAGATTAAAAATGCTAGGGAAACCGGAAATTGGAGCACTATTTTCGCGGGATTAACTTTATTTGGATTGGATTTAATTAATGAAATTTGGAATGGGTTAATTTTTACTTTTTCTGATTATTCTGCCTTTTGGACTACCCCTGGAGCAAGTGCTTACATAATATTAATTGGTTGGAATATTGAGATAGCATTTATGTTCTCAATTGCAGGTATCGTTTTTGCCAAATTCTTGCCAGAGGATAAGAATAAGAAACTTTTTGGACTTCCAAACAGATGGACAATGGCAATTGGCTTCACAATATTTTCTGTTTTTGTTGAAATTTTATTAAATCGAGGAAATTATTTAATCTGGGAGTATCCTTGGTGGAACTGGTATAATCCTGTTCTTATTTTCTTAATAGGTTATTTTCATTTTTTCGTTGGAGCATTTTATGTATATGATTTACCAGAAAGAAAGGCAAAAGTCCGGGTAGTGGGAATAATCTATGGCATAGGGATTGGTCTGTTAGTCATCTTTTTACCTTTAGGTATAGCTGGAATAATCAAATTTTAATTATTCCTTTTTTTTAAAAAAATCAGTTTAATGAATTAAACCTTAAACATTTGGCCCTTTTCAATATTTCAAGTTATATAATTTAACCTAGATAAGTATTTATATTAAAATTAATATAATAAATATTGAACTTATTTTTATCTAAATAAAACTAAAAAGCGATAAGAACAAGAAATTAGTTGAGACCCCATGGTCGCATCTATTGATCATCACGAACTTTTTGAGAAATCTAAGAAGTTTTTTGAAGAAAAAGATATTGACAAAACTATAGATCACTATGAAAAAGCTATTGAACGGTTAGATCGGTCAAAGGTAAAGAATAAATCAGATTATATTACTTTTTTAGAAGCTATCTTGGAATTCTGCCGTGAAAATAATTTGCCTGAACAAGAAGCGCTAGTTTTAAGAGCTTTAGGACGAACTTACTCCTTATTCAAACAACATGTAGAAAGTATGAAGTGCCATTATCAATCTCTAAAGATTCAGAAAAAATTAGGTAAGAAAGTAGAAACTGCAGAAGGTTTGGTGTTTTTAGCCGAAGACTTAGAAGTAACGGGAAATTACGATAAAAGTGTAGAAGCGTTTCAAGAAGCATCTGAAATTTTTCAAGGACTAGGAAAGTTAAGAAAAGTAAAAGAAATTAAAAAAGAAATCGATCGACTAAAAGAATTTTCTAAGGAAATGGTTGAAGATGAGTACTTCTTAAATAAATTTCATGTGGATAATTATTAATTATAAAAAATGAGTGAAATTTATTTAAAAACCAATTTTTTTTCTCTTTTATTATTCACAATATTGAAATCTATCAATAAAATAAATCTTTTATTTTAGCATTTAATAGAAGTTGAATCTTTCTTACAGGAATTCTTGTATCTTCACTAATTTTTCGAATATCTTCGTATTCAGGCTTTATATTTACTATTTCTTTCCCATTTTCTAATTCAACAAAGGAGATCTTAAAATTAACATCATATTTCTTCTCTTGAATTTCGATCGTCCTTTTTTCAATAGTTCTATCAATGCAAACTCTATTTGTTACGCTATATCTTACCCCCAATGTTCCTAATTCATGTATAATTTTTTCGATTAGTTCAAAAGTATATTTTGGGACACATAAAATCTTTATCATATGACTAGGACGATTCTTTTTAGTGTAACTTGGTAAAATTTGTAGATCTAAGATATTTTCATTATTCAACTCACTGAAAAGATTACCTAGTATTTCTCCTGATACATCATCAACATTAGTTTCTAAAATCGATACTTTTTCATTATATTTCTGCAATGGGTGTGTCTCAATAGAAGATTGGAATTCATTATACTCCCCAACAAATACTCGCAAGGTATTCTGAAAATCTTTAAATTCTTTTTGCCCTGTACTATAAGCTGACCTCTTAATCATCATTTCCGGAAGAAATTCTCGGTATTTGGGATTCAAATTTGCTAATAAGGCAATTCCTGTAGGTGTCACCAATTCAGATTCTATAGGTCCACCAATGGTTATTAGCTTCGACTTTTCTAGAATCTTCAAGGTTGCTGGAGCAGGAATAGGTAAAATTCCGTGGGCAGTATCAATACTACCACCACCTAATGGTATCTTACTATAATAAATCTTCAGGTCTTTGTTAAAATAATCGATTTTCTCTAACGCACGAGATACACCTAAAATGTCTATTAACGTGTCAACTGAGCTAAGTTCATGTAAATGAACTTTGTTAACTAATTCACCATGTACTTCCGCTTCTGCCTGAATTAATGAATTTAAAACTTGATTAGCATATGCTTTTGCTAGTTTAGAAAATTTATTTTCATCCAAAAATCTGTTAAGAGCTTTAATTAGAGTTTGGGTTGATCTATGATTTCTGTTCTCTTTGATTTCAATTGTTAATTGGTTAATTAGAATTCCTGATCTTGATATCTTATTTAAGAAAATATTTAATTTGGAAATCCCAGGTAAATATTCTTTTAACTTTCTTAATTCGTCTAAAATTATTTCTGCCTTGGGAACTATCCCTAAAAGAGATGCCAAAAGCATATCTCCGGAAATTCCAGAATTATTCAAGTCAAAATAAATTATCTTCATATTTCTCATTTGCTTGGTAATAAGATAATACTCTTTAGTAAGAAGTACTAATAATATTTTATGGTAATATATTTATAATATAGGATTACTTCACTTATTTTATATTATTTACAATTAAAGGAAATTCATAAAAGTAGGTTTTTCACATGTATTGCTATAAATGTGGGTCTAAAATTCCTGATAATGCTCATTTTTGTCCCTTTTGTGGAGAAATCTTAGATAAAGAAGATTCACTTTCGAAGCCGGTTCCAGTAAGAGAAACAACTGTTATGGAGTCTGATCTTAAACTCTCTCTAGGTGGTTTTAATGAATATGTTTCATCTACTCCTTATATTCGTAAAAGTATTAATCTATTTATCGAAAATACAGGCACTTCTCCTAAGTACCAGATCACAATTCAACTTTCTGGCCCCCCACAAATCCAAATTTCTCCTATATCTAAGAAGTTTCGTGTAGTAGGAAGTCACTTAACAAAAAGAGCAACTTTCCAAATATTACCTAAAGAAGTAGGTAATTTTACATTAAATGCTACATTATTTTATGAGTCTGGTCAATCTTTGGTATTGCCAATTAATTTAAAGGTTGAACCCTCAAGTTTTGCACCTCAGGAGTCGTATAGGACTGCTTCAGCGTCTTCAAAAGGAAATGCTTTTTTAGCCATTGCAATCGTGTTTGGAATAGTTTCACTTATGTTAATAGGTTTTGGGATACCAGTAGCTTTTAATTCCCTTTCTGCAGGATTAACAATGATTGTAATAGGAATAATATTGCTTGCCATAGCAAGTCAAGGTAAATGTTTCCTTTGTTTTCTTGGATGTGATAGTTGTGATGGATGTGATTGTGATTGTTAGATTTTACTCAATAAATATATACTTATGAACTTAAGAAACCAAAAGTGGATAATTATTAAAAATAATAAAATAGTTTTAGACTGGTTAGCTCATCATAATCCGCAACGTGAAGATTTTGATGATCATGTTATTTATATATTCAAGTATGCTGTGTGTATAGGGTGCTTTGCTTTTGTTTTAGGAGCAGTCATCACATTAATTCTGTGCAACTTATTTTATACATATATTGTTAATTCTATTAGTTTCATTTTCGTTCTTACTTTCTTCTTTATCTGCTGGATCCCTTCATTATTACAGTATTATATTCAAATAATTACAAAAAAATCTTTTAAGAATCGAGTTATCAAATTTACAAGTCGTATTCTTTTTCCTATTGGGGGAATTTTCTTAATTTTTAAATCTCCAATATTAGGGTTCAGTATTTCAATTCCTGCGGGGTATTTTATAGTCTTTATCAGGAAACTTAAAAATAAAGCATTGATTAACAAATAAATTTTTAATCAATTCTCGAATGAAATATTCCTGTTTTAACCTCCCTTCACAAATCCAAGAATTAAAGTGATAACAATTTTATAAGTAAAATATCTATTTATTAATATTGAGAATAATTAAAAACAAATCTAAATTTAAAGTTAGGGTACACAAATGAGCTCAGAACTACAAACAATAAAATGTTACATGAATCAATTACCCGCAACGATATTAAAGATATTAAATGTGGAGCCTCCTCAAAAAGGAATTCCAAAACCTGTACAGGAGGTTTTAAATCTATATAGTAGTGTAGAAAGAATTAGTATTAATCTAATTGACAACATGGGCCTCTTTGAAATAACTTACATGAAACCCCAGTTTATGATTAGTAATTCTGAAGTGATGCTATTGCTAAGTACGAGAAACCCTTATACTTTAGGTGTCTTACATCAATTAATATATGGTGGTTTTGATGTAGAACAGAATGGATTCCATCTATTAAAGTATTTAAACAGAAATGAGAAATCCTCATGTTTTATTGGGCGTAAAAAGGATCTAGATCGTTATGACGGGGGTACAAAATCTATCCCAAAAGATTCTGATATGAGTACGTGGGTGGAATCAGCAAAAGTTATTAATAATTATCACCTTTCATGGATGCATTATTTGGATTTTGAGAATCTCCATAAACAACAGCAGCAATTAAAACAGAGAACACCAGAAGATTTAATAGAAAAATTGATCAATCGAACAGATAAATGGATTTTAAGTAATTACAAACAATTAAGAAAGAATTCACTTATGATAATAATCGGAGATCACGGAAGAAGTAAATTAAATTTAGAGTATTCTGGAAAAATTGCCCAATGGCGAGAAGCAAGTGTACCTATAGCAATTTTTATAAGAAAATAATTATATTCTGTTTTTAAAAAAAGTTGTTTGTTAAAATGGAAGAATATAAAAGATTTACAGTTTCACTTTCTGAAAAATTATATGAACAGTTTGAGATTTTTAGAAATAAACTAGGAATGTCGAGATCTGATGCGATCCGAAAAGCAATGCATACTTTCATGGTTAGTGAAGACAATGTCTCAATAAGCTCGGAAAATGTTGTCGGGTGCATAACAATTATCATGGCTCATGAACATCCGGATGTAAAACAGGAAGAACATTCCCATAATTCTTCTCACACGGCCGATCATGAACATGATTATACTTCTCATACAATGTATGCGAGTGTTCAACAAACAGATGAAATATTAAAAATTGATATCCAACATCATTTCTTTGATATAATAATTTCCACTATGCATATCCATTTAGAATATGGGAAATGCTTAGAAATTATTGCAGTTTCAGGTCCATATCATCGAGTAAAAACACTAAAGGAGCGTTTACAACGCTTAAAAAGTGTAATTTCCGTTGGATTTTTTATAATTGACAAAGATCCACAGCCAGAAACAAAGAAAGAGGAAAAATAAGAATAATAAATTCCAATTCTCGAGAAAGAGTCCAAGGTATAAGGCGATTTGGGAAGGAATTTTTATTCTTTATTTATTGTGGTTGTGTGTGTAGTTAAGATAGAGAATAAAATTGTATCCATTTAAAACCAAATACACTGTCAGATTTGTGATACTGACTTTGTATCAAACTCACAAAATTAGAGATCAAAAAAAAAACATAAAATTAAAGATTTAAACAAGAAACCTATAAATCTTTTTCTTGTACCGTCTTTCTATTATTAGCCTTAGCCCTTCCAATAGCTTTGTCAAGGATTTCGATAATTGCATCGTTAAGTGCTGGACCATCTATCAAATCCCCACTTGTATTGCAACCCTTACCTTTAATATATTCTCGAACCTTACTTTTCACAAAAAGGGCTTCCACAGCTGCTTTTTTAGCCATTTTTATATTCCTCCAATTATGATTTTAAAGTGTTTTAGATAAATTCTATTTTAAATATTAATCTATCATTCTTATTTTTAAACTTTAAGGTCTGATCATCTTAAACGATGAATAAAATAGCTCTAATTCCAATATTTGTAATTTGATAAATCTATAAAAATTGGGCCATATTTTACATTTATTCATTTTTTCAGTAAGATAATTCAATTTCCAAGGAAAGGGACGTCTTAGATTTATTAGTTTGAATTTCTTTGGGGTGTTAGCTGTTCTTTCTATCATAAAAATGGAATTAAGTACCGATCTGGGTTAAATAATTTTTAATAGTTCAAAGGATCTTACAAAAAATTATCATATTAATGAGTTCCATCTTTTCATATTCTACCTAAATTATGTCAATTTTTTGGGAGGAAACTGCTTATTTAAAATGGGATTATACTATTATCTAATTGATATATCTTGGGAAAGATGATATTCGCAAGAGCCCCGGTTCGTATATGTGACATTGGTGGGTGGACTGATACGTGGTTTTACCAAAAGGGAGCTGTATTTAATATGGCCATTGCTCTCTATAGTCATGTTAAAATCTCTCGGACAAATTCTAGTAAGATAAAAATTATTTCAGAGAACCTCAATTTGCAAACACAAATTAATGATATTGAAAAGATACAATATGATGGGAATCTTGATTTATTAAAAGCTGCAGTTAAGAGAATGGATATTGAAATAGGATTAGATATATTTGTTAGAACAGAAGCACCCCCCGGTTGTGGAACAGGCACAAGTGCAAGCGTAGCGGTTGCTTTATTAGCAGCTTTGAGTCATTTTTCAAACAAAAACCTAAAACCTGTCGAGATTGCCACATTAGCTCATAAACTTGAGACTGAGGAATTGAAGTTAGAGAGTGGGGTTCAAGATCAGTTTGCAGCAGCATACGGAGGAATAAATCTTATGGAAATTACCTATCCTGAAGTAACTATGATACCACTTGATATTAAAGACAGTATGATAAAAAATTTAGAAAAACATCTTATATTAGTGTTTCTTAATTCACGAAGTTCAAGTGAAATGCATAAAGCAGTAATTAATAATTATCAGAAAGGACATAGCACCACTCTAACATCATTTGAAACAATCAAAAACTGTGCTTATGAAATGAAGGAAGCAATTCAAAACGATGATCTCAATTTTATAGGAGAAGTAATGAATAAGAACTGGAAAGCTCAAAAAAAGTTGCACAAACTGATGGTTAACTCTGTTATAAATAAGTTAGAACATATAGCCATTAAAAATCGGGCATTAGGTTTTAAATTGAATGGTGCTGGAGGTGGAGGATCTGCTACAATTTTAGCTAATATAGGTGAGGAATATATCCTAAAACAAGAGTTAATAAAGAACGGCTTCCAAATACTCCCTATAAGGTTAGATTTTATGGGTGTTCAAACATGGGTTACTTAATTTTACGGAGGCTATTTCTATAAAGATTATTGGGTAAAACTATGTCCTTTTTATACTTTAGATGTAAAATATTTATATGATTATAGAAGATCAAGCATTATTTCCCTCTAAAACTAAAAGATATAATGAGTGCTCATTAATACACAACTTATTTGTTTTTAATAAGTCTGGTATTTGTTTTTATGGTCGAAATTTTACAGATCATATTAAAGTTGAGAAAAATCTAATTTCCCCTTTTATTACAGCACTAATGACTTTTGCTAAGGAAATGCTCAAGAAAAAATTTAAAATTATAGAAATGGAAGACATTAAAATTGTAATATTTGAAAAGAATTCAATCTATTACGGAGTATTATGCGATTCATTTGAGAATTTGACAGTATTAGAAGAAATTGTTAAAAGAATCCATCAAAAAATAATGTCCTATCTCATCAAAAATAATGTCAATATAAACGCCGAAGTTATTTATAATCATGAATTAAATAGACTCATTGAAGAGGTTATTAATACGGCCCTAAGTGATGAATTAGGTTCTCAAAAAGAAATAGAAATTATTAACTATCTACAAGAGCTTACTTCTACGGATGATATTGAAGGAGTAATCCTTTTAACTGATAGAGCAAAAGTGATTTACTCATCATATAATAGTTTAGAATTAAAAAAATTTCTGAAGGAACTCGAATTCCGGGTAAAGATTTATAATAATTCAATTTTGAAGCTATATTATACCTTTAAAGACAAAAAGTTTATTTTTTCCGAATATGTGCTTGATACTTATTTTATTATTTTAGTATTTAATTCAAATGTAAAATTTGGATTAGCTGAGCATTATTTAACTAAATCAGTAGACAAAATAAGAACAACAATTTCAGATTTAGAATAATTAAAAACTGAATATTCTTAATAATTTTAAGTTATAGTAAATTTCATAAAGAGTAGAACTTCAAATTAGATCAATCTAATTTATTAATTATAAAAGCCAAATTAAAAAATCAATTAACATAAACTTTAAATAAAATTTATCTGAATGTGAAGAAAAATGACAAAATCAGAAGAAAATTTACTAGCCGCATTCGCAGGGGAATCCCAGGCTAATAGAAAATATCTAGCCTTTGCTGAAAAAGCAGAAAAGGAAGGATTTTCTCAAGTTGCAAAACTTTTTAGAGCTGCCGCCGCTGCTGAAACCGTTCATGCTCATAACCACTTAAGAGAACTTGGAGGTATTAAATCAACTAAAGAAAATATTAAAGAGGCTATAGAAGGAGAACATTATGAATTTACTAGTATGTATCCTGAATTCATTAAAAATGCGAAATCCGAAAATAATAAAGGTGCTGAAAGAACATTTAATTACGCAAATGAAGTAGAAATAATCCATCATAAATTATACGAATCTGCTCTTGAAGCTGTTGAAAGCGGTAAAGACATAGAGAAAAATGATATTTATATATGTCCTGTTTGCGGTTATACTCATGAAGGAGAACCACCAGAGAAATGCCCTGTCTGTGGAGCATTGAAAAAAGTATTTAAAGAGATAATTTAAAGTTTTTTTGTTTTTTTTTCTTTATTTTTTACCATGGACTGTATCCCTTCTTTATCTGAGCTAAGTATTGGTCAAATGAGAAGTGATGCTTTTTTTCCGCTGCTTTTAAAGCTCCAAAATTCGCTCCCTTATTATAGTAATATATAAGGAGATCTGAGACTTCTTCATTTCCAATGGAAATTAATGTCTGAAGTCGGGCATTCTTAATAATAGATCGATAATTAACGAATTTTAGTTTTATAGATTGTACTTCTTTTAACTCCTCTTCTAATTTTTGATATTTTTGATTTAATTTGTGTATTTCATTTTTAAAATAAAAGTCAACCTCTTTCTCATATGGTGTATTTAATTTTGGGATGAAAGGATTTATATTTACCCTTAATGTGTTGAATTCAAAGCCCAATTTATCAATTGACTTTAATAAAATAACTATTTCATCAATGTCTTCTTCACTTTCGTTAGGCAAGCCAATTAAAAAATAGAATTTCACATTCTTTATTTTTGATTTTCTGATTTGAGATAAAACAGATAAAATTTTTTCATTTGATATTCTTTTGCCTAAAGAGTATCTCAATTTTTCAGATCCTGCCTCTGGAGCAACAGTGATAGTTTTTATTCCTCCAATTTCAAGTAATTGAATAATATCAGGAGTGATGTGATCAATCCTTAATGATGGTAAAGCTAATCTTTTCTTTTTATTTATTATATATTCACAGATCTGTTTGAATTTAGGATGTGAGGAGATACAAGACCCAATAAGGCTTATTGTCTCAAAATTTGAGTTTTCCAAAGCGTTATCAATCACTTCGAGGACATTCTCATAACTTCTATTTCTAAAGGGGGAATTATGAAATGATGAAATACAGAACTTACATTGATAAGGGCAACCTCTGTTTACTTCAATAAAAAAATATTTCTCAAGAATCGATTTTTCTAAAGAGGTCTTAGAGAGTAATTGATAGATTGGCACGGGAGAATTGTCTAGATTTTCGAGGACAGTCCTCTTTGCTTTATTTTTTAATAATGGTATAAATATACCTTCTATTTTTTGAGCTAGATTCAAGAATTCTAAATAAGAAATCTTCTGTTCTTTAAATTTTTTGAATAATTGAAAAAATTGTTCTAAATTAGGTTCTGCGTCCCCGAGAAAAACTAGATCAAAAATTTTACTTATTGAAATTGGATTAGATGTAATTACAGGTCCACCCCCAATGATTAAAGGCAATTCTTCGTATTTCGTAGATTCTTCTTCTCGTCGTTCGACATAAGTAAAAGGAATATTTGCTTTCTCCAAAATCCAAAGCATATTTTTAAAATCATTCTCAAAATGAAATGAAAACCCTAATATGTCAAAATCTCGTGGTAGGATATGGTTTTCAATAGAACGTATACTCCCTATTGGTGTAGGATCAATAATTGCAGGAAATTTTATCTTTTCTGGTAAAAAAATTCTCTCACAAGCAATATTTTTAAATGAATTGATTAAATGATAGAGTAGTCTAATTGAATAAGATGACATCCCAATCTTATATATACTGGGATAGATCAATCCAAAAGAGAAATCTATTGTACGCCAGTCTTTTATAATAAAATTTTCAAAAGACATATATATATTTTATCCAGATTCATGTTCAATTTTAATATTTTTAATTTCTTTTACAATTAATGGTAATACAATTCCTGTTTTTTGAGTTAAGACAATCTCCGCTTTATCATCTAAATACGTAGGTTGATCATTAACAATTATTAATTTTCCTCCAGCATTAAGAGTATATAGTGGCAAATCACAAATCGGTGCTACTGTTAATGACGATCCGGCGATTAACATAACATCTGTTTTTTTTGCTAAATCTATTGACATATACTTTTCAAATTTTGGGAGATCCTCGCCAAATAGCACAACAGAAGGTTTTAAAGGTGCACCACAATAATCACAACCAGGTTCAGTTTTCCTAATTCTCTTTAATTTATTTAATACTTGTTCTTTAGTATAGCTTGCTCGACAACCAAGGCAAGAAAATCTATTGATATTTCCATGCACCTCATATACTATTACAGCACCAGCTTTTTGATGTAATCCATCTATATTTTGAGTAATAATCGCTTTTATTATTTTCATTTTTTCGAGTTCAGCAAGGGCAAAATGACCTGGATTAGGTTCAGCATTAAACAAAGTTGGTGCAAGATCTTCAGCCATTTTCCAAAATTTGGAAGGATCTTTTAGAAAAGATTCTATATTACCATAAATTTCTGGTTTATATTTTTCCCAAATTCCCCCTTCTCCCCTAAAATCGGGAATACCTGATTCTGTTGAAATTCCTGCTCCAGTAAGTACAATAGAATGCTTTGAATTCAACAGTAACTCTGCTGCTTTTTTAATATTTTCTTCTTCACTCATTTTCAGTTTGAAAAATTAAGGGCACTTCTCTTATTTAATTTTTTAAGAGTAATATAGCTAATAAATTTATATATAGGATATTAGAAATTTAATAGTTATCAAATCACAAAATTGAAAAAAATTAAATTTCTTAAAAGTTATTAACCATATAATAGCTCATTAATGATCATATCAACTTCTTAGAGTTTTTTTTATGATTAATGGTTTTACAATTATTTTAGAAGAAGATATTCTTTATTGCTCAAATCAAAAAAAATATAACTCTTTTGAAGTAATCCTTTTTTTAGAAAAGTTATTACGTAGCATCAATCCTAGAAATACTTGGCGTTTGAAAAAAATATGTTTAAAAGATGGAAAAGTAGGAAGGGAAAGAATAATTGTAAAGCATATTGTAACAAAAAAATACCAGAACTTATTCTTTTGCGTAATAGGTAATTTTGATGTAGGATCTAGGGAGACTTTTAAGATCGTGAATGAATTTAGTAAACAGGTTAATAAATATTATAAAAACTTAGCTAAGTTAAAAAAGGCTTCAGAGGAACCTACATTTAATGATGTTATAACACTCATAGTTAATTATTTAGAGGATAAATATATTGAACCTTTGGAAGAAGAAATTATTTTTGATGAAGATGAAAATGACGTGAATAATAATATTCTATATGCAGGTATATCATCTCAAGGACTGCCTATAATTTCTCAACTTTTTGATACAAACCTTCTTATGAACCTAGTCAAAGAAAAAACAAATGAAAATATTGAGCTTTTCACATCAGATCTTTCTGCTAAATTGGAAACAATTTCTATGAATACTCAAATTCGGGCTAAGACAAAGATAAAAGAAATTCACTTTGTTGATACTGAAGACTCTAACAATAAAATGATAATTTTATATGGAAATATTAATGGTTATTCATTAGATTTTATTGCTTCTGGGAATTTTTACAAAATTAAAGATATCTTCAAGCAGTTTAAAGCCAAAATGATAATGGAAGATATTTTTCAAAAGGAATTTGCAGGTGATCTAAAGCCGTACATTCATTTAAAACGACATGTTAATGAAATTATTAAGGAATTTGATGAATAAATTACATAAATAAATTAAATTTTACCTATGAAAGCAGTCATATTAGCTGCAGGTGAGGGGAATAGGTTAAGACCCATAACAGCTTCAAAACCAAAACCCATGATCCCTCTACTTGGAAAGCCCCTCTTGGAACATAGTATTTTCGGGTTAAAAAAAGCGGGAATTGAACAAATAATCCTAATTGTCGGGTATAAAGAAGAAATTATTAAAAACTATTTTAACAGTTTTTATAAGGATTATAATACAGAAATCGAATATATAACTCAAAAAGAATACTGTGGGACTGCTCATGCCACATTTCAAGCGAGAAAATCTATTAAAAATGAACCTTTTCTAATGATGAACGGAGATTTATATGTTGATTCAGTAGTGTTAAAAAACCTAATCCAAGAATATAAAAAAAATCAGAATGAGTCTTTTATCACTTTATTGGAAATGGATAATCCTGAGAATTATGGTGTTATTTCATTGAATTCTGATGGTTTTGTAAAAAAAATAACAGAAAAACCATCCCCAGGCTCTGGATTGGGAAATCTAGCTAATGCAGGAATATATATATTTGACCCACTGATATTTAAAGCAATTGAGAAAACAGAAAAATCAATACGTAATGAATATGAAATAACGGATTCAATAGAGATTGCAATTAATGAATTAGGGTTAAAAATGAGGGGTTTCATTCTCAAAAATTATTATTGGAATGATATTGGGCTTCCGTGGCAACTATTTGAAGTTAATAAGTATATTTTAGACAATTTAGAATCAATGAATAAAGGTATCATTGAAGAAAACGTAGTAATTAAAGGAACTGTCCAAATCGGGAAAGATACAATTATAAAATCTGGATCATATATCCAAGGTCCTTGTTATATCGGTAATAACTGTCTTATAGGACCAAACGCGTTCATTCGACCATACACATCAATAAATGATAATTGCCATATTGGAATGAGTGAAATTAAAAATTCTTTAGTTTTTTCAGGCTCAGCTATTCCACATTTCAATTATGTTGGAGACTCGATTATATGTGAAGGAGTTAATCTTGGTGCTGGTACAAAACTATCAAACTTACGATTTGATAATCAAACCATAAAAATGAATATAAATGGAAATCAAATTGATTCTAAACTTAGAAAGTTGGGGGCAATTTTAGGTCCGAATTCTCAAACAGGAATAAATGCAAGTATAATGTGTGGAAAGATCATTGGTAATGATTCTATTATTGGAGCGCATACAATAGTAAATGAAAATGTTCCACCAAATTCAATTTATTATCTAGATTCTAGTGGAAAGGTAATAAAAAAAACCAAGAATTCTTGAAACCATAGTTTATTAGATTGTTATATTCACTTGTTTTTTTTAAGTTTTCGTAATAATTTAGAAAAATTTAAATCTTCTCCCTGATAATCAAGTTCCCTAAGTGCTTGTTCTTGATAAGCAATGAAGAGTTTAGTAGAAAAATTTTCCCAATCACGACATATTGCTAGGGTTTCCGAATCATTTCTCAAAAGACTATCATGAGACATAATTCTGGTGAAATCTGTTACATATTCCTCGATTTGATCTGAATTTGCTCCTTTAAGTAAATCTCTACAAAAATCTTCCATTGGATACCAATCTCTCACTCTTGAAAGATCTCGGTGAATTTGTGTGAGGAGAACGTTTCTTGGGCCCTCCCATAGTTCCATTATCATGGAATCACGATGTAATCGTGGAAGAGCTAAGAAGTCTTCCATAATTCCATGACCACCAAAAAATGAGATTGCTTTACGTATCATGGCTGGAGTCTCATCGGCAACGACTATTTTCTGCAACATTACAAGTTCCATTAATCTGAAACGTCGTTTACGTTCTTCGAGATCATCAATTTTTTCTAATTCTCTAATTCCGCTGATAAGTTCTTCATTAAAATGAATATATTCTGAATATATTTTAAACGCTCCTGCTGAACTTCTTTTAGAGAAGTATTCTAAATCATTTATTTGATTTTTCATTAATGGAAATGAGGATATTGGAACACCAAAAGCAGTTCGAAATTGTGAATATAGGATTGCCTCTCGTGCAACGCGCAAAGCACCTGAAGCCATTCCAAAGGCTACATGTAGCCTAGAGAGTGAAAGAACAATTCCGACTATATCAGATAAACCCTTTTCAAGAGGTCCTATTGGATATGCAACGGCGCCATTATACGTAATTTCAGCTGTCGGTAATTCTGCAGTCCCTAATTTTTGTTTCAACCTATCAATTGTAAAAGAATTTCTTTTTTCTTTACTTTTATCTCCAGGAAGCCATGAAGGAACAATAAAAGCAGCAATTTTCGTGGAAGATTCTACACCTTTTGGTTTGGCAGTAACTACCGCATAATCTGCGTGAGTTGCAGAACAAAAAAATTTTTGTCCATAAATTCTCCAACAATCTGAGATTCCATCAGGTCCCTCTTCATTTTCAAAAACTGCTTCAACTAAATTAGAAGGGACATCACTTCCTCCTTGAATTTCAGTTACAAACTGAGCACCTCTAGCATATTCTCCTTTTTTCCCATCTCTTAGATGAGTGAGAATCTCAACTGCTTCTGGCTCTAAGGATTTTTCGTATTTTTGCATAAGTTCAACAGCTCCATGTGAACATGCCACAGGGCACATAACACCAGATTCTCCATTCTCATATAATAAGAACATCTTTACAAATCTACTCCAAGGAGTATTCCTAGCTGGATCGAAGAGACCTAAGCTAAAAATTTCCTGTTCTAATATCTCTGTTTCCAAACAACGCTCAATTCTATCTATTCTATGATTATAAGCATCGAAATGTTTAAGTTTTGTAACTTTTATCCTGTTTTCCAATTCATTTGCTTTATCTGCAAGATTTCTAAATCTATAAGAAACATAATCTGATAATGCTTTTAGATCCCTATCGATTTTCTCAAACTCTTCACCAGTATATTTTTTTACTAGAGCTTGAAAAAATCCATCATCAGTGTAGTAATTAAATTTATCTCTTACAAACAAATAATCGTCAAAGTTATAAGAATTATCACGATTTCCTTCTTGATTTGACATATACTCAAACCCTCTCTATTTTTAGGATTATAAAAATTATAGTCTAGAATTAATATTTAAATATAATGAATATACAGAGATAAGGGATAAAAGCAAAACCTCATAAATTAGGAAATATCATCCTCTGATTCATCCTCATCTTGGTCTGAAGAAGTTGCAGTAGCCTTGGTTTGAGCTTGAGCAAGTTTTTTCACGTTTATTCGTTCAGACCTTCTTATTTCTGATTTACGGGATCGTTGTACTTCAACTTCTACAATATCAAATTGATCATCTGGGATTATTTTATCTTCACCACCCTCCGGTACAGTTATTAACTTGCTTTTAACAACGACGCAATTTGTCAAAGGATAAATAGTTTTTGCTACTCTTTGAATTTGATTTTGAAACTCTCCATAGATCATCCCTGCTATAAATTTCTCATGATTAAGAGATTTAGCAAATTCAAGGAGTATTTCTCTCATAATTTTCCGAATTAAGACAATTTGTGAATTTCTTGCTCTTTTTAAAGTTGTACAGATTGTAGTTAATCGAAAAATATATCCATCTTTGGTGGTTAAGTTTAAAATTGTTTGTATTTTTGAACTTCCTCTCCCAATTAAAGAACGAATGAAATCATTTGTATATTCATGACCGATAAAAATAGTATTACATTTATTTGCCTCATTATTGACTTCATTTACTTGAAATATTAACTTTAAACTTATATCAGAATATTTTTGTGTGAAATCATAAAGAAGTGTTTCAATAGTCCTTCCCATTATATTGTCTTCAATACCTATTATCTCCCCAATTGGCTTAAAATTAAAAATTTTGGGAGTAATTATTTCAAACCATGATTTATCTTTAAAAGATACTTTTTTTACTTTTGGCTTCTTTTTTCTTGCTCTCGAACTCACTTTTTATCCTCCTTTATCGAGCAACTAAAGTCCTAATTTTGTCAGGATCATATCTAAAATCAGGAGTTAATATTTTCTTCTTTTTATAGTATTTAATTAACCGATATATTTTAGATTCAGTTCGATTTAGACCTTTTTTAGCTTCCAAGTCTTTATGGTTGTTTTCTAGATGTTTTCGAATATTTAATGCTTTTCTGACTAAATTAGCTAAATCTTCTGGAAGCGGATCCTTAATCTCGTTAGATTCAAGAATTTGACTAATTCTTTTACCCGTTACCACTTTGACCAGTGGTACACCCCGAGAATCTCTCATAATAGTCCCTATCATCGATTTTGAATGACCTCTTCTAGCTAGTTTAACAACCTCATTCTCAACTTCGTCAGGCGATAATTCAACCCATACTGGTTTCTCTAATCTTGCAGGACGTGTACTACCTGCTTGACCTTTCTTACGAGAGTGCATCCGAGCTATCTTGAACACCTTTTTGTAAATTCTTGTATACTTTACAGAATTTTAGATTAATATTATACCATAAATAAAGAAATATACAAAATAAAGTTTTGGATAAAGCTGTGGAACAATACTAAAAAAAATACTTATTATTATAGAAATTTTCATCCAATAAAATTAAAACCAAATATAGTGTGTTGAAAAATAACTAAAAACACAGCTTAATTATAATTATTATGAACGATGAGGAAAACATCATTCATTTTATTACTGGTAATCGAAATAAATTTTTAGAAATATCTGATATCTTTAAAAATAGGAATATAAAATTTGATCTAGTACAAAATACAATCGAAACAATAGAAATTCAGGCAAATAGTCTGAAGGAAGTGGCACTATATAAATTAAACAGCGTTAAAACCAAAATAAATGAATCCTTATTCGTAGAAGATGCTGGCTTTTTTGTGGATATCCCCCTTGATGGATTTCCGGGTATATATTCATCTTATGTATTACATACTATTGGAAATGAGGGAATCCTTAAATTAATTAATAACTTTGATAAATCGATTGCTCATTTTTCGGCTATTATCGCTTTTTACTTTAAACCTCTGGGACAAACAATATTATTTGAAGGAACTGTTGAAGGAAGAGTTTCAAAAAAAATGAGAGGGAAGGGAGGATTTGGATTTGATCCTATTTTCATCCCGAATAGTATTCCGAATAAAACTTTTGCTGAATTACCAAGGAGTGAAAAGAATAAGATTTCTCATAGAGGTCAGGCAATTAAAAAGCTGTTAGATTATTTAGAACGCAATACTTAGAATGTTTGTCGAAAGATATCCATTATCGTTTGTCTAGATAATTTTATTAAAATTAAGTAAGTACCAAGAAATCCTACTGAAATTGAAATTATAAACACTCTTAATAATGTATCTGTCGGTATTTTAAATATTACAGGCATTTCAGTCATCAATGCCATATTGGTTTCTAATAGATAACCTGTATATGTTCCAATAATAGTTCCCAAAATGGCTGAACTAAGCAATATGATTAAACTTTCAATTAAAAACATATTTCTTACATTTCTTACTTTCATTCCCATAGATCGTAATATACCAATCTCGAATTTTCTTTCCAACATAATTGCATACATATTACTCACTAATCCAAATATACTTATCATTATTGTGAATGAGAGAATCAGTTCCATCAAAAAACTTTGTCTTTCTGTCATCTCTTCCATAAAATTAATTTTAGAAATTGCATCATCAATAATGATATCCTTATCTTGATACATTAATCTTATATCTTCTTTTGTTTCCTTGATATTCTCTTCTGATTTTTCAACTAAATTGATAAAAACTTTATCTACAATCATATTAGGTTCTCCTGGGTTCTCAATTTTCATCAAATTCATATAATTGTCCAATGAAACCATCACTCCTCCTCCTTCGGCTGAGACTTCATTGCTTCTAAAGTTAAAAAATCCAGGAATACCTCCGGAAATGCCTACTACTGTAAGGTTATAGGGTTTTCCACTATCATTACTAATCGAAGGATCATAAAAAGTTATTCGAATTTTTTGTCCAACTTCTTTAATTCCGAGATAACTGGCAATCGATTTTGCTATAATGCATGTGTCATTTTCAGTAAATAATCTATTAAAAGAATAACTAGTACTACTTTCTTCACTCTTCCAAATTAGTAAGTCTTTATTAATCAATTCAACAAAATCTTCATTAACACCTATAAATCCAGCCTCTACAACATCAAAATCCATCAAATCACCTGCTGTCGTTCGCATTTTTATTTCCTCTTGAGCAGCATAGAACTCAAAAAGGTCCATCAAGATTTCTTCTGAACCGCCTGCAGTAAAACCTACCTGACCTTCGCTTATATCAAATACTGCTGCTAACGTTGCCTGTAAATCGAATGTATTATGAAGTGATATGGCAACATCATCAATACCTGGAAGTGTCTTGAGTTCCTCAACCATCTCCATTGTTAACGCACTTTCTTCATCATATAATTCCTGATTTAATAATACTAAATCTGAACCATATTGGAATTTGAATGTTAAAGCCATATTCTCTGATTCCATTTTTGTAACACTTGTGATGAAAAATATAAAGGAAAAACTAATAGCAAACATGATAACTGTGCTAGTATTACGTCGTCTATATCTTTTCAGAGATATACCTATTATATTTTTATATTTTTTTATAAAGGGAGATATAATTCCTAAGAACACTCTTTGTACTATAGGGATAATTCCAATTGAGGCAAAAACTAATCCAATCAATATAGCAGCCAATAATCCAACAAATAAAGATGATGTTAATAAAAAATCTCCTGTAACAAAAATATTTGGAAGTAAAACAAAAACAATCATTCCAATAGTTGCTACTGCTATACCTACCAGAAAACTTTTTATATTCATACTCCCCTCTTTTTTGATCTCCCAACCTTCTTCTTCTGCTTGGAATGGAGTTATAGATTTTATCAATTCTATCCTTGCTGTTTTAAGTGCAGGTAGTATAGCAACTACTAGTGAGACTATGGTACCAATAGCAAACGTCATATATATGGTTTGAGGACGTATCACCCAATCGACATCAGAAAAGGAAAACTCAAAATTATATAGTCTAAATAATCCTCGAGCAATTAGTCTAACCAATGAAATCCCAAGAATCATCCCAATGACCGATCCGATAAATCCTAAAATTAATCCTTCAAACAAGACCATTTTTAAGGTATATAATTTTTTTCCACCTACAACTCGTACAATTCCAAACTCTCTCACTCGTTCTTCCACTGAAGTTGATAATATGCTATTGATTAGTATAGCTGTAATAAGCATAGAAAGAATAGTAATAAACCAAAACATAATTGTGACTGTCATTAATAGGAATTCTCCACCCTCTAATTCTTCTAACCTAGGAAGAGTAATAGTGTATTCATTTATATTCAATCTATCTTGAATTTTTGCACTTATTTTTCGTATTTTTCGTGTAGTTCGATCGATGTTTCTAGCATCATAAACACTTCTTGGATTCTTTAAAGTTCCTGCAATGAAATTAATTTGATTGTTCTTGTTTAGAAATGATTGTGCTTGCTGTAAATTAACTAATATCAATGCATTTTCAAATTGCATAAATTTAAGATCTTGAACGCATATTTCTACTATTGTTAAGTTTAACTTTTCACTTTGATATTCAACATAAATCCTATCTCCTTTAGATACATTCAAAATCTCTGCTACATTCCATAATATAACACATTCACCAAAGTTAGGTTTATCATTATAAATTAT
Organism: Promethearchaeota archaeon; assembly: GCA_048938895.1. Classification (GTDB taxonomy): domain Archaea; phylum Asgardarchaeota; class Lokiarchaeia; order Sigyniarchaeales; family SOKP01; genus Loki-b32. Next base: position 55,628 of record JBHLLU010000012.1, read on the forward strand.
ACCTGTTTCCTCTCCAGATTCATCTGTGATTATTAAATCTCCAATATTACCATTGGTCGCTTCTTTCTCAAAATCAATTCCATAAAATTGGAGTGACCCACTTATATTTATATGATCAGAAGAAGCTTTAACCAGCATCATTATACGTGGAAACAGTTCATCTACGCCTTCAATGTCATCTAGTTTGTTTTCTATCAAACTTTGATCAAAAAAAGGATTGAAGGTTAGGTCAGTTTGTATTGTTTTGGTAACGAGAATATCGGCTTTACCTGTTGTAGATGTAACATATAAAAGATAATTGTAATTTACAGTGTCATTTAGCATTCCTATGACTGTTAATAAAAACAGTGAGACTGCAATTCCGGATACACCGAAGATCGCTTTAGTTTTATCTCTCTTTAAATCTAGCCAAGAATGCTTGAAAAATTGTAGATTTATACGTTTTTGTAACCTATATAAAAATATTTTTATATCCATATAATTCTCACAGCTAAACGATCATTCTTCTAATTAATTATCAAGAATACTGAATTTCTTTCTCTTTTTCTCAAATTTTTTTAATACTTTTCCTTTTTTTGCTAATAATTCTTGAATATACTCTTTCTCTCTTCGAATTAATCTAATTCCACTACAACTTTTTTTTTTGCAATAATAATTTTCACTAGGCTCATCTTTATAATACCACTTTCCACAATTTTGACAATTATAAGCGCTGTAGATTTGATCATGTTCACATTTTGGGCAAAAAATATCGAATTTTTCCGAGAAATACCATGAATGACAATATTTACAATACAAAATTAGAGGTCTTTCTAATTCCTCTTTATGTTCTAGTAGCTCGATTCTCTGTATTACCTGATCCTTATCAATTTGTTTTAATCTTGCTTTTTCGATTCTAGAATCTCTACGTTTTTCAAACCAAATTTTTCCACTCTTTTCTGAGAAAACGAAAATAAGGCTAGAAACTATAACTACCACAATTATTAATGATATTAAGAATCCCCATTTATACCAATCAATTATCCCATTATCAATTTCCACCATAATCAATTTTTCAGCACGATTTCCTTCTTTATCAAATACAATAACTTTAACTTCATAGATTCCATCATTATATTTTGTTGTATCCCATTTATACTCCAAAATGCCAGAACTGCTATTAAAATTAAGTTTTTGCCTATTAACACTTTTACCTTTCAAATAAATATAAATTTTAGATGAATCTAATTCTGTATTATCTGTAATATTTGCTCTTATCCAAATTACAGAATCAACTAGTTGGTTATTTTTAGGATTCAAAATTTGAATTTCTGGGGCAATAAAGTCAGTAGATTTATCATAACCAACATATATATTGGTTAATAGCCATCCCCATCCTAAATTTGGACTAGGGGGGGCATAATCATTAGATTGCAATGTAAATTTAATCATAACAACATGATCCGAATATTTCGAAATATCTAATTTTTCACTTCCAGATAAAACTCCACTATTATCGTTAAAATACTCTTTTACTACTGTCCAAGAATATCCAAAATCATCAGAAATTGATACTATACATTTATCACGTTGATTTTCTGGTTCATTTTGTAGAGAGATCTCATAATCAAATTCTAAATAAACTTTATATAGGCTCCCTAATAATAATGGGTGAGTAATTAATTCAGCATCCCAATCTACACCATAACCCTGTCTATTACTTCCATAGGATAATCCAATCCCTCCGTATATATATTCCTGGTTTAATCTCATTATAGGATGCCATGTATTATCGCCTTTAAACCATGCAGTATAATCTTTGGGATACGGAGTTCCAAAAATATAATAATCTTTTAAACTATTATTTGAAAATTGACGTCCAATAAGCTTGTTAGAATAATTTAAATTAAATTGAAGAGGTTCTACGTTAATAAATTCAAAAAGTGAATTTTCTTTATTATACCATTGAGTTTTATTTTGAAATTTACCATCAGAAAAATGAAAACGAAAAGAATGATTAGAAATTTTCCCTATGATTAAAGATTTTTTGAAAGTTATTCCTTTATCTGTAGAAGTATTTGAATTAGCAGTCCAATCTCCAAAAGCATTAACCATCGTATAATTTTCGTTATCCATTTCAAGATAAAGATAATTTGGATAATTGTTATCTAAATCGTAATAAAAGCAGGTAAATTTGAAGTTTTGATATTTAGAACCCTGAAATGATGAAATATCCTTAGTTAAATTAAAAATTAATAATGGGCTATTCTCATTTACATAATTACTAATTGAAAAGTAATCTAAAATAAAACCTTTATAATTAATTGAATCATAATTATCATCTAAATCTACCTCTAATCTAAACTGCACAAAATTACCAATATATTCCGTGAGATTAATTTCTTCAAGGAACCATTCTCTTTCTTGATTTGTATATATTTTCAATATGATCCATCCCGTCCAATTTAAATTTATTTCCAAGAAAATATAATCTCCTGAATTTATGCTAGATCTTAAACCAAATTTGGCAAATGGTTGAGTTGTACTTTTATTTAATTTGGTCAGATTAAATAAGGGACTTATAAGTGTTCCATTTGGATAAGGATCTTCAACAGTATTTATAGGTTGATATGTATAATTAACTGGATGATTATGAAAGATGCCAAAATATAGACTACTCCATTTGTTTTCATAAACCTGTGATCTATTATCATTATCGTTTGTTTGATTTAATAGATCCCATCCTGTACCAGAGATACTCCAATTCCCCAAACCATCATTAAAACTATGACTATAAGGAAAGGATTCACTATCTGTTGGAAATTCTATTGTAATGTTGAAAAAATGTGTCTCAGGAAATCTTATCCAATGTTTACCATCACTGCCAACAAAGAAGAAATGGAAAGTACCAGTACTAGGAAATTGAATATAATTACTAACATATAATTCACCATTCGTATAGTTATTATCAGCAAATTGAGGTAAAACATTATTAATATAAGCAATATCAGCTTGAATAATTGGGGCTAAAGTGTAATTCTTTGATAGCTCCATAATAGATACATAAATTTCTTGGGGGGGAACATTTGAACTATCATTATCGTAATAATCTATATAGAATCTATATTGATCAATACTATAATTTTTATTTGGATTATTCCCTGAGAATTGTTGAAAGCTCATAATAGTAGTGTTTTTAGAACCTCCAATATAATTAATTTCTGGTACTTTTAATTCGGGAGTATATAAGTTTTTAACAGTAGAGACATTCAGAGAAAAAGTCCCTGTACCATTAATAGCTTTTGCTATAACAATACATTCAGTTTGGTTCTTTTTTGGAATGAAATAAAAAGTATCAAAATCTCTGTATCGTCCTTTTCTCGAAGACTGTAATAAAATTGGTTCTCCAAAACGATTAGACTTATTTGAAAATAAATATAGATCAAAATCAGTTTTTTCTTGATCTTCAGTTACAGTTAGATTGAACTGATACTGTATATTTGGAGTAAGAATTATTCGACGAGCAAAGACATGAATACCTAGTGGGTCTTCTGCAGAACTAGTTAAATATCCTTTTTCTATATTGAATCCCATATACTTTGTCAATGCATCAATAGCACCTTGTATATTTAGCTTTCCATATCCTTCATGAGAGTCTCTTAAGCCATTTATTGAAGGATTCCAAGATATGGAGGGGGAATAATCACTTTCATCGATAGTTTCTGTTAAGGGATCATCTTCTCTTTTTAAAGTAGTTTCAGACGCAGTCATTAATAAAATAGATTTAATGATTTTCACCCATTCAGTTAAATTAAGATTGTTCCATTGGTTCCAATTACCCCATTTTGCCTCAATTAGTAAATTAATAGCTGCTGATACGATTGCTGAAGATATTGAGGTTCCATAACTAGTTGTTACACTATTAGTTTTTGAATCAGCAGAAATAATTGTACGTGAATTTAGTAATTTACTGCCTCCCGGTGCTACAAGATCTGGTTTGAGAACATCACCTCCTTCTAACTTTCCCATGCTGCTATATGATGTTACTTGATCTTTATCATTAATTGCCCCTACAACTAATGCATTTTTATTTATAGCTAATCCATTTAGAGAGTTTGATCCTTTAATTCCATTATTTCCAGCAGCAATAACAACTAAAATTCCATTTCTTATGACTTCATCGATAACTCTATTAATGGTTACTACATCTCTTCCCAATGTACCTATACTTAAACAAGCGCTTATAATCTTATATGTTGCTCTATTTTGAATTATATTTGCTAATGCTGATATTAAATTTGATGTATATCCCATCCCAGATTGATTTAAAATTTTATATGCTACTATTTTAGTGGCATTAGCTATTCCTGTAAAATGTGCGAAATCTGGAGTATATGATTCTGGAAAATAGGAAACAGTAGCATTAAATGAAAAATTGGGGTTTAAATTTGAAGTATTTCTTAAATATTTAATATAAAGATCATAAATACCTGTTCCAAATTGGGCAACATTTTGATCTATATCATAATACTGATTAGGATTAATATTGTAAGAAGAATTAACTAATGTTCTGTTATAATATAATTCAAACCAAAATTTACTAATTCCATTGTTATTTAAATCCCAAATCGAACTGATATAAATATTCGAATCTAACTTACTCGCATTAAAAGAAAATATTTTAACTGAATAATTTGTTGAGACAATTCCATTTTCAAATAAACTTAAATGAGAATAATTTCCATGAAGATTTACTACCGTAGGATTAGTTGAATTATAAGGTTCTATGCCACTTCCAGTAATAACAGAAGAAATAAATGTACCATGACCATTATCATCTGAAACAGGATCACTATTTACAAAATTATGCCAACCAATTATCTTTCCATTTAAGAATTCTTGGCTAGAATTTACTCCAGTATCTAATACAGCTATTGAACCATTAGAAACGCCTTTATATCCATTTATATTCCACGACGAGTTTACAGCTTTGACTTGTACGGTTGCATAGTTCATCTGGATTTCTATTTTTTCATCATCTTCAATTTTAGCATCAGGAAATTCCATTTTAAATAATGATCTATTTAATTCACTTTGCATTCTACCCGCAAAGCCACAAGTTGACTCAAAATCACCATTCCATTCATTTTTAATATATCCCCCATAATATACAAATCTATCTTTTACATTACTATTGAATGAGGATTGGTTAAAAGAAACAATTATATCTTGGCTGACGCTATTTATTTGTAATTTTGTGATATTTTGAGTCGTTGATACATAGCTATCATCCTGCCAATTAATTCTATTAATCACTAATATATTAAAAAGGTTTGATATAGACAATAGTAAGAATAAAACTAATAGTTTTTTATTAAGTAATCTTATGATATATCACCCGATTCATCTTTTTTTTGTGTTAAATCTGACTTTGACTCATTAAGTCTGAAATTTTCCTTTTGATATTTAGAAATTTCTTTTAATCTCTCTTTTAGAGTGTGCTTCTGTTCTAAAATTGAGTCTCTAGAACTTAACTCGAAAATCTCTAACTCATTTCTTCGAAATATATACCTTTTTAACTTTTTTTTTTTAATCTGCCATATATAAATTCCGAAAATACCCAACGCAGATACAATCGGAATTAAAACATACATCAATTGCCTACTTCTTGGAATTATTATTTTGACCTTAACCTCATTAGAAAATTCTTCTGATTTGAGTAAAAAATAGTAGGAAATTAATGCTGGTTTTAAATTAATTATATTTTGCCTTTTAGCTTTAATAGTATAATTAAAAGAAGCCTTTTCTCCTGGTTCTAAACATTCTATTACATTTATTAATTTACCATCAGTTAATGTGAAATCTGAGGGAGAATAACTGACCATATCATTTACTTGAACTTCTTTTGTGGTTATGGTACCCGTATTTTCAATCTCAATGGTAACGCTAATTAAATCTCCAATTTCAACTTCATTTCTGTTTATTGACTTTTTCAAGGAGAAATTAATATTCCCTAAAACCAAAAATGATGATTTGAAAATTTGTATAGTATTGCTTTCAGAACTCTTTAAAAAGTTAATAGGAGGATAGTAGTAACCTTTCCAATCAATTTTTTTAATGGTTATATTAAAGGAAATAGTATGATTAAATGAAAGATTATAAAAAAGTAGATTCTTTTCATCTATTCTTCTTAAATCTCCAAATTGATCTCTCATTTTTGTATTTAAATCTGGGATCAGCAAACCAACAGGTCCAAGGTTTACGATTTCAACTGTTAGATTAAATATGCTCCCTATAGGAGGAGCAAATTGTTTAGGATTAATGATTTTATAATTAATCCCTACTGTTCTTAAAAAAGGATATCTTTTAACATAATCAATTGGAGAAGAGATACACACTTCATTCGTATTTGAATATAACTTAGAGGAATTTCCACCTTGAATATTTTTAGGATTATCATAAATTATTGAAACCATTTTTAAAGATCTTGTATTTGGAACATAAAATGAAAAGCTAATCTGAAAACTTTCATAGGGATTAAGATTAGGAAGATAGAAACTAAGATTGTTATTATTAAGGGTAAAATTTATAGGGTCATCAATTATACCTGGTAATAAAAGTGAGATATTGATATTTTCAGCTTTATCTGAACCAATATTTGTGACATTAATTGTATATGCAACTAAATCACCCTCTTTAGCACTATAATTAGAAAGATAAGAAACAGCTAATAATGAAGCCATACCATAGGTACTAAGAATTACTGAATTTGATGATCTAAAATAATGGACTCTCCCAGATAAAGAACTAAATGAAATTCTAGCCCCCAATGCCTCATAGGGATTAATATCTCTTACATAAAATTTAATATCAAAATCATTAATAGAAATATTGAATTTATCTGTATCTATACCACTTAATTTGAATGCGACAATATGATTATTTGGAGCTGTAGGATCGAACAACCATTCTAAGCTTTTATTATAACTAATAAATGAGAATGTATAAGAATTGTTTAATTGAGATGATATAAAGGGTATTGCATCTTGGAATTTTCCGATAGAGTAATTGAAGATTTCAAAGTTGAGGTTATTTGAAGGATCTGTGAAATCAATTATTAAAGATACTCTCTCCAAACGGTATTCGGTTAAGTTGATTGAAGTATCATTTTGAAAAAGAAATTGAATTTCTATTTCTTCTTGATTAAGATAACGTTCTTCTGATTCAATAATCCAACTTCTGGAATCATTCTGCAGAGCAAATTCAGGCGTTGTACCCTTAGCGGAAATTCCAGAGATTAACGCGGGTAATTTTGGATTAGTCTCTTTAATTGTGAAATTATTAGAGTAAAAAGCTGTGAAGCTGTCAATAACACTAATAGAGAAGTTGTTATAAATATATGTGAATTTTTCATTTGGTTCCAATTTCCAATTCTCACTATTCCAAATACTATCTTTATTTTTAAAATACTCAATAAATGCATCATAAGAGATTATATCGTCTAAAAAATCATATCTCTTATACAATTCCTCAGCAACTTCATCCATCTCTTCATTATAAGGCCATAAATTAGAGATATTTGTTACATCAGGAAAGAATCTATCATAAGTTCCTATTCCTAAAGAATCCAGATAAAAAATACGAGGATCCTCATCAAAATTAAAAAAATCTTCTAATGAATCGTATTGATTGTGATACATTTCATCAACAACTTCCCAAATTGCATTTTGTATTAGATTTGCTCCTTGTTGATTACCTTGCGTGATTATTAAAAAAAAGTTATTTAGTTCAAATGGTATAGGTGTTGGAACACCCCAAATTGAAATATTTCCTATATTTTCTACAGTTATATTAAAATCAAAATTTTGATAAGCACCATAAGTAGCATTATTTCCAATAGGTGTTTTAGTTATTATTACATTACAATCTGAATTAGATGTGTTATATTGAACTGATAGATTTTCAATTGGATTTAAAATTCCTGTTGGAATAAAAGGAAAACCTTGAAAACCTAATTGTTGTAGATAATTAATAATATTATATTGATTGTTTAGATTTACTGGTTTAATATAACTTTGTTTTATTCCCTCCTTATTCTGCCAAAATAATTCAAAAGAGTATTCTTTAATAGTTTCCATGTCAAAATCAATTCCTGCTAAAAATAGAATCAACCCGATTTGTTCAAGAAGAAAATCATTAAATTGAAAATAATTAGGAGTCACATCGATAATATCTGTGCATAATATATTTATTTCAATATCGCTCATGAACGCACCAATTAAAGCTATATATATTTTTTGGCTTGGTGCTAATGGAGCCCCAACATATCCCATTGCATTCCATAAATTAAATTCATATTGATTGGAAGCGACACTTTTTATACCATCTTTTAAACCCTCATATTGGATCATTAAACTAGTGTAATGAGATTTATTGGATAATGTAAAAGAGCTAATTATCTTAACAAATTGATCCAATTCTACTTCCGAAATGGTTTCATTAAGTATATCTCCATAAATTTCTTCAAAGTTATCAATTTGTTGAGTTACATTTTCAGTTTGCAAATTCTCTAAAAATGATAGATCAAGAGATTCAAGATTGAAATTGACTTGATCTGTAGAAATGTTAAAATCACACTCTAGAAAATCTAAAGAATTAATAAACATTATTGTAGAGGAAATATGATAATTCTGGATATATTCATCATTAGTAAGACGATTTTGATCCAAAGCTTTCCAATATCCATCCATTGGAAGATTTGTAGTAATTTCTTTAAAGTAAACTTCCCAATTAGGATAATGGCCTATAAATGGAAAGAAGTTTGGTTCTGTTACATTCAATAAAATTAAATCAATTTGAAATTTTCTTTTAATAATCTCAAGTGCTCTCTCAGCCTTTATTTTCGCATCATCTGAACTCATTTCTTTATCATAATAAAGAAAACCTGAAAAAGCATTGAAGCTGAATGAAAAATGATTAGTTATTTCACTTTCAGTTAGAATTCTCGGAAAAATTTCCGGAGGAATAGCATTGGATGCACTTATAAGTATATTACATTTATAAAATGCTGGATCATTTGTATCAAATTGAGAAAGAATAGAAGTATCATTTGTAAAGAGAGATTGCTTTATAATTGACTTATTTCCTGCAACATAAGCTTGAATCTGTTCTGCATAAAGATCTGTGCCAGCAATGTCAGCTAATCCCAGTGAACTATCTTTTTCTATAATTTCTTCTTTAAACATAAAATTATTGTTTCTTAGATTTTTATATAATTTGAGATACAAAGGACCAACTAGAGATATTATAATAAGTATAATTGTGATGTATTTTTTTGTCCTATTCATTGTTTACTTTTCCTCACATCGTTTCTCTATAAATCTCTACAATCCTCTTCTTTCGTGCTTTTCTTAAAAGTACTTTCATTCCAATTATAATCATAAATATTGAAAGAGAAAAAATCAGAATAATGTTAAACCAAGGGACAAACAATACATATGGCATTCCCGTAAGTGTACTTAAGTTTGAGGTGACAATCCAAGCTGATAGCCAACCTACAATAATTCCTATTATCCCACTACTTATCATAATTATTAATGATTCAATTATAAAAAGACGGTTTATATCTCTTCCCTTCAAACCTAATGTTCTCACTATTCCTATCTCCTTTTTCCTTTCAATAATTGTAGAATAAGATGATGATAACAAGCCGAAAATACATATAAATACTGTAGTCATTGCTATAAGTGAAAAAAGTGTATCTAATATAAAAAATGCAGATTGTTGTTGAGTAATTAGTTTTTCCAAGTTATATAAATTATAATTATAGTCTGTTCTATATAATTCATTAATAATATCCTCAATGGAACGAGCTGAAGTAATTTTATCTTCTCTTATCTTGACAAAAATCCTATCAACATAAGGAACTAGGGGAATATCTAATATTCTTAGATAAGATTCTTGGGATATTAAAACACCTCCCATATATGCTTGTGTACTAGTACCACTAAATTCAGTTGAAAATCCAGGCATGCTTTTTGCAATCCCTACAATTTTAAATGGGTATACTTCTAATTCATCTCCTCTGTAGATAACAATTCTAACTGAATCAGATATTTTTAAGTTCAAGTCGATTGCAATAGCTTCTGAGATAATACAAGTATAAAATTCTTCTAAATTAAACATATGATAAAATGCCTTATCCACACTCCCAGAAGTCATTTCGATATATTCTTTCTTTACTGTAAATAAATATTCCTCATCAATTCCAATTAGTGTAATTGCCTGGGTCGATAATCCTGTATAATCTCCAATCTCAGCTTTAAATTCTTTATCTGCTTCAGAATATATTTGAGTCAACTGGTACGGTTTTGCAATAACGGATGATACCTTTTCAATACCATCAATCGATAACAATTCTTCTTCAAAATTTATTGTCATTACCTTATTTATATTTATGGTAGTTTGCTGGATTTCAAGATTTGAATTTAATAATCTGTCTTCATTGATAGATACTGGAAAAAAAGGACCACCACCTAAACCTGCATTGTAAATCTCATCTGGTTCTTGCCAACCAGAAGTTTCAATCACAATATCTGATCCATAAGTTAATTCTGTCATCGCGGAAGATTGTGCTGAAAGAGTGTTAATTACTGTAGACGTAAAAATTACGAATGAAAAAGAAAGTGCAAAAATCATTACCGTACTAGAATTTCTTCTTTGATATCGAAATACAAATATCTTTATTACATTATGTAATCGTTGTGCAAGCGGTCTAAATAGCGCTATAATTATTCTTAAGACAAGAGGAATTAATCCTAATCCTGCTAAAGTTAACCCAATATTAAAGATTAATAAAATTGCAATAAGTACACCGGCAAAAAGAGTTGAATCATTAGAAATTAAAATCCTAGGGATAACATAGAAAACAAATCCTCCATTAAATGCTAAAATAATTCCAACAAGTATGATTTTATAGTTAACAGTAGTTTTTTTTTGAAGGTGATAAAGAGTATCTTCATGACGATAGGGATGGATAGATTCGATAAGTTGAAGTTTCATTACTTTCAAGGCAGGAGAAATGCTTACTATCATTCCAACACCTATACCCATGGCATAAGCTATTAAAATTGACCAAATACTAAAAGAAAATGTTAGTTCTGTAAAACCAATTGCAGCGTCAGTTATTACTCTATTTGCAAAAGGAATTATTATAAATCTAGATATAATGTTAGCAGTAATAATGCCAGAAATTGTCCCCAAATTACATAAGAGGAATCCTTGCATTAATACAATCGCAAGGTTATATCTCTTATTAGCACCTAGTGTTCGAAATATCCCAAATTCTCTTATTCTTTCTTCTACTGAAGTTTTTAGAATCCCATTAATTAATACACCAGAAATAAGCATGGCAACAATAGATACAAATATAAACACAATAACGATCAAAATACTTACCATTTCAGCCCAACCTAAAACTCTTAATTTGGGCAGATCTATAAAAAATTTTTCAATCCCAATCGCAAGTTGAATTTCGCCAGCAATATTCTTAACAGTAGATTTTGTTCCTTCTATGTCTCTTATATCATAAATATTTTCACTGTCTTTGAGAGTTAAAATTAATTGACTACAGGTTTTATTGAACTCTTCATATCCGAAATAGTGATATAATGTCTCAATATCAACCACAATAAGATGTCTAGTACGGTATTCACTAGGCCATTTTAGATTGAAATCAAAAATAGCATCAACAGTAAGATTTTTAGTAATTGTGTGTGTAACATTTCCATGCCTTAATCTCATTTTAATTTCGATAATATCATTTACCTTATACCTAATAATATTGTTAAAACCATAGTAGATCGCGCAATGATTTAGAGGTAAACTATCCAGATCAAGAATCTCATTGCTTGAAGGATTGACCATTGACCCAAATTTAATACTTTTTTCATGAGTGAAATTAATTCCAGACAAAACACTCCATTCTTCTTCCCCTGATAATTCTGTTGTATTAAATCCCTTTGAAATTTTTACTGTTGCAGATACATCCATTCGTGGAATAAAATTTTCAACTGTAGACGAAGTATTTTGAATTGTTTCTATGATCGGATCAAATTTAAAATAGGACGATCTATCTTCCGGTTCCCCTGTAAAATGCCTTACCGTTATTACAGCATCCTGGTTTCCTGCTTCAATTGTAAGGTAATCTACGTAACTGGAAGAAATAGAATCATTTAAAAATAATACTACCGTTAACAAACCAATAGAAATAAGCATTCCGATAATTGCTAATAATGTTCTGATTTTCTGCTTTTTAAGATCCAAAAAAGCATATTTTATAACTAATCTAAAATGGTTCATGAGGTATTATTTCATCCAATTCTTTATTTGAGAACTTCATCCATATTTTTCATTGTAAGCTTAACAATTCTCCATCTATTTTCATATTAAGATTATTATCTGTTATCAATTCCTGTAAAATATCTTCAAAGCTTTCTGGTAAATTTATAAAAATGGAGCTTGGGATGAAATGTTTTATTTCATTTATTTTAATTTCCGTTTTTCCTTGATTTGAGAACAGGTATTGAAAAATTTTACTTTTACACTTTTCTTTATTAATCTCATTCTCCTGCTTTCTTTTTAATTCCATAAGTTGAGTCTCTTTCAAGCCCGATATTTCTCCCTCTGTTGTTAGTTTCCCATCTCTCATATGAAGAACTTTATTTGCAAATTCAGATACCGCAGCATCATGACTTACGGCAACAAAAGTAGCTCCTCGTTTGTTTAAATCCTTCAGAAGATTCAAAATCATTATTCCTGTTTTACTATCAAGATCTCCTGTAACCTCATCAAGAATCACTACCCCAGGATCATTTGCGAAGGCTCTTGCAATAGCAACTCTTTGTTGTTCACCACCACTCAATTCTGAAGGTGTGTGATGCGCTCTTTCATCCAATCCTACTAATCTTAAGAGATCCATTGCTCTTTTCCTCTTTCCTCGACGACTTAGGTTTCCTGAAAAATGAAGTGGCACCATAACATTCTCCATTGCAGTCATTTGGGGGAGTAAATTATAAAATTGGAATACAAAACCTATACGTTCCCTACGGATCTCTGCTAAATCATTATCATTCAACATACTTATATTAGACCCTTCTAAAAAGATCTTTCCTCGCGTTGGGGTGTCAAGACCTCCAATCAAATTTAGTAAAGTCGTTTTTCCAGAACCAGAAGGCCCCATAATATCGACAAAGTCTCCATTATCTATTGTTAAATCTACACCTCTTAATGCTGCGACTGCAGTTGTTCCCAATAAATATGTCTTATGCAAATTTTCAACTACAATTAGATGTTCATAATCTTTACCCGGAACTTTATCTTCCTTAACTTCTTTCTTCATAGCTTTCTTTTCTATTCGAGACTGAGAAATAATGTCTGATTTTTCTTTTTTGATTTCTTCTTTTTTTTGTCGTTGTTTCCATTTTATAAATTGTTTTGAAACTTCACCTTTCCATATTGCTAATTTCCCAGTTTCTTCTTCATATCGTTCCATTAAAGGAGTTTTCTTAATATTTGGTAATTGAGTCATACAAATTCTACTATTAAATTTTCTTTATTGTTAAGTACCTTATTTTAGATTATTAGGTGGTATTTTAACTTTATTATATTATAGTGTTAAAATAAATTTTATCTGAATACTGAGCTTAGATCTAAAAAGTACTAAAGTATTTTTAAAAATTAAGGTTCTAATTAAATAGAACATTTAAAAAACTGAAAGAATATAAGAAAAAAGGAAATTAATAGTTATTCTTCCTTTCTAAAAACTATTCGAAGAATAATCCCGACAATAACAAGGAACGAAAAGGTTACCATACTAAATATGAATATAATCATATCCAATTTAGGTGTTTGAGGAATTCCCAAGTTCTCATATACATCAAGGAATATAAAAAATGAAACTAAACTTGATATTAAAATAACAGCAGAAATTCCAAATAAGATAAAACTGAAATCTTTATTTCTTTTTTGTTTTTAGGTATTTAAATATCTTAGCATAAATATCTTTTTCAGCATCTTTCTTATTTCTAAATTTGCTTGATTTTATGTTTTGTGATATTTCAATTAGAATCTTTTGGCTATTTTTATCAGTAATCCTTGGATTCATTGCAATCCAGATTGGGTCATGCTCAAATCCACTTTTGCTATAATCAAGTTCAATAGAAATAGAAGTCTTAAATTTATCTTGTAAATATTCTAATAAATCATTCTTATTATATGGTAATTCATTTTTAAGAACAGTATCAAAATCCTCAATGAAAGGATTGATCATTTTTTCTTCAACTATAGTAAAATTATATTTAGAATCAAAAAAAATTGCTCCACAAATCGCTTCAAAAACATCTGCTAAGATCCGGGTACCCTCAATTGTCTGTTTTTCAGAATAAAATATGAATTTTTCTAAATTCATTCTTTTTGCAATCGTTTTTAAAGCTTTATCACTTTCTAAGGAAGCTTTAATTTTAGTAATTTCCCCAGGATCTCTTATCCCTTGATGATATAATTTCAAGATAAAAATAATCTTTAAGACAGCATCTCCCAAATTTTCTAAAAAATCATAATCAGGTTTCCCTAATTCGTGTCCTACCAGGGGAGTAGTAAGGGCTTCAACTAAGAGTTGATCATCCTTGAATCTATATCCAATAAAATCTTGGAATTCTCTTAAATTTTGTTTCATATTATCAAACATTCCTATTTAACAATTATTTTTGGTAAATTTAAAAATTTAGAGAAAACATAATTTATATATGGCAAGAGAAATTAAGGATGAAGTTCTCGATATGATTAGAGATATTGAAGAAAAAGACTTAGAGATTAAAAAATACCTCTCTGAATTATCACTTCTATCCAGAAAAGAGACTCTTAAGGATATAATGAGCAATATCATAGAAAATAATACTATTTTACAAGAAATTGAAAAATCTAAGGGGAAACATCTACATCCTAGAAGTAAGGAACAAACAAATAAGTTTCAAGATCTTGTCAATAGTTTTATTACTAAAATTGATGAAAATCCTACAAAAAAAATAATATATTTAAGAGAATTTCTTGAAAATTTTGCTTCTATATCTAATACTGATAAAGATGTAATTATTAATTCATTAAAAGATGAGACAAATAATGATAAATTGAGAGAAAAGATGACTTCACTTGTTGACGTTTTCCTTCAGACTAAATAATATTCTTGGACTTATATTATAAACTAAATAGTTGAAGTAGAACAAGAACGTGTTTAATGCCCCTTATTTTTAATCTCCCTGTAAGAATTTTTCCTATGACTTTTCCTAAAGAGATATCCTCACTACCAAGAAGACTTAGAAATGTATTGGTATCTGCTTGTAAAAAACCATCCCATCCAATAACCTTCTTCTTAAGATTTTTTTTGGGGTTGTTTTTAAATCCTTCCACATGAATTGTTCCTTTATCTATTACTAATAAAGCCGCATATTTTCCATCCTTTGCATTTATAAGGACTTTAACTTCTTTATCCTTGAATTTTTTCTTAAATTTTGAATTTTCATTCAGAGGTTCAACTTGTTTGGAAACAATTCCTGCAAGACCGCGTAGCCTCTCCTTTTTTTCTTCAGTCATATTGATCAATTCAGTTGGTAAAAATATCTCTAATTAATAAATATTTTCTCTAAAATAATGAAATATTAAAACATCTTTAAAGAATACGAAAATTTTATATACTACAGAAGAATAAGTGATCTAATCCTAATTCTGTAAGAATAGCCCAAACTAGTAAGCGTCCCCATCAGCTCCCGAGAAAAGATCTTCGTAGGCCTTTCGATCCTCACTAGATATTCTTTCCCCTCTCAAACCTTCCTTAACTACGATTGGGGCAGATTCTTTCTCATCATGACGAATCTTTTTTTGAATTTTATATTCTCCTTTGCTCTCGCCTAAGTCGAATTCCTCTTCACAAGCCTTACAGTATAGTTTTCCGTTTTTTGGGATAAGCATGTTTCCGCACTGGTCGCAAAATCGCATAATCTTTTATTTTCACCTTCAACGATACGTTTTCAATTCTTCAACTATTAAACTTTTCGGTTTACTACGCCTTTAAAGGTTTTTTTTTAACAGAATTAAAAAAATAAATACCACTTATAAATTTAACGTATAACTTACGTAATTGTTACCGTATTACGTATTTATAAAGATCTAGTTTAAATTATTAATTTCTTGTTTAGGTAGTGGTTTCTCAAAACCTTGAATAACTATAAAATAACTAGGAAATTAATGATGTATTGATTTTGAATTCACAAAAAAATAATCAAATTTATGCCTATTTAACTAGATGAAGAATTAATATTATTCTTATATTAGAGTAAGAGATTAATTAGAGATAATATCTTTATTATTACAATTAAAATATAGAAAATGGGATTTTTGAAGATTATCGAACATAAGGAAGAAAAAATTTTAATCATTGCTCATAGAGGGGCAAGCAATATTGCTCCTGAAAATACTCTTAAAGCTTTTAAAATAGCAATTGAATTAAAAGCAGACTATATAGAATTGGATGTTCAAGAATCTAAAGATGGGTTTCTTGTTGTTGCCCATGACGAAGATCTCAATCGAATAACGGGGGTGGATGGTCTTATTAAAGATCTCACCCTTGGAGAACTCAAGGCTCTTAATTTTGGTGAAGGAGAGAAGATTCCTACCCTTCAAGAAGTCATTGAGTTAATCAAAGGTAAAATAGCTCTCAATTGTGAAATTAAGGTCAAAAATATATCAAATAAAGTGATTGCCTTATTTAACAAATACCAAATTGCAGATCAAGTGGTAGTGAGCTCTTTTTTACACGATGAGCTCCTAAAGATCCAAAAGGTGGATCCTAAAATAAAATTAGCTTCTCTAGAGCCAAGGCAATATGGAAAAAAATTCAACTGGGATGTAAAAAAGGAAATGATTCAGTTTTGTATTGATTATAAATTATTTGCGATAAATCCAATTTACTTTTTGATTGATCAACAGTTTGTGGAATTTGCACACAGAAACGATATTAAAATATTTCCTTGGACGGTTGATTCAGAACCTTCAATAAGAAAGTTAATAAAATATGGAGTTGATGGAATAATTACAAATGATGTGAGAGCGACAAAATCTATAATTAAACAGGAAAAATATTAAAGAAAAAACGGTTTCTAATAACACTTTCTCTCAATAAAATATTTTAGACGAGATTAATTTTGCTACCTAACTCAATTTTAAAATATATTTTAATCTGTGCAATGAAATCATTTAAAGAAATCGATTTTGAAAGACTTTTTTTCCCTAAAGCTATTGGCATTATCGGAGTCTCTCCAGACATGAGGGGAGGGAGTTTTTTTGTACGGTGTATGAAAGATAAATTTAAAGGGCCAATGTATTTGTTCAATCCTAAATTAACAGGACAGGAATTGATGGGTTATAAAATTTATAGTTCAATTCTTGATATTGAAGAACCAATCGATTATGTAATTTTAGCAATCCCTGCAAGATTATGCCCGGGAGTAATGGAAGAAATTGGTAAAAAAGGGGTACCCTTTGTTACAATTTTTGCCTCTGGATTTCGCGAAGTTGGCAATGAGGATTTGGAACAAGATCTTCTAAGAATCGCTAAACGATATAATATAAGAATTATAGGTCCGAATTGCTTAGGTGTATATAATCCTAAATCAGGCCTTTATTTTGCTTTTGATCAATCTAGGAAGGCGGGGAACTTTTCCGGAGTTTTTCAATCAGGAGGGATTGCCCAAAATATGTCCCAATTGGCTGTTTCATATGGTTTGTATGCATCTAAATTTCTTTCCATTGGAAATGCTTTAGATTTATCACCAGTAGAATTCCTAGAGTACTTTATCAAGGATGACTATACTAAAATCATTGGCTTATACATAGAAAATTTAAGATCTATTAATCAAGGGAGACAATTTATGAGAATCGTAAAAGAATGCAACTTAAATAGGAAACCAGTAATACTTTGGAGAGCAGGATATGGAGAAGCTACCAAAAAGGCCATTTTATCCCATACTGGCGGACTTGCAGGTAATAATGAAATGTGGGATGCTGTAGGTAAGCAAACAGGTTGTTGTATTGTTAATAATTCAAATGAACTTGCAGCACTCGCTTCAGCATTTAATTTAACTCATTTACCAGACAAACGAAATGTAGGAGTTATAGGTATCGGAGGAGGTTCAACAATCGAAGCTATTGATATGCTTGAAAAGTATAGATTAAATATACCAAGTTTGACAGAAAAAACTATTCACAAAATGCAGAGATTTATACCTGATGTAAATACAAATCTCACTAATCCAATTGATCTTGGAGGAAGTGGAATTCAACCACATATTTATTATAGAACGATTCTAGCCTTAGATAAAGACCCAAATATTTCTTCAATTTTATTCATTAAGGATCCTGAACGATTTGGGGGATTTCAAGATATATTAGAAGAAATTGGGTTTATGGGAACAGATTTAAATCGAGAATTTATTAGGTATGTCTCTAAAGCTAAAAATGTCAGCACAAAACCTATTTATTGTGTTATGCTTAAAATAAATGAAGGTTTTGAGGAATATAAAAGCAGATATAAATTTAAAATGAAATTATTGAATAAGGCCGTTCCTGTTTTCGAGAGCCTAGATATTGCTGGTATGGTGTTAGATAAGGTAAATCGTTATAGAGAATTCCTGCAAAGACATGGAAAGTTTCCAAAAAATTAAAAATCTTCATCAATTAGACCTTTTTTCAATAGGACGGCCAGGACTGCCTTGATAATAAAATTCTCCCGGCTTTCCTCTCCAATTCTTATGTAATACAGTGTTCGGATAAATAACATTGTTTTCTTCAGTTATCGCATTAGGTCCTACTATATCACCTGGATAAATCGTAGTATTTTTTCCCAATTTGATTTCTAACATAGAAATTTTTCCGAAAATTGTATTTACTGCATGACTTGATAATCCACTTGATGGATAGATAAATATGTTATCATCAATATTTGTAAACTCCAATCCCACATAAGCATCACAATATATAACATTGTTTCCAATTTTGTTATGGCTTATTCTTCTTAATGTTCTGTTAACAAGCCAGGGAAATGGAGATTTTGAAGTCAACCACACAGGATATTTAATAATAAAACCTCGTTTATGGTAGAATTTTATTAATTTACCTTCAGGACTGTTAATATCATCAAGAACTCTTGCAAAAACTCCCTGCTGTGGTGGAGACTTTTTATTCCAACTCCGAGTCCATAAAGCACTGAATTCGATTAAAATAATTAAATAGATATAATATAATATAAAAATAATTCCTGGGATAAGTAGAAAGTGGATTAGAGGATGGATTGAAAGTAAATTAATAAAATAATATTCAAATAGCAGAAAAAGTCCTAAACAAACATATAGAGGTATGAGAAAGGTAATGAAATTAATTTTAAAGAAGTCAAAAGCTGGAAGTTCTACGGTTTTTTCCTCTTTTTCATTAGAAAGAGAAGAATTTTTGCTTTCTTTCATTAAATGATAATTAGCAATAAGTTTTAAAAAAAGATTTCGATACTAAAAATATTTCAAAAATCTTGTTATTGAATGATTTTTTCCATTTCTTCAAATTGTTTCTTTTGCATCAATGGAACAACCTTTTTAAATATCATAACAAAAGCCCCTAATGCGAGGATTGCCATCATATACCCATAAAAAAAAGGATCTAAGTTTTCTAAAAAATATGATCCAAGTAAAGGGCCAATTATTTGAGCAGTACTATCTAAGGTGGTAGTATAACCATTAATTCTTCCCACCTCTTTTGGAGTTACACTTTGAGTTACATCACTTATTAATAGCCCTCTCGAGCAAGACACCCCATAACTAGCAACTACCATAAGTATTATAAAAACCCAAATTTCTGGATAAAAAGACCCAAATATACCAATAAAATAAAATGTAAATACTAGTATAATTAAACCTGCAAATTTCATCCTCTTCTCTCCAAGTTTTCGCATGGTTGGTTTAAACAAGCTAAATCTTACCACTGCTCGTGATATTCCTGATACTGTTAGTAATAGACTTACTCCTATAGTATCACGTCCTAATATTAGTCCGATAAAAAGAGCAAGTGTTGAAACATACATTATAAAAGAGAATGTATGAAGAGCATATTGAGTTAATAAATATAATGCATCCTTGTTTTTCCAAAGATTAATCTTTATTTTGATATGTTTTTCTGCTAATTCTCTTTTAGATTTTGGCCAAGATTCTTTTATGAAAAAAAATGTAGTTAATATTGTTAAAAATGAAAATCCTGCTGCTACTAATCCAGAAAGTGCCATAGGGAAATCTGGACCGAATACTGGAAAAACAGACAGAAAACCACCTAATCCAGGGGCAACGAGTCCTGCTATGGTCATCACTACACCAACATTTGTCATTTGGAGGCCTCTATCCTTTGGTGGAACTCTATCTGTGATGATTGCTCTTGTAAGAGGAAAATTACCCCCAAAAATACCATCCACGATTCGAGCAATGAAAAACATTTGAAGTGAATTTGAAAAAGCAAGAATCAAAAATGCAGAACATGTCCCAGCTTCAGCTAATAGTAGCATTGGTTTTCTTCCATATTTATCACTTAATTTTCCCCACATAGGTGCAGAAAAAAGTGAAAATATTGCATTAGTTGCTAGTAGTAAACCTATCATAAAAGCAGTCGTATCAAAAAACTGAATTAAGGCTGGTAGATAAGGTATAATTATATAAAATCCTAAGACGTCAATGAGCATGCCAATCCATAAAGGACTTAATTCAGGATATTTTGTTTTTCTAGGTTTTATTTGTTTATGGGATTGATTAGTTGGTTTTTGAGTCATGATCTGAGAAAAAGAATCCTAATAAATTAGATTGGAAAATTTAATATCACTTTTAAAATTTCTAATTATATAATATTGTATAATTCTATATGCTTTTAATTAAAAAAATTAGGAGTTGATTAGAAGTTACTTTTTCAAGAATTCTATTATCATTTGATTTATTTCTGGAGCCCGAGATAAGGGTGAATCATGTCCAGCTTTATCTATAATTTTTAACATACTATTTGGAATTTTTTCATGCATTTCTTCCATAACAGACTGTGGCATAATTCTATCATGACTTGAGGTAATCAGCAAAGTCTCATTCTTGATCTCATGTAATCTTTCGAGTGTATGGTGTGTTGAGACAGCTCCTGCTTGAACAATTATATCTTTCTCAGTTGGTGGATCTGTAATCTTCTCTTTAATTAAATCATCGACAGACCACAACCCATACCATTTTTTTTGAGGACTAGCTTCCATTTGCTTACGAAACTTGATGTAGAATCCTGTTCGGGTTGACTGCCAGAAAGCTTTTACAGGGTCTTCATTAGTTAATTTCAAATTTTCCAATCTCATGTTTTTATATGCCTCAGCTCCAGATTCATCAGGTGTACCATAATTAGTGTTAATTAAAACCATTTTATTAACACGCTGAGGGTATTTTAATATAAAATTTTGTACAATCATACCTCCCAAACTCCAACCAATAATATTAGTTTTCTCGATTTCTAGGAAATCCAATAACACATTTATATCGTCGGCAAAAATCTCCATTGTGTAAGGATCATCTGGTCTATCGGATTTCCCTGCACCTCTGTTATCAAATCTTATTACTTTGAAATGTTTCGCTAAAGGCTCGGTCTGTGCTATCCATGATTCCTTCTTTGATCCAAAACCATGAACTAAAAAAACAGGATCTCCGTCTCCAAAAATTTCATAACATATATTAATGCCATTTACAAGAGCGAATTTTGGTTCCATTTTTATTCAATTTAGAATTAGTTTATAATTTCATATAGATATTTTTACTAATAGTTTAGCAATTATTAATTTTGTTTTAATCCTTTTTCAAAAAATCAATAATAGCTTCATTTACCTCTGGTGCATTAGATTTGTGGGATTCATGCCCTGCTTTTTCTATTACCTCTAATGTACTATTTGGAATCATATTGTGAAGCTCCATCATTCTTTCTTTAGGAACAAGTACATCATGAGAGGCAGCAAGCAAGAGGGTCTTCTGACTGATATATTGTAGTTTATTAAAAGCATTGTGGGTGTTAAACGAGTATGATATATTTCGAATATCTTGTGGAGTTGGTGGATCCGAAGTATAATAGTTGATAAGATCTTCTGCAGACCATAATCCATAAAATTTCTCTCTTGGATTATTCATCATCTTTTTACGAAATTCGTGATAAAATCCCATTTTTGTACTATCCCAAAATGCTTTAATGGGATCTACTTTTCTAAGTTCCAATCCCTTTATTCTCATCTGAATGTACGGTTCAGGATTATAATCCTTAGGGATTCTTGGTAAAGGTGAATTTATTAGGACAAGTTTATTTACAATCTCAGGATATTTAACTATAACATTTTGAGCAATCATTCCTCCAAAAGAGTGTGCAATTAAATTAACTTTTTCAATGCCCAAGAATTCAATCAAACCCTTAATATCTTCAACAAACATATCCATAGAATAATGATAGTTGGGTCTTGAACTCTTCCCAGCACCCCTCATGTCCATCGCGATGACTTTGAAATGTTTAGATAATTCAGGGATTTGTCCCATGAAGGATTCTTTCTTGGAGCCAAAACCATGAAGAAGAAGCAATGGATATCCTTCACCGTGAACACTATAACAGATCTTTATCCCATTAACATCAGCAAAAGCTTCTACCATAATTAATATTAAGTATCTTAGTTTTTAAGAAAATCGATAATTATTTGATTGACTTCAGGTGCGTTTTCTAATGGAAAATAATGGCCTCCAGAAACAATTCTTAATTCACTATTAGGTAACTTTTCATGAACCTGTTCATTTGATATTCTCGGTGTTAATCTATCTTTTTCTCCAGCAATTATTAATGTTTTATGCTTAATTTTGGGAAGAACATCAAATGTATTATGATCTGCTAATGCAATTGAATGATTCACAATATCTTGTGGTGTCCAAGGGTTTTCATTTTCACTTGCAATGAGATCTTCAGCAGAAAAGATTCCATGGAACTTTTGTTTTGGATTAGCTTTCATCATTTTGAGAAATTCACGAGTAAATCTTACTTTCATTTTAGTATAAAAACCTGCTATAGGATCTGCTAATCTTGCTTCATAGAGTGCCATTTGGTTATTCTTAAAAATATCTACTCCTTTTTTATCAGGTAATCCTGGGCTAGTGCAGAGAAGAATCAATTTATTTACTATCTCTGGATATTTTAGAGTAAAGTTTTGGGCAATAAAGCTTCCAAGTGAATGACCAATTAAATGAGTATTTTGAATATCAAGGAAATCTAACAATCCTTTTAAATCTTCTACTAACACATCAATTGTATAGGGCATATCTGGACGATCTGAACAACCAACGCCTCTATTATCAAACCAAACTACTTTAAATTGTTTAGATAAAGCATCTATTTGTCCTATCCAAAATTCTTTTTTAGCAAAACCATGAATCAGAACTACGGGATATCCATCTCCTTTTGACTTATAACAGAGTTTTACACCTTCAACATCTGCATATGAGATTTCGCTCATATGACTATATTATCACATAAAAGAATATAATTTTAATGTTCTAAAAAGAAGAATTAGTTGAATTTTTTAGAAATTTTTGGCTTCTTAAGGCCAAGAAATTTAAAATTCTCTAGTAATTTTGTACATTCCGTTGTGTTAATTATATTCTCAGATTTATTTTTAAGTAAATCTTCTGCAATTAACCTTCCATAGTAATTATTGTTTAAATCTCTAATGTCAAATTGATTGTCATCAATTTTTATAATTCTAATACCTTCAAGTTGATTTTTTAATTCCAAAATTACTTTAGCGGTAAATTTTTTGAATGTGGGAAATTTTTTTAAAATTTTTATATTGATATTTTCAAATTCTTTATTCTTTATTGTTTCAGTTAGCTTTTTTGACACGAATTTTTTTAAGTCTAATTTTAACTCTTGAAGTGACTCTCGTTTGAGATTATTATCTCTGAATTTATTCATTTCTGAAGGATTGTGAAAAAATTTTGAATAACGAGTAAATCCTATCATTCTCAGAACTTTCTCCTTGTAATCTGATGATTGTATAACTTTTAAATATGTATTATTAAGTTCAGCTAGAACTTTTTGTCGTATGAAAGAGTTGAAATGTTTTAATGCCCTATCTTTTTTTGGTAAAAAACTTGTTTTAAAAATTTGATCTATTTTATTATAAGCATCAAAGTCGTCAATCACATAATCTCTTAAATCTCTAATAAGATTTAGTGGTAAATATGATGAAATAAAATTAATTCCTTTCCAAACTAGTTCTATTGCTGTTGCAATATTTATTCGTCTGATTGGTCTAAAGATTTTTACTCCATTTCCTCTTATTATAATGGGCTTTTCATCACATAAAATTAAATCAAATGGCTGAATCTCATGAGTTAAGGGATGATTTTTGTCTGGTATTAAAAATCCATCTTTAAATTGACATATATAACTTCCTAAAATGGGTTTTTGAGCCAAATCCCATTCAATTAATAAATAATTTTTAAATTCTTCAAAATTTACTTTAAAATTTAGCTCTGTTATTCTTTCATTTTGTACCGTATTAAATATTGTAGGTTCATTGATACCCCAGAAGTCTTCTACACCATAACGAATAGGATTATTTCCGTTAAAAATTGTTTTAAAAACAGGATAATTCTCAATAAAATCTTGCTTATTAATATATTCCAGGTGATGTCGTTCGAATCCACATTTTTCTAATATATAATAATGAAGTGGTGCTTCATTTAAATAAGCCTGAGTCCAAATTAAAGAAGGGTAATTATATTTCTCTGTAAATTTCATTTCTCTTAATTTATCTGTGTTCGTATTAGCTATCACTAAAGATCTTAGATAAGCATGTTTAATCTTTAGAGCTTCAATGTACATTTTCTTTAACTTCTTTCTATAATCTTGGAGTTGAGATAAAATAGTATTATAATTACTAAAATCACATTCTCGAGAAATTGTAGCAAAAATGTTAACTTCTTCCTCTGGTTCTATGTTTAATATGGCTTCATTCATAAGATTTATAATTCTTTCTTCAAAAAAATTCTTAATTGTCACATTAGGGTTTTTAACAACTCCTTTAAAATAATCTTCTAAATAGTATGAGGGATCCAATTTATATAATAGAAGATATTTTAAAATAGGGGTTCCCAATTTTTCTATTTCTAATTGTTTCAATGTTTCAATTACTAGATTTTTGGAAAACTTATTCATTAATTTTTGAATATTAACTAATATCTCTACTTTTTTAGAAAAACTAAATTGAGATATTTTAGAAATAGTAGAATTGATAATTTGTGGATAATTATCTTTATAAATCTCAAACAGTTTTGGAAAATCAACAGAAAATTTTATGAATTGATCATGTATATCATGATTTAATGCAATTTCTGAGGCTTTTTTGATATCATCAAAATTCTTAGATTCTGAATATGCTCGTTCTAAAAAAGCTATTGCTTCATAATATTTCGAATTTTGAATTAATTCCTCTGCCTTTATAATAAAACTTTTTGTTTTACTTTCTTTCACAAGACTGAAATTTGAGGAAAAAGTTAAGGTACTATAATTTTGACAAATTAATTTACATGTTTCCAGATCAATTAGAAATAATATCTTTACTATATGCTTACATAACTTTGTACCCTTTTTAAAATCTGGACAATCATGAATTATTTTAAAACCATTATCATCTTCAAATATATTAATTACATATCTACTATTTCCTGAACCTTGAATTTCAGAAATAATTTTAATCTTAGGTTTTTTATCTATGTTAAAATTAATAATATTTCTATTAGGGATATTTTTTCCTCTATTATATCTAGCTCCCATTACATACCTTCTAAAATATTCTCCATTCTTAGGGTTAATCGTTAAATCGAATATAAACACCATATTCTTTTAATTTTAATATTATTGGTTTGTAATAATATCGGAAATTAATTTTGGAAAATCTCTCCATTGATTTAGGGTCAAAAGAACACCGTTCGCTTCATTTACCATTCTTTTTGCCATAACAGGGGAATAATTAAATCTTGGAACAACCATAACAAATTTAACTCCTTTTTCACTTAGTTTCTTTAATTCTTTTAGACTATTATTATAATCATAAACATCAGCATCAGTAAATAGTATGTTTAATTTATGCTTCGATCTAGCTTTCTTGGTAAATTGGTGATTTGCCCATTTAAGAGCAGAATTAATCCTAGTACCTCCTCTGGCGGTAATATCTAGAAGTTCATCGACTACTTTCTCCAATTCAATCTTTTCATCGAGATTTTTTACCTTATGAGTGTTAGATTCAAAAAATGTAAGAGCTAATTCTTCAGGTTTAAAAGCATATACTAGCATAGTTGCGCAAAGAGCCATTTGAGATAGTTTACTCCCTGTCATACTACCACTAATATCTAATTCTAGAACTAAACATCGTAGACCTTGAGTAGTCTTTGAAACTAAAAAATCTTCATTTGAAATCAAATCTATATTTTTCCCTCCTACTAGTAAATTATCAATTGTCTCTTCTAAATCTATTAATTCAAAATCATCACCTACCGTATAAGGAATTACGATATTTTCGACTATTGGACCTGAAGTTGCACTTCCCATAAGATTATTCGCAGATCGAATACCGAGATCGATCATTATATGTTTAATAATCTCCTTTAACTTCTTTTTCACATTTGCTGAGATGTTATGTCGCGAAAAAAACCATTGCTCCAATAGATCTAAACCATTTCCTGCGCCTAATGATGAAAATGCCTGATCTAGAGCTTTATGTCCCATTTTTTCAGCACAATTCAACACTTGGGTTAAATATTTTTCATTTAAAGCGCTGATTGCCTCCGTATTTGATGATTCTGGAGGAGAAACTCCCATCGCTATCTTTACTAGTTCATCAACTTGTTGAGGTGAAAGTTTTAATTTCTTTAAATAATCTCTATACCCTTGATAAGTCCCTGTTCTTTCTTGTATCATTTTCTTGAGATATTTATAATTAACTTCAACTAAACTTAAGATCTCTTCCTCTGACATATTTAATTTTTTTCCAGCACTTCTAATCGAATCTAGATTTGGGAGAAATCCTACTTCATTAAAATTCTTAACCAAAATTCTAAGATTTTCTTTGCTTGAAGCTGTTTCAGTTGTTTGGTTAACTATTTCTTGTACTTTGCTGTCTAATTGAGACTTACAAATAAGATCATTGCATTGTTCTCGCGAATTGATTAGATTATCAGTATAATTTTTCATCTGAGCATTTAAACAACCAGCATCATTATTTTCTTTTTTAATCCTTTGTACTTCATTATCGATCACTTTTGAGATTAACTTACGCCATTGTGGAATTTTTGTTGGGTGATTTATTAATTCTTTTCTTAAATCCTCCAGGTTATGGCAACCTAAATTTTCATTAATCTTTTCTAAATAGGTGTCACATATATCCCCGCCAAAGTATTGGTCATAATCTTTAGCACTTTGATAAGTATCACTGAAAGGTAGTTCAATACTATTTTTGACTAAATTACCAAGTTTTTCCTTCTCCAAATTTAGATTTGAACCCATGGTTTTTGATGCATTGAATAATTCATCTAAATTACTTTTTGAGCCTTCTAATGTCTGTTTTATGTGATTTTTCATAATTTTATATCCATTGCCACTTAAAACTTTCCCTTTTAAAGCAAAATCTACCACATCTAGAGTTTCAAATAAATTTGTCTGAAACGTCTCTTCTAATATTTTCTTGTCTATTTGTTTTTTTTTAGCTAATTGAGCTGTTAATTTCTCTCTCATGACACTCGATTTGGATATAATTTCTTCCAGCATCCCTAACTTTTGAGCAAATTTTATATCTTCTGGCTCTAGGTTGTTTATTTTCTTCCTCAAAAGGTTTTTTGCATGTTCTAGTAAAGATTTTAAATCAGTAAATCTATCAAAATTAGTAATAGAATTTTTTTCAATAATATCTAGAGCAGTTTTATAAGGATCTTCTTCAAGTTCGTTTCTAAACCTTTCAAAAAAATCATTCAAGGAAGATTCTGAAATCAAATCAAAATTAAGGTCTCCTACCTCATCCAAATATTTTTTTAAAAATTCAAAATCATCATATATCTCATCTAAATCATCAAATTGTGTGCTAAGCTCATCTAATAAATCTTTAGCTTTACTATCATCAAAAATATTAGCCTCAGCTACTTTTCCTTGATTAATTAAATCAGATTGATCAGAATATGTTAAAAGTTCTTTAGCTATTCTACGCGCTAATTCTTGATTTTCTAGTGGTGAAGTTATTACTGCAATTTCTATAAAATCTTCTGTATCACATATCCCTCTATTTAAAAACCTCGATAATATCAATTTACATATTGCTATTGCCTGACGAATCGAAGGTTTATAAATGCATTTTTCATGATTTCTCATAGCTTTGATGAATTTAAGTGAAAACCAGATGGGGCTTTGTGGAAAAATAATCATTAAGATATCATCCCATTAATTTATTATACTGTACCAACTACTTGAGAAATAATATTATTTATTACATCATTGGTTTTTACACCCGGTTTCGTTTGAATTGCACCAAATAATACATTTCTCGCGATCTCCTTAAGTACTCTGCTAGGATCTTTCTTAGTCTTTTTTTGAGCAACACCAGTAAGACGTGCGAGAGCTATACCACTTCTTAAACTTGCAGGAATTTGAATCTGATGATGAGTCCGTGTTCGATTAATAATTAGATATACTTTTTCCAATGTACTTTCATCAATTTTATAGTAGGGATTGTTATGCTTGATAATTTTCATCTCAGTTTTTTTATCAGGGTAATCAAGTTCAATCCATACATTAAATCGATCCTTTAAAGCTTCACCTAATCGATGAGTACCAACTAATTCTGAAGGATTCATTGCCCCAATAAAGAAAAATCCTGATGAGGATTTTATTCTCCCAATATGAGGTATAGATAATGTTTTTTCTTCTAAAGGTTCAAGTAAGGAGTTTTGGGTGTATTCAGTTGCACGGTTTATTTCATTCGCTAGAAAAACACCTCCGTTTAACATTGCTTTAACAATTGGGCCGGGATTAAAAGCTTCAAAAGAAAATCCTTTCTGTATTGTGGTAGCTGGATTAAAAGAGCCTATTAGATGTGCTGGTTTTGTAGATTCATCAAATGTAATCCATTCAAAAGAGTCATTTCCTGTGATTTCTGCTCTAGATTGGGCATAAAATCTACAAATAGTAGTTTTTCCAATACCAGGTGGGCCAACTAAAATAGGATAAAGATTAGAAGCATCTGCTTCATAAATCAAATCCAATGCTTCCTTGTATTGACCACTTAAAACAATCTCCATCTTTTCTTCTTTTTGTGAAATTAAGCTTTTTTCAAATAATTCTTTAAGAGTACTTTTTGCACGATTTGAATTAAATTTAGTCTCATGCTTCAAATAGGGTGAATTCTTAAGAATTGTGAGATTATCTAATTCCTTTCCTGTAGCATTCTTGGGTACAGGGGTGACCTTCTTTTTTTCATGAGTTTTAGATGGGCTAGATATTGTAGATGTGTTAGTAGATTTAGTAGTTTCTGGTTTACTTTGAGGTTTAGATGTAGTGGTTTTTTTAGTTACAGGTTTTTTTGCCATTTTTTCAAAACCTTTGTTATAGATTCTGGAATTTTGCTATTCTATAATTATTTCAGATTTCTATATAAAAACTACATCCTAAATGAATTAGTAAAATATTGTTTTCACTTGCCAAGCTAGGTTAAACAGATAAAAAATCCACAATGTTTACAATTTCCATTGGAATCCAGATTTAATTTTGAAATTCCATAATTGTTTCTTTCAATTATTAGTTTAGAGCATTTGGGGCATATTGTATTAGTATATTCAGAATTAAGAACATTTCCAAGGTAAACATACATCAATCCCTCATTTTTAGCCACTTTATAAGCATCTATTAGATAGTGTAATGGAGTAGGTTCAGAAAATCCGTAATCTGTCGATTTAAAGTGGGGATAAAACCTAGAAAAATGTACAGGGGTGTCCTCTCCTAAATCCTTACAGATTCTTTTTGAAATCTCTTTAATAAATGTTTTATTAGTATTTAATTCAGGAATTAGTAATGTTGTAATTTCGACATGAACACCTAAATCTTTTGCCAGTGAAGCATTCCTCCACACAAATTCTCCATCAATACCGCAATACTTTCTTACCATTTCGTTATCTCCTTTGATATCAATATTGATTGCATCCAGACCGGCATCTACTAAATCTTTCAAAACACTTTCAGTCATGTATCCATTCGATACGTAAGTATTATACAAACCATGTCCCTTTGCTAATTTAAACACCTCTAATGAATATTCAAATAATAAAGTAGGTTCATTAAATGAAATTGATGTACCTTGACAACCCTCTTTTAATGCTAAACTTATAAAATGTCCAGGGGAAATATATTTTTCATAAGAGGACATAATATCTAATATATGCTTGTCCGGATGGGACATATGATGATTTTGACACCAGAAACAATCGAAATTACATCCAAAACTTCCAATAGTGAGTGCTCTTGTTCCTGGATAGAAGTGATATAAAGGCTTTTTTTCAATAGGATTATTTGATATTCCTGCGTTACAACCAAAAACAATAGTATAAATAGTTCCTTCATGATTTAATCTAGTTTGACAATGACCTAACGACTTTAAAGAAATCTTGCATTTTCTTTCGCATGTTAAGCATTGAGTTATATCAGTACCAATTTTCTTTTGGAACTTTACCTGTTTTACATATTTAGAATTAACTAAATTAACTTTTGTAGTCTTATTCACCTAGATTTGTGTATATCTTTGGTAACTCTTCCATCTGTTATAATACCGTAATCACAAAAAGTATTACTTAATGTTCTATTATAAAGCTTGTCTAACTTACCTAATATCTTTGAGAAAAATAAATTAATTACACCCCCATGAGAAACGATTAATAATTTTTTATTACTAAATTTCGAATCTATCGCTTCAATCTTTTGGGAAAATCTTACTAAAGCACTATTAGCTGTTTCCCAATTATTGAATGATTGAGCCCTGTTTGTTAGGCACTTTCTCATAGTTCCAATATATTCTTCCTGTTCAAGAAATTTTCCATTATCTCTATTTATTTCATTTAACATTTCGTCTCTTTGAATTCTTTTACCTAACTTATTCGCTAAGGGCAATACTGTCTTATATGCTTTTTCTTCTTGTGAGGATATAATTATATCAACATCTTGAAAAAACTTGAGGTTGGAAATTTTTAAAGCATCTTTTTGTCCTTTCATAGATAAAACCCATTTTGAAATTATTTGGGCTCTATCAACATGAGTCTCAGCATGCCTTAGGAAAATGAGTATATTTTTAGGCATATTAACTTCAAAATAATATAATGATTTTAAGTTTAAAAGTGGTTTTTTTACCTAAAAAACTCTTTAACAACAAGTTTACAAAACTTAATTAGTTTCTCTCCTAAATCTATTTTATCTGAAGATTTAGTTAAAACCCAGTTTTTATCATATAATTTATCTAAATAATCACCTTTAGCATCAATAGAAAAAGCAAAAACTTTAAACAATATTTTAACATCATGTATTTCTTTAATCGCATCATATAATCCATAATTCCTTGATCCTGCAGGTTGCCCATCTGAGATTATAATAATCAACGTTTCCTTTTCTAATTTACTCGCTTCATGTTTCATGGAGATTCCATCTAGATTACTACATATATTAGCATGACATCCAAATTTATCAAATTTTCTCGGTTCTGGCTTATCATTGAAATCTTTCAACAGAATATTTAAGGCATCGTAATCACCTGTAAAAAGAACAATACGTAATTGGGCAATTTCATGGAGTGCTTCACATAACATTATCATTGCAATTTTAGCGGACTCAAGTTTGATCCCCCTCATGCTTCCACTTATATCAACTAATAATAGAATTTTTAACTCTTTTTTGTATAACTTTCTTGAGAAGCACTTTTTATACTTGTATTCACTAGTCACAGCTTTAATGAATTTATTATTTAATCTCCCCCTTTTTTGAAAGTTATCAATATCTGCTTGATTTTTAAATTCACTAAATATAAATTTGATTCGTGCAATTAAGTTTTTATAAGTCTCTATTATTTGATTATATGATATATTAATAGGTTTCATTGATTCATTTTCTATACGTGCTTCTTTGATTTTTCTTTCTTGATCACTTCTAGTTAATTGTTCAAAACTGATTCCTTTCTCAAGTATAAAAAGTCGATCTTCCATTGCGTTATGCGCATCAGTAATTAGCTCGATTAATTTTGGTAAGTACTCCTTTTCTTCAATTACATCCTTAATAATGGGATTTGCTAATAATTCCGTTAACCTATCTTTATCATCTGTTTCTTTATGATGTAAAACATCTTCTACTCTTAATTGGGAATTAAATTCTTTTTTGATATCTTCGGTGGGTTCTTTAAAATCAAAACTTAAATAAGAATTTTCTTTACTGAGTATTTCATCTTTACATTCTTTAACCATATCTATTCTATCAATGAATTTCTCAATATCTTCAGTGGTTATATCTGAATTCTTTATATTTTCAATAATTTTTTCACTTGTTTTATTTAATTCTGTTTCTTTCATTATCCCATTTTTGTCGTTGAAATCTTCATAATGATTTAAAATTGGACTATCTTCAAAATAATAATCATCGTATGCTTCAGGCTCAACATCCTCATAATACCAGGGATCTTCCATAAAATCTGAATCTGAACGATTATCAAATTCATTATGATCATCTTTTTCTGAAAATGTATCCATTCCTGTATCTACAATATGATATCCAGATTCATCTTCATACACTAACATCTTATTCTCTGCTTGAGAAGTGTATCGCCCTCGAGGAGGAGTTTTTTTAATAATTTTCTTTTTATAATATTTCTTCAAGATTTTACAAATTTGGTCAGATGTAATAATTGAAGACGCAGGAGTTAATGTTTTCAAGAGAAAATTTTTCGCAATGGATAAGCATCTCCAATCGTCTTGAGACATTTCTCTTGATCGAAATTTAGGTTTTAACTGAAAATCTTGATAATCTTCCATATACAAATTTATATAGATTAAAATATCTCCAAATTTTCTCATTTTTATTTTTAACTCTGGTAACAATTCTTTTGTAAATTTCCTTAGATTCTTATAGAAACCAGGGAACTTTATATTATTTATGGCATTAATTCTTACATCTTCTACGACGTTGATTATTTTTTTAACAAAAAATTCTGGTAAGGTATGTTTCTTGCTCAAAACTCGAACCAAATTAATGAATGATATTTCATAAGAACCATAACCAATGTGACCACTTTCATGAGCTACCAAACCTTGAGCAGATGATATATCACTTTTTACATTTTTTGGTAAATAAATAAAGATCCCGTCAGTAAAAGCAACATTGAAATTCTGGTTAAAATTGATCAGAATTCTCTTATTACCACTAATTCTTTTGGCGATATTAGTTAAAGCTAATGAATCCGATAGGAAATCCTGCTTAAAAAGCTCAAATAAATTGGTAAATGGAATCGCCCCTAATTTTTTGAATTAGAATTTTAATTTAATTAATAATTGGATATTTACTTTTCATGAAATCCATTAATTTTTGGTTCTCCTTTTGGTACAACCATCTAATATAACTTAAAGTTACTTTACCGTTATGTAAGTAATTTTTCCCTGTATTCTTTGAATATATTTTATGTAATTGTAATTTTCTAGTTAGTAAGATATATTCTCTCAAAATTTTTCTATTATACTGCCAAAACCATTCAAAAAACTTCCACATCATACTCCCATTTTTTCTAAAAACACTAGTTTTACCATAAAATTGAATATATTTATCAACATGTTTTTTCATTAGGGAAATTATCTTCTGTTCTTCAGCTTCAGTAAAATCTATGTCAATTTCTGTGGAGATATTTGTTGTTTTTTCAGGTCTTAGTAGCTTATTTAATTTTTCTTCAAACATTTTCCCATCCAAAATCATGGCTATACTTTTCTTTTCTTCTTGGTTTTCACCTAATTTATTAATAATTATGTTTTCAATATTATGTCGTATAAATCTGGGAGACATACTTGAAATAACTATACAGAAATTCACGACTAAGCGAGTAGAGAATATTTTAGTAATTGAAAAATCTTTTAAAGCCTGCTTCCTTATTTGTCTGGCAACATCAACAACAATTTCCGCTATCTTTTTATCGCAACCAGAGATTCTTGTAGCAATTTCAACTTCTTTTTGTTTAATTGGATAATCTATCTCAGGACTAACAATAAAACGGTCTTCAAAAGCTTCTTGGAGCTTGTTTATACCAATAACACCTTTATTTAAAGTCCCAATGATAACAAGCTTACTTTTTGCATTAAGCTCATATCTTTCAAAACCCTTTGAAATCAGGTTAATATGATTTTCAGAAAGTAGTGAATTTAATGAAATTTGCTCACTTTCTCTTATAGCATTAACTTCATTTATAATAATAAAGGAAATCCCTTTTCTATTGGCGTCTTCAATAGCTCTTGTTAGAGGTCCGTGATTAAATTGTGTTTCTCCGTTAAGAATCTCCCAATAACCTTCAATATCTCTTCGATCAAGATCTGGAGAACCATCAATTATATAATAATGAGCTTTAAAAAAATTCGCAAGTGTAATCGCTAATAAAGTCTTCCCTGTACCAGGAGGACCATGTAGAAGAATCCCCATACAAGTTCCTCTGTTGAGCGATTTAATCAAGTTTTTTAAATAATCAAATTCATCATATTGTTGAATATAACTAATCCTTTTTACATTTTGTGCATCTAACATTTTAGATACTTTATCCAAAGTAAAATTTAGACAATTATCTATGATTTTGACGCTATAAGTATTTCTTTATGTAAAATTGTAAGAAGTTTCGAACGTTATTAATTTATTGTCTTGGTAATTATGAGATATTTTCATATCATATATAAAAACTAAGTGGTTAACAAATTACTAAAAAAATTGATTATAATTAGAATTTATGATGCGATTATTAAAATGATAATGTATGCAAGCATCAAATTTCCTAATAGAATTCCTATATCTTTTAGAGAAGTTCTTCCAAGTAAATTACTTCTTGGTGTTCTAAATATATACATTATCCCAAATGGAAAAAATAGTATCGGAATGAAAACTATATATTTAGTAATAATGAAAGAGATAATTGCTATAATCAATGATATTAAGCAAGCTACCCAAATTACTAATTGAGATGTTTTTGGTTTTAATTTAGAGAGTGAATCACCATCAATCATTTCATGAACCATTTGTCCTGTAAAAGCAACACAAATAATAGAGGCTAAGATCAATGATTCTGCTAATGTAAGGTCTGGGAAGAAATTCATAGTAATATCTCCTGCATTAATTTTAATCATAAACCAAGGTAAAAGAATATGTGAAACTCCTAGGATAATCTGATTTATTATGACTAGACTCTTAAAAAAACAATAAAAAATGACCAGACTTACGATTATAATCAAATAAATCGCTAACAATGGATTTTTCAAGATATCGTTCATAAAACATGTAGTTCCTAAAACAAAACTTGCAATTGAAATTACTAGTATTTCTTTGCGATTATATCCCTCCACTCTATCGAGGGTTTCTTTTTCATTCGGATCTTTCATGTCAATTACATCATTGAGTGTATTTCCTGTTATTGCATAAAATATAAAACCACTCAGTGTCCAAATTTGAGATTTTATATCATAATCATTCAAATATATACACAATAAACAAGGGATAATTACTGAAAAAACGTATTCAACCCT
>JBHLLU010000116.1:0-7032 GCA_048938895.1 Promethearchaeota archaeon
CTCGTTCAAAATGAGCCATGGCAAAGAAAATTAACCCATATGTTATATGATGCAAATCCTTTTCAACGAATAGCTCAAGAAATGATACTGGGTATTTGTGGGTATAGAATGTTAGAAAAACTTGGATATAATAACATTAATACTTATCATCTTAATGAAGGTCATGCGGCATTTTTAATATTTGAACTTCTAAATAAATACAAAAATCTCGAAGAAGTAAAAAAACACTGTGTGTTCACTACTCATACTCCAGTAAGAGCTGGACTTGAGGAATTTGATTATAATTTAGTTTACGATGTCTTTCGAAATCGTTTACCACACCAAATCCATGATTTTGCGGGAAAAAACGCACTCAATATGACTATCCTAGCTTTAAATGCAAGTGGTTATGTTAATGCAGTCTCAAAAAAACATACTGAAGTCTCAAATAAAATGTTTCCAAATTATAAAATTAATCACATAACAAATGGAATCCACCTAGGATATTGGTTATCTCCATTTATTAGAGATTTTCTAAATAATGAATTAACACGAGATTGGCATCATAATTTTAAACTTTTTGACAAAGCTTTAGATTTAGATAATTATGAATTATGGAGAGCCCATAATAAGGCAAAAAAACGTCTTATTGAATATGAAAATTCTCATTCTTGGGTTTTATTTGATAAAAATTTATTAACAATAGGATTTGGCAGGAGGATAGCTGAATATAAACGTCCTATGTTAATATTTACTGATCTTGAACGATTGGCTAAAATTATTAAGAATAAAGCTCAATTAATCTATGCTGGGAAAGCTCATCCCGCTGATATGCAATCTAAGTCCTTTATAAAAAAGATTTATGACTATAGCAATTATTTATGGAATTCATACAATATAGGACTCGTATTTTTAGAGAATTATGAAATTGCTTTAGCAAAGTTGTTAGTAAGTGGTGTAGATTTGTGGCTTAACAACCCTAGAAGATATTTAGAGGCAAGTGGAACGAGTGGGATGAAAGCTGCAGTTAATGGAGTTCTAAATTTTTCCACATTAGATGGATGGTGGATAGAAGGTTATTATATGTCTGATAAAAAGGCAGGATGGGCGATAGGTCCTGAGCCCTCTGATCCAAAAGCAGAAGAATTAGATGATAATTCTGACGCTGAAGACTTATATATTAAATTAGAAAATGAAATTATCCCACTTTTTTATCAAAATAAGAATGAATGGCAAGAAAGAATGAAATTTGCGATAAAATTGGGAGCTTATTTTAATACAAATCGCATGATGCAGGAATATGCCTTGGAATCTTATAAGTTAGTAAAACAATCACTCTGGAAAAGTACGATCATGTAATTCAACATAAATATTAAATGAAGCACTACTATTTTTCTAAAACTAATTTATAATTTTAATAAGTAGAGTTTAAAATAGAATTTGTCTCATCAAGTTTTGAATTAATTAGTTTACTTCTATTGACTAAAAAATTTACTAAAAAATTATAAAGTGAAAAAATGACTGAAAAAATTTTAACTTCTAAAAAAGCAAAAGAATTGAGTATAGATGAAATATATTCACAACTTTCAACAAGTAATAATGGTTTAAGTGAAAAAGAGGCTGAAGTAAGAATAGAAAAATATGGTTACAATGAATTACCAGAGAAAAAAGTTAGTACAATTCTAAAATTTTTAAAAAATTTCTGGGGCCCTATTCCTTGGATGATTGAAATTGCAGCAATACTTTCTATAATTATAGGAGAATGGGATGATTTTATAATAATAATTGCAATGCTTTTAATTAACAGTGTTGTACGTTTTTGGGAAGAAAATAAAGCAGATAATGCAATAGAATTATTAAAAGAAAAACTTGCATTAAGAGCTAAAGTTCTTCGAAACAATAAATGGATTGAAATAGAGGCAAGAGGATTAGTTCCTGGCGATATTGTTCATTTTAGATTAGGAGATATTATTCCCGCTGATGTCAAATTAATAGGAGGGGAATATCTAACAGTAGATGAATCTGTTTTAACAGGTGAATCATTACCCGTAGACAAAAAAATATCAGATATGGCATATGAAGGGGCAATTATTCGTCAAGGTGAAATGGATGGTGTTGTAGTTGGAACAGGACTTAATACATTTTTTGGAAAAACAACGCAATTAGTTGTAGAAGCAAAAACAAGAAGCCACTTTCAAAAAGCGATAGTTAAGATTGGAAATTATCTTATAATTATAGCAGTTGTACTCGTGACAATAGTTTTAGTAGTAGGATTTTTAAGAGGAGAACAATTTTTTTATATACTTCAATTTGCTCTTGTTTTGGTAGTAGCAGCGATTCCAGTGGCATTACCTGCTGTTATGATGGTTTCAATGGCTGTAGGTGCCATGCAACTAGCTAAAAAAAAAGCTATTGTAAGTAGATTACTTTCAATTGAAGAAGCAGCTAGTTTAGATGTTCTTTGTTGTGATAAAACAGGAACCCTTACACAAAATGAAATATCTATAGCAGAACTCATACCAATTGGAAATTATTTAGAAAACGATCTAATCCTTTATGGAGGTTTGGCATCAAAAGCAGAAAGTAGAGATCCAATTGATGATGCATTTTTTGACAAAATAAAAGAAAATAAAGAAATTAATTCATCCTATTCAAAATATCAATTATTGTCATTCAAACCTTTTGATCCAGTTATAAAAAGAACTGAGGCAAAAGTAAAAGATGAAATGGATAAAGAATTTCGGGTTTCTAAGGGTGCTATTCAAGTTATTTTATCCTTAGTTAAAGCAGATCAAGATATTGAAGAAAAAGTTAATAATCAAGGGAAAAAGTTTGCATCTGCTGGGTTTAGAGCTCTAGCTGTGGCGAAGACTAACGATCAAAATATATGGGAGTATATTGGAATCGTAGCTCTTCACGATCCTCCACGAGAAGATTCTTTTGATACAATAAAAACCGCAAGATCATTAGGAATAGATGTAAAGATGGTAACAGGTGATCACGTAGAAATCGCAAAACAGATAGCAGGGGATCTGGGAATTGGAACAAATATCGTTAAATCTTCAGAAATTATGGATAAAGATGATGTTGAAACTATAAGTTTAGTTGAAAATGCAGATGGAATTGCAGAGGTATATCCTGAACACAAGTATCATATTGTTGAGCTCCTACAAAGTAAAGATCATGTTGTTGGTATGACTGGAGACGGCGTAAATGACGCTCCTGCCTTAAAAAAAGCCGATATCGGATTTGCAGTTTCAAACGCTACAGATGCAGCCAAATCCGCAGCGGATATAGTTTTGACTGATCCAGGTATCTCAGTGATTATTAAAGCTACAGAAGAAAGTAGACAGATATTCGAAAGAATGAAAAGTTATGCCATCTATAGAATTGCAGAAACTATTCGCATCCTTTTATTCTTGGTTTTTTCTATTACAATCTTTGCTATTTATCCTATAACAGCCATAATGATCGTTATCTTAGCTCTTTTAAATGATTTACCAATAATGACTATTGCTTTTGATAACACAAGAATTGATAAAAAACCTGTTAGATGGAGAATGCAGAGAATCCTTATTTTATCATCACTTTTAGGCATTGCAGGAGTTATTTTTAGTTTTTCTGTTTTTTTAATTGGAAAATTTATATTTCTTCTTAAGATTGGACCCCTTCAAACTCTTATATTTTTAAAATTAGCAGTAGCAGGACATATGACAATATATCTTACTAGAACAGAAGTTGATAACTTTTGGAAACGACCGTTTCCTTCAAAAATTCTCTTTATCACATGCGAATCAACTCAAGTAATAGCCACTATTTTTGCTGCTGTAGGAATTTTTATGTCACCAATAGGTTGGATTTTAGCAGGCTTTATCTGGTTATTTGCTTTCATAGTGTTTGTTGCTAATAATTTCTTAAAAGTTGCTATAATAAAGTGGTTAAACAGGAGAGATAAAAAAAGTAAAAAATTAGTAAATAATTTTGCCCAAATAATAGTAAAAAACTAAAATTTTTTTTTATCTTTATATTATTAAAATATCCACAGGAAAATGTCTTAGAACCTTTTCTGCAACTGATCCTAATAAAATTTCTTCCCCAAAGAATGGTAAAAATAAGAAAAAACTGAAATTATTATCTAACTATCAATATATCACATGGAACATGTCTTAACACCTTCTCTGCCACTGATCCAAGCAAAATTTCTTCAAGAAGGGAATGATTACCTTTACTTCCAATTATAACAAGATCAACTTGTTCCTCTTTCACCATTTTTTTAATATATGTTACAGGATCATGTTCAAAAACTAATCTCGTTTCTACATGAATTCCATGTTCTCTAAAGATTTCTTCAGCTCTATCCAAAATTACTTGAGCATTTTTTTCGTAAACCTCTTTTATTTTTTGTATCTCTGGTTCTGAGATATAATAGACTTGAGGAGCTCTATACGTTATGGCCGGTGTCATAGAAATACTTCCAATGTGTTCTGCATGATGCTCTAATGCATGAAATATAATTACTTTACTTTTGCTTAATTTTTGGTGTTCTATTGTTTTCATTATAGCCTTATATGAATGTTCTGATCCATCAATACCTAATAATATTTTTTGATAAATTACAAATCACCTTTTTAAATTATTATAACCTAAACTGTTAATTATCTATTAAAATACATTGTCTATAATTTGTAGAAAAGAAGTAGATTTTTAAATTTGAAAAAAAAATATTTTAGGAATAATCTAATAATGTAATTAAAAAAGGTAAATTATATCCAGATTATTCGATTTTATTAAATATAGATTCTTGATAAAAAAAATTATTTTATATAAAAATGATTAACCTTGACTTTTAACAGAATTCAAGATGAGTATCTTTTTAATAACGAAAGGTTGCTTGGGTATGTTAATAAATTTAATTTTCCAAGGTTATCAGGTACGCAAGGAGAGAAGAAAGCAGTTGATTTAACCATCGAAACATTTAAAGAGATTGGATTTAACTCAGATCAAATTAAATCTCAAAATTTTCAGTTCTCAACGTTTTATTCAAAATTTATGATTAAGATTATAATCTTTTTGAATTTAACGTTTGTATCAATAATACTTCTCATAAAATATTTATATCCTTTTTTTACTTTTATTAGTATTTTAATTTTAATTGCAATTTTTTTTTCAATGCTTAAGGCGTTAAAATATCCTGAGCTAAAAGGATTTTGGGAAAAAAATTTTGGGAAATTTCTTGAAGCAACAAATGTTTATGTAAATATACCCGCAAATAATGTATCATCTAGTAAAGTTGGTAATATAGTTGTTTCAGCTCATTTAGATTCAAAATCCCAAACATTTAAAACATTTTGGAGAGTAATTTTTGCCAGGATATGGCTATATGGCGAAATAACACTATCTATAAGTTATACCATATTTTTAATAGACTATCATTTCATTAAGCTATTCAATCAGTTAATTCTGTTTTTTGAAATAGTTATACTAATAGCAACTATTTTAACTGCAACTTCTAATATAATTTTATTATTTCTTAAAATAGGGAATAAATCCAGTGGTTCTTTAGATAATGCTACAGGCATGTCAATTGTGTTTGAATTAAGCGAATTTTTTAAAAATCATCATTTGAATAATTTCAATTTATGGTTCTGTCAATTTTCAGCAGAAGAATTGGGAACAATGGGGTCTCGTAAATTTCTAGATTCATATGAAAAAATATTTTTGAAAGAGTATACGTATCAGATTAATTTTGATACACTTTCGGCTAAAAATAATAAGAAAAACCTAATAGAATATATTGAATCCTATGGTATTATTCCAAGAAAGAAAATTTCACCAATTTTAGTTAAGTATTTTAAAAGGGTAGTAAAAGCTGAAAAAATAAATTATAAAGGATTTCATGTTTCGCTTGGAGCTCATACAGATTCTATTCCATTTCATCTCAGAAAATTTGATACAATTGATTTTACTACTAGAACCGCTGCTAGGTATGCACATAGTACCGAAGACACCCCAGATAAGGTAGATCCTCAAACATTGCAGGAAGCCTGTAGAGCGGTACAGTTACTAATAATAGCGCTTGATAATAATTT
Organism: Promethearchaeota archaeon; assembly: GCA_048938895.1. Taxonomy (GTDB): domain Archaea; phylum Asgardarchaeota; class Lokiarchaeia; order Sigyniarchaeales; family SOKP01; genus Loki-b32. Next base: position 6,069 of record JBHLLU010000116.1, read on the forward strand.
TAAAAACTTAATTGAATCAAATTAAGCATGGTAATCATTTTCGTTAAAACTTTTTTGATTTATAAGAAAGAGGTTTATATTTATAATTTTTTGATTTATCAATAGAATTCTTAATTTTAAATTAAAATTAGGCTGGTGGAAAAATGTTATTATTTATTTTAGATAAAATTGTATTCCATGGATATACATCATTAGACACTGTTTTTATAGGAAAGAATAGCGAATCATTTATCGGTATTCTAATTATTGCCCTTATTTCTTTACTTATTTGGTTTGGATTTGGCTTTTTTTCGGCTTATTGGGTTAAAAGAGATATTAAAAAAAATCATTTAGAAAGTTCTGCATGGGTGCCTATAATTATCTTTACAAGTATAATTGGGCTTATAATTTATTTAATGGTAAGATATGGTGAAACAGAAATATCAGATATAAATGAAAATTTCTACAAATTCGATGAAATTATTAAAGAAGAGAAAGAATCGGAATTTAATGACAAAATTGAAGAAATATCTGAAGATGAAATTGAAGATGCGATAGAACACATTTTAGAAGAGACCCAATGAATTAAATGGATGAATAATAAAACTACAACTTCAAATTTACCTGTAAGTAATTAAGATTTTTTATATTCATTTAAAAACATTCAATATTTTTTAAAAAGCAAAAGAAAATCTACTTTAGGCTAATTTACATCAGATAGTTAATACTTTAATTAATGTTTTGTTAGCCATGTGTTTATAATAATATTTAGTTCTTTATTATTTGAGCATAACATATAAAAAATGGTTTAAAATGTATAAGAAAATCTTATTAGCTACAGATGGTTCAGAACATTCAATTCGCGGTGTAAAATCAGTAATTGAGATATGTGAAAATAAAAATTGTGATGTTGTAATTTTTCATTCAATTAAACATATATCAGATAAAATTTCCTCTGTAGAATCTTCATTAAATAAGACTCATT
>JBHLLU010000117.1:0-4025 GCA_048938895.1 Promethearchaeota archaeon
GTTCTCCATGCGGTTAGAAGTGCTTTTGATTCTTCATTTGCTAATTGAAAATCATCTGATTTAAAGACAACTTCTCCATTGCTATTTAATAGAAAAATTTCCTCTACTCCTTCTTGTTCCCGTAACGCATTGACTAATGTTTGAAATCTATGCTCTTCCATAGTTTTATTACTCTCAAATTAATTCTGTTTTTTGTTACAATGAAAAATAATAATTTGAGAATTTAAGTCTTTTTAGAACAGAAAATATTAGGAGGAAAATGGATAAGAAAAGTATTTTACTTTTTCTACATTTAAACACTTAACTTCTTTTAACTTCTAAGTAGTCTGTGTTCGTTATGGTTAAAAATTTAGTATTATACGATAAAATCTATATCGTTTCAAAAAAGAAAAAGAAGGAAGATATCTTCTTAAGGTATTTAAAGTATTTAAGAGAGAGAATTAAAGGATTTGCAGATACTAAACTTACTATAAAAAAATTACGAGAATTTGATAAAAGATTTGAAGTTACCATCAGTGGACCTGAAGAGGTTTTTGTGTATAATTTATTGAAAAAGGAAATTGGGAGCATAAAAGAATTTAAGGAAGTTAGAGAAGGGGATATTTATCCGGGAACACTTACGGAGGTGGGAGGAGTTGGATTCGGTTTGTTTGTAGATTGTGCAATTATGAATCCTCAAGTTGATGTTTTAATAAACTTACATACTCTCAGGGATCAGCTTTGTAAGGGACGTGAAAAATCACTTCCAGAGATTATTGAAGCGTATGATTTTATTGATCACTTTCCACTTGATGTAAAAATTTTAAAAATTGATAGGGAAAAACATAAAGTTCAAGGAGAGATAGCCCAAAATTCTTTAATAATCTTCAAAAAGATTATGAATGAGAATCTTGAGGCTATATTTTTAAGTGGAGAGACAAAAGGACAATTTAAAAAAGCGATTACAAAAAAAGGACACTTCCGGGACATTATTACTCTGAAAAGATTTGGATTTTTAGAAAATATTGTATTATTAAAACCAGAGTCTGATGCTCCAGGTATCATTTCTCATATAGGTAGAGAACTAGAAAACTGTAAGTTTAGCGTACTACACCCTAAACGGATGAAAAAGTTATTTTTTTGATTTAATAATAGTGGGCCAGAGGAGAATTGAACTCCCGATTTCCTCGGTGTAAGCGAGGCGTCATAACCACTAGACCACTGGCCCCTAATTAATAATAAGCGCAATCGGTGGGATTCGAACCCACGGATCCGTTGGACACTGGTTTAGCAGACCAGCGCTCTACCAGGCTAAGCGACGATTGCTCTATTAATTAAGGTTTTAAGTAGTATATTTTCAATATAACGATTCAAAATTTTAATATTTTATTATAGTGAAAAAAGAATAAAAAGAATAGATTAAATCGTAATAAATTATTCAGATATTATCTCAAAAACCATTTTTTCAATTATAGGTTTCTTAGTATAGCGTTTATCATAATACCATCCTACAAGATGTGCCTTTTGCTCGGGTTCTTTGCCTTCTACTGGAGGAACAACAATAATCATAACCCCATTTGAGAGATATTTAAGAATTCGCTTATCTATTGTATGTAATTTCTCATTTCCGCTTGGATGAGAATGCCATTGCCATACTATATCAACACCTAATTCTTGTTTAAACTTTCGCATATTATAAATCTTAGATTTTTTGTATCTCATCCAACTTCTTGGTTTAACATGTGCCTTGGTTTTACGTAAATCAGGATTCATAATAAATTGAGTACAAATTCCGAAATTTTCTTTTCTATCGGCAAAGAGCCATCCATGGCAAATCATAGGGTATTCTTCTGCCGCTTTTTGAGTAATTTCTTTAAATAAACTTTCTGGTATTAAATATCGAAAGTCTTTAGCCCCGCTCATGTGTGATTTTATGTAGCATAAAATTTATATTTTTCCTTAATTTGTCGAGGGAATTAGGCAAGAAGCAATGAAAAACAAAAAGAAATTTATTTTATTAAATATAATCTAATTCAATCAATGTCAAAAAAATAGCAGATGTAGCCTAGCTGGTAAGACGCCGGCCTTGAGTGTATATCGCAACCAAGCGAGCCGGTGCGCGTGAGCGCTCGGGGGTTCGAGTCCCTCCATCTGCGTTTTGATAATTGGTTTAAGTATCAAATGGGCTATTGGCGCAGGCAGGTAGCGCAACCGGCTCTTAACCGGCAGGTCGGGGGTTCAAATTGACTCGCATTTAGCGTCTCTCGGGCACATCCCTCATAGCCCGTTTTTCTCTGAATCTAAAAATTACTAACACGTTTTATAATGATTGACGAAGCTCGAATTAAACAGAATCTTAAAGATTTTACGTTTCCTCGATTATCTGGAACAGAATTTGAATTAAAAGCTTTTAATATGGTGAAAAAAGAGATAGAGCATTTGGATCTTGAATTTGAAATTCAAGATTTTACATTTAGTTCATTTTATTCGAGGTTATATCCTAAGATTGCATTCTTTTCCGGTACTTTAATATTTTTCTTCCTATATCTAAATGTTTTTATGTATCTCTTCGTGGTTTTTATTATTCTTCTTCTTGGTTTAATAGGGGCTTCAATAACAGTTACCAGAAAACCTGAACGTATTCGTTTCATTAAACAATTACATTCACAAAATCTTCTCATAAAAATCCCAGCTAAATTAAAGAATAGTGAAAATAGCGATAGAATTGCTATGTTCATGAGTCATTTAGATTCCAAGGGACAGAGATTCAAGATTAATACACGAATAAGAATAATTAAACTCTGGATCTATTCCTCAATTATTCTAGGTTTAGTTATTCTTCTCAAAAATATTTTACTAATAGAATTTGAACTACTGCTTATAATCATTGGATTATTTCCTTTAATAGCTAATTTTTTTGCTGGCATCTTGTTGCTGCTTAACACTACCAATAATAAATCTGTTGGAGCTGTTGACAATGCTTCTGGTATTGCGTGCAATTTGGAGTTGGTGAACTTTTATAGTGTTCCTAAAAACAGATTAAAAAACTATAATTTATGGTTTCTCTTTACTGGGGCTGAAGAATGCGGAACTATGGGTGTAAAACATTTCTACAACACTTTGGAGTATATTGATCCAGAGAAATCGATTATGTTTAATTTTGAATCTATTGCAAAACATGTGTATCTATTTCCCGGAGGAGATGAAGGTGATTACGCCAAGGATATTGATTCATTGATTCTAAATAACAATAGGAATCTTCCAATCAAGCATCACTTTACTAATCGAGTTTTTGGTACCCACTCTGATGGAGGTTTTTTAGGAGATAGAGGACTTCATGGGTATGGAATTGGTGAAGTGGAAGCATATGATTACATGCACACTCGTAGAGATACTCGTGAAAAAGTCGATACAAAGGTATTAGAAAAATTATGTCTAGTTTTAACAGATGCCTTAAAGGAACATGATTCTAACTATTTTTGAATGCTAAAAATGAGAACTCTTTTTTAGAAAATGATTATTTTACTAAATTAATGTTCAGTTATAAAAAGCTTGGTAAATTCACCTACCATATTATACGAAATACAGAAGAAATCAAATCATTTCTATTGAATTGGATTGTAAAAGAATGGCAGCAGGATCATGAGGAATTTCCTGATCAAAGATGGACAATTGAATGGTTAGATCTTCTCCCAGAATTAAAGTTTAAATTAAGTATTGTAAATATTGATGATATAAACCTTCGAGAGGATTTACTGAATTATAACTCTAATAACTATAATTTTTTGGAAACATTAGATAATAGAGGTGAAGAAATGGAACAATCGATTTTACAGGGAAGTTCCATCGGACCATTAATAATTAGAAATGAAGGTTTTGAATTAATGGATGGACACACTCGCTACATGATTCTTAAAAAGCACCAACAAGATAAGACCTATGCTTATGTAGGATTTTAGAGTTTAAATGTACTGGAATAATATTTCGAAATCAGAAAAGTCAAAAGGTTTCAAAATATAGCCATTAGCTTTTGTTTCATCCATTTT
>JBHLLU010000117.1:4125-7016 GCA_048938895.1 Promethearchaeota archaeon
TACTGGAATAATATTTCGAAATCAGAAAAGTCAAAAGGTTTCAAAATATAGCCATTAGCTTTTGTTTCATCCATTTTTTTCTCTACTTCACTGCCTGGAATTGCTGTTAGTAGAAAAACAGGAATTTCCTTATATTTTGGGCTTTGTTTTATTATTTTGCATATCTCATATCCAGAAATATCAGGTAGAATAATATCTAACAGTATTAATTTCGGAACTCCCCCTCTTAATTCATCCATACCTTTTGTTCCACTTACTACTCCTTTGCATTTAAAACCTTTGCTTTCAAAATAACTGGTCAAAAGTCGAATAGTAGCCAAATCATCTTCAATTAAAAGGATATCATATTGTGGTTCAATTTCCTCAGTTTTGATATTATCAAGTATATTGATTATCTTATTTTCAAGAAGCATGCTCTGATCGAAAATGTTCTTAATAGTTGATAAAACATCTTCATCCAATTCGTCTTTATAATTTTCTAAAAGTAGTTGACTAAATCCTTTAATAGTGGTAAGTGGTTCCTTTAGAGCATGTGAAATATTGGAAAGTGTCTTTTCATTCATTCCTTTGAGTCCACCACCTAACAGATCTGACTTTTTTTCAATATAATAATCTACGCTATCTCGAATTAATGCTGATATTGTTGAGTATTCATGAGATTCCTTAAATTCTTGCCATTTAGATTTAGTATCTTCTGATACATATAAGGAAATTCTTTCTTTATCTCGATCGTAGATTTTTTCCCCTTTTAACCATTTCTTAAAGCCTTCAGTTATAGTACCGCGCCATTCAGCATATCCCCCAGTCTGCTTTTGATAAGTTTCCATTAGTTTTTTAACACGAGTGCTGTTAAAGTCCAGCTTTTCTATTTCCTCATCGGTCATACTAACCCTTTCTTCATTGTTACTTTCTTTTTTATTTTTGGATTTGTTATGTTCGCCCGTAATCGTTTCACCAACTCTTAAGAATTTAATTTCATTACTTTGTTAGAATTGTAAAACACAAAAAAAATTTTGTATACTCTCTTTTAAAATTTGTATCTATTACTATATTTTTTTTCTTTTTTTATAAAAATTATTATCAAACTTATGGTTGTTTACAATAATCTTTATATTTTTATCATTTAATAATTCTTATTTATTATAGATAGCAATATGATATGAAGGTATGAGTTTATGCAAATTATTAACTACTAATTACGGTTCCTAATTTGAAAATATTTTATTTTTCTATCTTCCTTTCTTTCCTTTTAAGATATCAAAAATTATTTCAAAATCAGAAAAATTAAATGGTTTTAGTATATATCCATCTGCGCTAGTGGTTTCCATGTTTTTCTCTACTTCTGATCCTGCTATCGCAGTTAAGAAATAAACGGGTATGTTTTTATATTCTTTATCGGATTTAATTGTCTTACAAATATCATATCCACTTAAATCAGGTAATATAATGTCTAATAATATGAGCTTTGGGATTGCATTCCCAAGTTCTTCCAATCCTTTAGATCCACTTACAACTCCCTTACATTTAAACCCTTTACTTTCGAAATAGCTTTTAATAAGACGTACTGTTGCCAAATCATCTTCAATGAGTAAAACATCATAAGTTGATTCTACCTTTATATTATCAAGAATATTGATGATCTTCTTTTCAAGGAGAATACTCTGTTCAAAGATATTTTTAACAGTATCTAATACTTGTTCATTTAATCTTTCTCTGTAATTTTCGAGAAGTAATTGAGAATACCCTTTTATTGATGTAAGTGGTTCTTTTAATGTATGAGAAATATTAGAAATAGTCTCAGGATTTAATTTTCCTAAACTTGTACCTTTTAAATGGCCCTGGCTTTCAATGAACGTATCCACGGCCTCCCTTATTAATTTTGAAATAGTTAAGCTGCCATCATTCTCGGTATAATCTAACCATTTCTTTTTTGTATCTTCAGAGACATAAAGAGAGATCCGTTCTTTATCTCGCTGATAAATTTTCTCGCCTTTTTTCCATTTTTTATAACCTTCGGTCACTACACCTCGCCATACTGCATACCGATTGGTTTCTTTTTCATATCTTTTCATATCTTCAGTTTTTTCAATATAACTATTGTCAACTTTTATTAATTCCTCGTGTTCTGAATTTCCATCTTTAATATCGGTATGATCATCTATATTATTTGGAGGTGAAATTTTTGACCACTAAATGCTATCGATAGTATTGCTTTAAAACCTAATATTAGAACTTATATTTAATGTTTTTTTATTAGTTAATATTTGAGGATCAGTCGTAGGAAAAAATTTTTTGAATATTAATAGTCACTTTCGCAAAATTTTTGCACACAAATTGCTCAAAATTATTCAAATTAAAGAATCCTAACTTTAAATATTTAATATAACTAGTCTATAGCTAATCATCATTGTATTTCACCTCCTTCTCAAATTATTAATTTGTCGGAGTCTTAAGACTTAAGTGGTAATGTTTATGTTTCATCCATGATGGAAAAACCACAATCCTACTTTGAATGGCAGTTACAGTTTAATTCAAAGAAAAAAGGGATAATAATAAAAAAAGATAAAAATCAAAATTCCCTTGGTATAGAAGAGTATCAATTCGAAAAGTTTTTAGAAGAATGGAAAAAAAAAAATTTTCCCAAAAAAAGTCAATCGAGAATAATTTCATATTAGCTATTTCTAAAAATTTCTCAAAAAACAATAAATATTGTTTTTGTACACAAATAGTTAAGTAATTATTTTATTACACTAAATTGGCAATTCAGGGTTCATGGTTTTTTAACATTTTTGTAGGGAATTATCATTCATTCCATACTAATCTTCACATTGACGACAAAATTAAAACGACGAACTTTTTTATGACAACAACATCATATCACAATAATATTA
>JBHLLU010000118.1:0-6978 GCA_048938895.1 Promethearchaeota archaeon
GGGTAATAATCAAATAAAATTGAACTATCTTCTCTATGAATAATCCGAATTCTTCTATTATCTCTTTTAAAATAAAAAGGAAAGTTTTTTTCAAGATAAGTTTTAATTCGTTCATGCGTTTTTAACAAAATTTCCGCATATGTTTCCTCTTTCACAATATTTCATCCTTTATTAAGTAATTTAATCGCATACAACACGTTCTCTGCCACCACCTAAATACTCTCTCTGGCGAATAACCATGTAATTGCCTTCCTCAAGGTCAATAGGTAGATGTTCATCATGAACAATTTTAGTTTTATGGTTTGCTTCAATAAATAGGTCTGCACTACTATTTAATAACTCGTAGAGTACTCCGCTTTCAACTACGTGAGCATGTCCAGTTAATTCTCCCTCTGCAACTACCCCTGTTTGCTTTTTAATTAGGTTAAATGGCAGTTGATCAATTTTTTTAAATAGAATATCCCCTTGACGGTATAATTTTTTTATAGGGCTAGGATTGATAACCATTTTCCTCTTTAAATCCTCGTGTCTCTCCACCAACCAACTATCAATCTGAAACGTTTGCCAGGCATCTGAATTTTGGTCAATGCGATGAATATTTCTAATTAGGGATATGGGAACCCACAGTTCTGTAAGTGATGTAAATCTTAGTAATAGTGCTGTATCATTTCTTGACTTAATGCATGCTTCAATAAATAAGAAATTAGGAAATATTTCTTTAGGTTTTTGTTTTTGAATTTTCTCTTGCGATAAGTGCTCACATAGAAGAAGAAATGCTTCTATTTGATTAACATCCAGAGAAAAGATATGTTTATTGACTTTAATATTTAAAAATGTATGAGTCCTATCCTCCCAATAAAAAGAAATTTGACTTTCTTGTTGTAAACACTCAAAAGAAGACTCTATGTTCCTTAATACCAGCAATAACTCGTTTAATCCGAACAAATCTATTTTGAAGGTTATTCCTTCTCCAATTTTTTGCCATTGACTATTTGGTTTCTTTTTAATTAATCCAATATATAGAAAAGGTTTTAAAGCGGATGTACTACAAGCGATCAATCTATATTCATTGTTTTTAATAATATAATAAAGATGGGATTCTGTCATAAAAAAATGAAAATCAACTTAATTTTTAAATCCCATCAGACCCTTGACTTACTATATCACCTATCTTTTATGACTATTTTTCATAAGCTCAATGGATTTATAAAAAAAAATTTATCCTTTTTGTACTTATGAAGTTAAAGCCTCAAGAATTTCATCTAAATGATTTATGCCTAGTGAGAGATGACCTTCATCGGGATAGAAAAAACCTTTACAATTGGGAATTAACTCACAAAATTTCCGGCCAAATGAACTTGGAACAAAAACATCCATATCACCATGCCATACATATACTTGAAGATTTGGGCTTATATCTTCTAAATGAAAACCCCATGGTTTTTCATATAGTTTTTCTTCAAGTATCGCACCCTCTAATCCGGAACGAAAAGCTTCTTTAGCATCAACCATCAAAGTATCTAAAACTTGTGGATCTTTAAGAGCTTTCATATCTGGTTCTGGAAGTGAATCAATAAATTTTTCCATAGTTTCTCTATCTTCATATACTTTCTTTTCCATTTTTATAAGGGATTTTACAAGAAATGGTAATCTTCGAGCAAGAAAGGCCCCTATGCGGTTTACCCGCATCATTCCTTTTTTACTCCAATTACGGGGTCCCATCCCTGCAATTACGCCACAACTCTTTAGCCTCTCAGGTATTTTGTACGCACAAGCAAGAGCGTAAGGCCCTCCCCCTGATATTCCCTCAACAATGAATTTATCTAATCCAAGATAATCCGTCAGTTCAATAATATCATCTGGCCAGTCTAAAAGAGCACGCTTTTGTTTAAAATCAGAGAGTCCCAAACCGGGTCTATCAACAGATATCATACGCAATCCAAATTCTTTTGCTTTATCGTCAAAAAGTCTAATTTCAATACGAGAACCTGGATGCCCATGGAAATGAAAAATAGGTTTTCCATTTACATCACCACTCTCAGCATATCCAAGATTTCTCCCATCACTTAGTTTAAAAACTTGATTTTCTCTATTGGTTTCGACCATAGAATATATTCACCTAACAATCTTTAAAAATATTAGGAATTATCAATAAAACAAAATAAAAGAATAAGTTGAAAAAAGATATGTTTTAATTATGTTTTACCTTTAACAATGATTTCAAATGTTTCTTCTCCAGTCTTGGGTGGTATCACTTCCTTTTCCTTTTTTTGAAGTTCAATTGCTTCACTTGGACAAGAGGTTACACAATTACCACAGCCAAGGCAACGGGTTAAATCTACCCTTGCAATCTCTGTTTTGTCATCAAGTACCATCGCATTTGTTTGGCATTTATCTACACAAGTTCCACACCCCTCACACAATTCAGAGTCGATAACTGCTTGATAATTACTAGCCCAAAAACTCACAGGATTTGGTACTGCCTTGTGAAAACCTAATATACCACAACAACATCCGCAGCATGAACAAACATAATCTGGTCCCTGTGCGTTTGACGGTTGCAATACTAAACCTTCAGCTTGGTTTTTGCGCAGAATTTCAAGAGCTTCTTCTTTAGAAATCTCCCTACCAGAAAAAGTATCGATAATTCCATCTTCTATCATACTTCTTGCTTGATCCCGGAAAACCATGCATGTTTCTGTTCTATCTGTAAGTTTACATGGTTCTCCTCGAGCTGAAGACCCTTTTCTACATACACATGGAATTATCACAATTGGATCGACTGTTGTTTTTATAATGTTTTCGATCTCATCATAATTACCAATATTGTGTTCAGGTGTTATACTTTCTTCAATAGGGATTGTGCGCATTTGAGGGATTTTTGATTTCATAAATGCCATCCAAAACACCAAATCATTATTATAGGCTTCAACAGCTGCACCTAATTCAGGTGAAGGATTAAGAGCTGCAGCTTCAACCATCCCAACAACGTATGGAATATTTCGATACTGTCTTATACCATCCTTTATTCTACCACCAATGGTACCTCTTCTAGCTGTTTCATCAAGAATCCTTTTGACTTCTTCGATGGTATATCCTGAGTCTTTTGCACGTTCATAAATTGTTTCAAGAGTTTCATACTTGTAAGTTAACATAACGGCTATCTTCGCCTGTTCAGCTGTAAAAAACTCCTTTAGTAATTGAATATCCGATCCTGATTTCGTAGCAGGAAATCCAACGGTCTGTTCATCCAAATGGATTTGAAGCTCTCGAAAAATTTTATTATTTTCACTCATATTAACTATCACTAATTTATCATAAAATTCTCTATGAATAGATTAAACACCATAGGGAAATTTTATATTTTTGGATTAAACATAAAATTATTTACTTAAATTATAAATTTAATCATTCCATAGGTTAAATTCACAGATTTTATCATGAATCTTATTTTTTAATTCCCTCGAAATATCGTTGATAAACTCCTCTGGAATATGTGTTAAATATTCAACTAAAACATCTTCAATCGTAGGAGTAAGTTTATTTATCAGTATTTCAAGGATTTGATGTTTCTTTAAATAAATTTGTTGAAAGCTCTGGATATATAATTTATTTAGTTTCTTTAAGAACAATCTTCCTTTATTCTGTAAGATCTTAAGTGTCTGCCTTGAATTCGAAGCATTAAAATGCTGAAACTCAAATCTGTATCGAATTAAAATATCTTTAAAATAGTTAATTATTCTTTCCTTCTCTTCTAGACTTAGATCAACTTTAGAATTAAGGAAAATGATTATCATGTAGTTTTCAAACGGAAAATATAACTGAACTTTGATATTAGAACCATGAATCTCTAGATTTGATAAATCTTGAATATTAGTTTGACTGGCAAATGTTTTAAATGAGCTAAAATACATTGAAATAAGGTCTAATTCTAAGAAACTCTTACTATTCTCAGATAAGTACGATTTAATTGAACCGTAATCTTCTCCAGGCTTTTTCTCGTACTCAACAACCATTATTGTATTCCCAAATTGATCAGCAATTATAATACCGATAATTGGTGGAATTTTCTTGAAATTGTAAGAGAAATTTGCAATATTTTTATAGCTTCCATATGTTGGGGCTTTATAGTTCGGGATCTTATTATGGGTTTTCATAATGTTGCTGGCTAAATAGTTTTTTCGGCAAACTATAGATAAATTCTGTAAATATGTATTTCAAGTATTTGCTTAATCATAATAAAGGTCAAGGAGGGTATTGGTTTTAAGAAGAATGATTATTCTCCTTTATAACTCCACCCGACAAAAACATTTTAAGTTGTCCAGTTAATCCTTTATGATAAAACTCGAAAGAAAATTTAAATACTGAATAGGATATATGAATATAAGCAAAATCTATATGCTAAAATAAAGTGATAAATCTATGACTCCTAACTATACTGAGAAGGAAGCTGCAGTTTATGCCAGATTTGGGCAAGGTATGCAAAAAGTACATCAAAATCCAAATCAAGGATATGGAACTCTTGTAGAAAATCTAGCTAAAGAAAAACCAAATCAGATAGCTCTTCATTATAGGGATGACTTTTGGACGTGGCAAACGTTTAATAAAGAGAGTAATAAATATTCCAATTTTTTCCTGGAATTAGGCTTGAATCCTGGTGAAACTGTAGCTCTCATGTTAGAAAACTGTCCAGAATACCTCTTTTCGACAACAGGAATAAATAAGATACAAGGAATTTCCGCGCTTATCAATTTCAACCAGAGAAAGCAAGCCCTAACGCATTCTTTTACTGTTGTTGATTCAAAATTCATCATTATTGATGGCAATAACCTCCCCTTTTTCAATGAAATTGTAAATACTCTCCCTCATAAAAATGATCAGGTTTTTGTTATTAACAATCCCAAGAAATTAGAACATGATTATATTGACCTACCAGAAAAATTAATATCCCAATCAACATCTAATCCTTCTACTACAAATAATTCAATCCTACGTGAAACAGCATTATATATATTTACCTCGGGAACAACTGGGCTTCCTAAGGCGGTTATTATGCAGAACTTTAAACTTTTTACACAGGGTTATATTTTAGGACTTGCTCTTGCTGATTTAAATCCAGAGGAAATTGTATATATTAACACCCCTCTTTATCATAATTTTGCAATTGGGGTCACTTGGCCTATTACTCTTCTTTTAGGGGCAACTGCTGTTTTAAGAACAAAATTTTCTGCTTCCGAATTCTGGAAAGATATTCACAAGTACAAAATTACATTCATGATATACGTAGGAGAAATGCCAAGATATCTTCTTAATCAACCATCCTCTGGACTTGAAAAGAACCATACACTTAAAAAAATGGTAGGTATTGGCCTTCGAAAAGAAATTTGGGATAAATTTAAAGAACGATTTAAAATTGATCATATTTATGAATTCTATGGCTTAACTGAAGGTCATCGAACTCTTTTCAATGCTGATGAAATACCCGGAATGGTAGGACGAAATTCAATGGGAGGGCTCGAGTTGGCAAAAGTAGATCCTGATTCAGGTGAATTCTTCAAAAATGAGAGGGGATATTGTATCAGATGCAATACTGACGATGTTGGAATGGCTCTCCTCAAATTAGAAAAACGAAGCTTTTTCACAGGTTATAAAGATAAAGAAAAAACTCAGAAAAAAATTCTACATAATGTTTTTAGAAATAATGATAGCTATTTCAATACTGGTGATATGCTAAAACTTCATGATAATCTCTGGGTCTCATTTGCTGACAGATTTGGTGACACATTTCGATGGAAATCAGAAAACGTATCTACTTTAGAAGTTGAATCAATTTTGAACTCTTTTCCTGCTATTCAAATGTCAGCGGTCTACGGTGTAGCAATCCCTAATACAGAAGGTAAAGCTGGTATGGCAGCAATTAAGCTAAATTCATCATTTAAATTTGATTTAGATGAATTTTCTCGATTTATTCTTGAAGTATTGCCTGGATATTCAATTCCTGTCTTCATTCGATTCCCTAATGAACTTGAAATCACAGGACCATATAAAATTAAGAAAGTTGTTCTCAAACGTGAAGAATATGATATTGAATTAATTAAAGAAGACATGTTCTTCTGGGAACCTAAATCTAAAAAATACATCCCTTTCACTAAATCGATATATGAATTAATAATAGATGGTAAATTTGGAGATTTAAATTCAAATATAATAACTCCGTTATATACATAAGAATAAATTCTCCCGACAAAAACCACTTGACAAGTCAAAATCTAACATTATTTTAATAAGGGAAACTGAAGACAGACCAAGGGCCCATAAGGGACAAAAAGAGACCAATTGAATTTGCAATAATTCCAAGAACTGCTATGATGCTTCCAGCCCTCTCAGAATCGTTATAAGGTTCGAATAATGTTGCTTTTGAACTATTTATTCTAGAAAAAACACCCATGATTAAACCTCCTATACGTGCAAGTAGCATTACAACTGCTATATTTAACCTTATTAAATAGTTATATGGATAATAGAACCTATATAAAAGATTATATCCGAAAACTATGGATAATACTCCTATTAAAACAGATCCTAAAGCTAAATAAAGGCATAGTTTAGAATATCTTCCAGGTAATCCCCTTTGTATTTGAGGTTGTGGTCTTACTGGAACATAGACCGTTTTTGGGGGGACCATTACTTGAGTAGCTTTAGGTTTGTACTCCGTTGTTGGACCATTTTTATGAATTCGAGCACCACAATTTTGACAAAAAGTCTGCTCTTCATTAACCAATCTTTCGCCACAATGGTAGCAGTACATACTTTTCACTATCTGATCTTTTTATCTTAAACGTAATTTAGTTCAATTAATAATATTGAACAAATTCCCTTTTAAATGTTCTCATACCGAATTTTTAATGTTCCCAAATTTTGAATACAAAGAATTCTGCAATTCTTTAATCAACTTGTACTGGATCTTAATAAGCTTCA
>JBHLLU010000013.1:0-87830 GCA_048938895.1 Promethearchaeota archaeon
ATATTCATATTAGTTTCGTCTAATTCAAAGTTAATTATAAGATTTGAGACTAAATCACTTTCTATCTTAAATGCATGCGTTCCCTTGGTTAATATATTAAGTGTTTGAGCATCCAGCTTAAGCAGAACACTTATTGTATCACCCATATCTATAGTTCTCCCACTAAGTTTGCCCTTAATGATATCTTCTATTTTAAATACTTCACCTTTATGGTAAATTAAAAACCGATCTTTGATTGTTCCAAGATTGAAAGTATCTTTTGGAATATTAATTTGGGTATCATCAATGTACAATCTTGCGTATTCAGAGAAATCAAAATTTTCTCTGTCAAAATCCTTTAGGTTAAAATCTCCCAGTTCAATGTTGTCAGGAATAGTAAAAGGGAGAAGCAGGTTAATGAATTTTATCTGAATTGAATCTCCTATTCCATCTCCAGTAGTATCCACAGTAAATACACTTTCTTTTGGGGGAAAAAGTCTTTTAAGTAATACTTTAAACGCAGATAAATCAAATGAAATTTGTTATCAACCCTTTAATCTTTAACATGCATTTTTTATGAACAATGAAATTAAAAATTTTATTTAAAATTTTATAAATTAAAGCTTGAATTCATTATTCTATCTCTGAAATCTTGACAGGACGATTCTCATCATAAGATTTTTGGGCAGCTAGAGCAATTATAACATTTCTTAGGCCATCCTCTCCATTAGGAGATGGTTCTTTATCATATTGTAAGCATTCAATAAAATTTCGTAGTTCTTCAGCATATGAATCCATATACCTCTGCAAGAAAAAATACGGAATGTTATCTTCTTTTATTTTTTCTGCAGTATATAAACGTACTGTGTTTGATGATTCATTGTCAGCAATTGCGCATCCTTTTGAGCCGAACACTTCAACTCGCTGATCATATCCATATACAGCTTGTCGTGAATTATCAATCATCCCAATTACACCATTTTTAAATTTCAGAATTAAAGCGACTGTATCGATATCTCCTGCTTTTCCTACTTCTGGATCTACTAGAACAGCCCCACTTGTATAGACTTCTTCAATTTCGCTTCCTACTTGAAAACGAGCCATATCCCAATCATGAATCGTCATATCAAAAAGCATACCTCCTGAAGTTTTTAAATATTCTATACTAGGTAGTGCAGGATCACGGGCAGTAACTTTAACCATGTATGGTGAACCAATTTGACCTGAGGAAACAATGTCTCTAACTCGTTTGAAATGTTTGTCAAATCGTCTATTAAATCCGATCATAAGTTTTACCTTTTCTTTTTTAACAGTATCAAGGGTTGCTTTAATACGAGTTAAATCTGTATCTATTGGTTTTTCACAGAATATATCTTTTTTCGCATGGGCAGCTTCTTGAATGAATTTAATATGAGTATCTGTAGAAGAAGCAATCACTACAACATTTATATCTGGATCATTGAAAATTTCACTTGCATCATTAATAAGTTTAGGAACACCAATATCTTCAGCCCATCTTCTCAAATTATTATCAATTTTAATATCTGCTACAGTTTTTAATTTTAAATTAGGGATATTATAAATAATATTCTGAATGTGAATTTTCCCCATTCTACCGGCACCAATCACCCCAGCAGTATAATTATTTACCATTAGACATCAACTTTAATTTAAACTAAAATCTTGATTATTCTCTTTTATTTTTTTTCTAAGATAAATTTTTATAGAAATAGAGCGAATCTTAAATCACGTTTCATTTATAAAAATATCAAATTATAAACTAGTATGATCTTATGATTGATGAAGAATCTCGTAAAATACCACTAAAAAAGAAAATTGCTTTTGCTCTCGGAGAAGTAGGAGATAATACCGCTATGCAAACGTTTTCATTTTTGATTTTCACATTCTATTTTGCAATTGTTGGGCTCCCTGTAATATTGATTGCTGGGGGTTTCATACTGTGGAGTATATGGAATGCCTTAAACGATCCGATGATTGGATATCTTTCTGATAGAACAAAAACTAGATGGGGAAGAAGGATTCCATGGATGGCAGGAGCGACTATACCATTAGCAATTGTTATGATACTACTTTTTACACCTCCAGTTGATCTTGATTCAAATGTATCTAATTTCATCTATTTCATTGTCATCTTAATATTGTTTGACACGACTTATACTGCATTTAATTTGAATTATAATGCTGTTTTTTCTGAAATGTTCATCCCAATGGAAGCTCGTAGTTCAGTTGGAAAAGTACGTATCAGTTTTGTTATGATAGCTTTAATTTTTGCATTCCTTTTACCTACTCTTATCATCGAGAATATTCTTGGTATAATCCCAGATTCAGGTGATCCTCCCTTAAGAGATCCAAATACCCTAAGCCAATATCAGCTAACAGGAATAATAGCTGCAATTATTATTCTCGTATCCTATTTTATGCTTTTAAAATGGGGTGTAAAAGAGCCCAAACATATTTCAAAAGACGCAGAGACGGCTATGTCTTTCGGGAAAACATTTAAGTATACATTTAAAAACAAGTCATTTCAATGGTTTTTAATACCTGCCTTAGGAACATGGATTGTCATTAACATTTTACCGACTTTAGCCCCTCTCTTCATGACAGAAGTTCTTGATATCGAAGATCCAATTTTGATTGGCCTTCTTCTTGCATTAGAATTCATTGTTGCAGCAGCTTCTACACCATTATGGGAATATATCCGCAAAAAGAAAGGAGCTCGAATGACAGGATTAGGTGGAATAGCGGTATGGATAATACCCATTTTGTTTTTTGCATTTTCGAGTAGTGTTGAAATGGTGTTTATAGTACAAATTTTCAATGGAATTGGTCTTGGTGGGGGATTATATTTCTATGATCAGTGTATAGCAGAAATCATTGATGAAGATGAAATAACCCACGGCACCCGACGATCTGGCATATATTACGCTATCCTAAATTTTTTTATCAGAATATCAAGCATCATTAATTTTTTCTTAATTGGAATTGTATTTTCGACAACAGACTGGTATAATTATGAGCCTAATCCGGGAATAGATACTATTTTAGGCCTCCAAATTTTAATGGGTATATATCCTGCTATTGTTTTAATAATTTCATGGATTGGGATGTATTATTATCCAATAAAGGGAGAAAAACTTGCAGAAAATAGGAGAATGCTCACAGAACTGCATAATAAGAAGTTGAAGGCTATCTAAATTTCAATCTTCTTCTCAATTTTATTTTTTAAACAAAACTTTTTATATTATATGTATCTATTTTACCTTATTCTATAATAGAATATGTCTGGTCAAAATGGATGAAAATTCTGAATTTGAGGATGAAGAGCGAGAAATTGAGGAAGAAGAAATAGAAGTTAATCGAGAAGGGGAAAAACAGAAACAAGAAATAAGTTTAAAAAAAACTCAATCATTCTTCTTAAATCAATCAAAAGATTCTTCATTAGATATCTCTGTTTGGGGAAAATTTAAAACTAGATCAGAGGAATCCTTGGAAATATTAGATGATGAATCATTTTTTAGAACACCAATAACAAATATTATCGAAAATGAGCGCGAATTTAATCTTACAGTCGAATTACCTGGATTAGATAAAAATCATGTAAATATTTCTTTACATGAAGGCATTTTAGAAATATTAGGAGACAAATCTTTAAAACAAAAAGAGGAAAAAGACGAAAAAAAAGAAAAAGATGAAAAAAAAGAGAAAAAAGAAAAAGACGAAAAGAAGGATAAGCATAAAGAGAAGAAGGATAAGAAGAAAGATAAATATAAAGAAATTGAGGGTACTTTCCTACGACGTGAGTTTAGATCGGCTAGTTTCTATAGAAGCTTTCAAATACCCGAAGAAATTAATCTAGAAGGAATTGATGCAAGTTTCAAATATGGTGTTCTTAGATTAAAAATCCCTAAAAAAACTTATGAAATTGATGAAAAGAAAGTAATTGAAATAAAATAATTTTATTTCTTCACTATTTTTTATTATTATTTTCTAAAAAAGATAAAGAGTTAATAATAATTTGATATAATATTAAAGCTGTCCCCCACAATAGGCACAATATTGTGCTGATTCTTTAGTTATGGGTGTACCACAATTAGAACAGAATTTTGAGCGCTCTCCAGAGGCTACCTCTACTCCTTCTTTTACAAGATGTTTGACTTGACCAGTTTCTGAATTGAATTTTGCTCTTAAATGACCAGAAGCCTTTAAATCTAGAACTATTGCTTGAATATCTTTCCTACTTATTCCTGTGCTCCTACTAACATGATCTACTGACGCTTCTGGATTTTCTTGAAATTCTGCTAAAACTACATTCCGTAATTTACTTCTATTCGTAATTGCGAAGATCTGACTTAGAAGAATAGCGATGCCTATTCCAGTTGATATAAATCCCCACCATGACCATTTATCCCAAGGAATAAATGATGAGATTCCCCAATATAAAAATGCCCCAGCAATAATTAGGGTGCATACTGAAAATGATTCAGAATATTGATTTTTTTCATACTTCATTTTATTCCCTTTTGAAATAATTTGATAATATTGTTATTCAATAAAAGAAGATATAAAAAGTTATTATGTATGAAGTTTAAGTTTTCAAAATATAAATAGTAATAAAATTCACTGCGGTTGCAACAACGAAAATTGTTAGTTAGTAATTATACAACCGTTTATGATATCAAATATACGAGAAAAATCCAGTTGATCTTCCACTAATGTAATTATTATATTACCCAAAATTTTGATCGAGAGGATATAAAAGTTATCTGAATGGATAACATTAAAATCTGGACTATGAACTCCAATTTCTGAAGTAATTTCTTCAGCTAACTCATACAGTTGAGACATATTTAATCCTATCAAATTTTTATTAAATTCTTGGTTAATATAAGATTTAATTACAGCTCCATTTTCAGAGGTAATTAAAATAAAATATAATCCGGATTCCCCAAATTCTTTAATTAAACTGTCTAGAACTAAGTTAACTTCTAGAGTTGCAGTCATTGTGATAGTAATTATTGGTTTGTTTATAAATAATTTTTGGTGAATTTTATTATTACTATTCAAATTCTCACTATATTTATACTTAATTATAAATTAATGATTAAAAAACCGTCTCTTTGTAATTTCTATAATTCAAAATTCTTAGAATTTAATTATATCTCAAAATATTGATCAATTATTTCTTCAAATTCATGAAAATGGCTAATATCGCCCTTAAAGTTCTTTATAAGAGAGTTAAAGTACTTATCAATGAATTTTTCGATAATTAATTCGATATTCCACTTAAAATTTTTACTAATTTTATGTTTTTCAACGAAATATGCAAAAATTACATTCTCCCTATTACAAACGTAGAAATGATAATTTCCCATATTAATATCTTCAAGTTTTATTCCTGAATCCTCAGTACCAATTAAATCTTGGGAATATATCATAATAGCTGAGATAAATCCTGCAATTTGATATATATTTTGAGATAAACTTATCTTATTTTTTGCTACTTTCGAAAAATACAACAATCCTGTCTTATCTAAAACTAGAAACCCAACTAAACCATTTGCCTTTGAAATATCCTTATTTAATTTAAAATCGTTAAATTTTTCATCTGTATTTATCATAAGGCTAGTTAGAAAATTGTGCTAAAAAATAATTTCGTGTTAATAAAATAATCACATAATTACTATTTAAATCTTTTTTGATAAGAAAAAGAGTTTTCTGACCACAAAACAATCATTTTTTTTTTAAGTATTTATGGATTACATCAAAGTCGTTTAAATTAAAAGGTTTTAATATTGATCCCTCTGCACCTAAATCAATAGATTGTTTCTCTAATTCTTGACTCGGAATAGCGGTAAGAAAAAAAACTGGTATGTCTTTCAATTTTTTATCCGATTTTATTCTTTTTAATATTTCATAACCATTAATATCAGGAAGAATAACATCAAGTAAAACTAATTTTGGTATAAAATTCTTCAATTCTTTTAATGCTTTAAATCCACTTAAAACTCCCTTACATTTTATGCCCAATGAATCGAAATAACTTACTAATAAGTTAATTGTTTCTTGATCATCCTCCACTAAGAGGATCTCATAGTCAACATCATAATCTGCTTCCTCTTCTATATCAGGTTCAAATTTGTCTAAATGTTCTATAATCTTGTTCTCTAGAATCATGCATTGGTTTAATATATTTTTAATTGTTGCGATTAAATTACTTTCTAACGAGGTTCCATAGGTTTCAATAATTAATTGTAAATATCCTTTAATGGACGTTAAAGGTTCTTTTAAATCATGTGATAGGTGTGAAATATTTAATCCTCTAAATTGAATAAAGAATCTTAAAGCCTCTCGAATCAATTTAGATAAAGTAGAATAATCATTCTTTTTAGCAAATGTTTGCCATACTTCTTTGATATCCTTTGATACATATAAAGAAATTCGTTCTTTATCTTGGTCATAATCAGGAATTTTATCCACCCTAATAAAATTAATGAAAATTAAGAAAATAATGATAAATTAATGTTTTTATACATATTTATACTATTTTACATATATAAATACTTTTTTACACTTAAGTTTAAATGAAGTTATAGCCAGAAAAATTAAAAATAAAAAAAAGTAAAAATGAAATCACTTTAGCCATTTATTCATCCAATCTCAATGAATTTTTTAAATCTTCAGCTAAAGTTCCTAATTTATGTGCAGTTGATGTAACTTCTTCCATAGATGCTGTCTGTTGTTCTGCTGACGCACTTATTCCTTCCATAGAACTAAATGAATTATTAATTTTATTGATTACATTGCTGATTTTATCGTTAGTTTCACGTACAGCAGATTTTGATTCCTCAGCTAGTTTACGGACTTCATCAGCAACAACAGCAAAACCTCTTCCTTGTTCACCCGCACGTCCAGCTTCAATGCTGGCATTTAATGCCAATAAATTCGTCTGATCAGATATATTTGTAATGATACCCATTACATTACGAATATCATTGGTTGCGGTCATAACTTCTTGTGTTTCAAGTGTCATACTCTGAGTTGAAGTGGCAATTTCTTCTGATGCAGCATTTACCTCACTTGCACTTGCAGCTAATTCATTTGCAATATTTGCTACGTTAATGCTTGCATTAGAAGCAGCCGCAATTACCGATTTCATTTCATAATTAGTTTTTTCGATTTTTGCCTCAAGGAAAGGGAGTATAGCAAAAAATAAAGCTGATACTCCAATGAACAATCCAAAGCTCTCAGCAAAAGCATCAGCATAGTCAGGATCCCAAAGCATCCATTTATCCAGTAAATTCCCAAGAGTATATAATGCTCCACCAATTAGACTGAAAACATAAATCGCATTGGTTGGTGTTCTCCTTTTAAAATAAATGAAGACGGCTATTATAGCACCAATCCAGAAGAAAATCATTCCTACTAAATTAAATCCTCCATCTCGTAAATCTGCAGGATCAATTTGAAACAACATTTATTTCTTCACCATTCCTCCTTTTTTATGAGCTAATTTAATTTGCTTCTCTTTCAAAACCTTGCTATAATATTCATATGCTGCCGCAACACACATGAAGACTCCTGCTAACATCGCAAAAAAGTGTTCCATATAGTTAAATGTATCAGGGGCGGTAAACGCTTCTAAATTTGTTGAGAGAAATGTCATAAAAAGTGCATAATAAGCGGGTGCCCATTTCATTATGTCTCTTCTCTTATTTAAAAGATAAGGAGAAAAGGCTACTGGAATGGATATAATAATTAAGACAATTAGTTCATTAACTTCTAAACTTGGCATTTATCCTTAGCTCCTTTATATTTGATTAATTTTTTTTTAAAATTTGTACTATCTTAAAAAGACAATTCAATTTTATAACTAATAATTGAATTTGTATATAAATTCTTTTTTTTACCAATAAATACGCGATATTGAAAAAAATATTATGACTAATTTATTTTTTTTATAACAAAGTTCTAATAATTTTTTGATATGATTAAATAAGAAGATAAGCATTTCACAGCCCTTTTTAGAAGTTAATAGATTTTAAAAACAAAAACATTTAAATTAGCAATATTTTTAAATTTATGTAAAAATGCAAAAAATTGATAATCTCTTTTTCCATATTACCCATTTCTTAAGATTCACCATTAAAACACACATAAATTAATTTTTATGAAGAAAAATTTCTCTTAATTTGTATAAAATAGTATAAACGGTTTATAAAATGGAGAAACACCAGACTCAAATAAAGCAAGATAAGAAAAAATCTTTCCTTAATAAGGATAAAATGTCTCAAAAATCTGAAAAAATTGAAAAAATATTTGATTCACTTTTTAACAATTATACTAGTGGAATCGCATATCATAAAATAATATATGACCAGAATGGTACGCCCATCAATTATAATATAAAGGATGTTAATCCCGAATATGAAAAGATTCTTTCTATCAAAAAGGAGAATATAATAAACAAAACTGCAACGGAGGTTTACGAAATTGACAAAGCTCCCTATTTAGATATATATTCCGAAGTAGCAGAAACACAAATATCACGATCTTTTGAGACATATTTTGCACCAATGGATACCTATTTTAAAATTTCCGTATTCTCTCCTGAAAAAGGTGAGTTTATAACTGTGTTTAATGATGTAACTGAAGCAAGGAAATTAGAGGAATCTGAAGAAAAATATAGACTTATCACTGAAAACGCAAATGATTTAATTTGTATCTTAAATAAGAATTACAAGTATGAATACATAAATGAGAAGACTTATTTAAAAGTCCTAGGCTATTCTAAGAAAGATTTAATTGGAAAATCAGCATTGAAATTAAATCATCCTAAAGATTTTGAACGATTTATTTCTTCTTTCTGGGGAAAAAAAGAGGTAGATAATAGAATTGTAGAATTACGAATAAAACACAAAAATGGGAATTGGATATGGTTAAATGTTAATATTCAAAGGTTTAGAAATGAAAAAAATGAAAAAAAATTTTTATTGGTTTCAAGAGAAATCACTTTTAGAAAATTAGCAGAGAAAAAAATTAAGGACTCTGAAGAAAAATACCGTCATCTATTTGAAGATTCTCCTTTTGCTATAGCTTTAATTAATTTTAAAGGAGAAATCCTTGAATGCAATTCATATGTGGAGCAATTATTAGGTTTTAAAAAGGAGGAAATAACGGGAAAAGATTTTAGATTACTTAATTATATCCCCAAAGAATATAAATCTTTTGTACTAAATGAATTTGAAAGAATAATTAAAGAAGACATTCCTAAACCAATAAGAGTTCAATTGTATAAGAAAGATGGAAGCAAAATTTGGGTTCTATCACACGTCTCTTTAATTAAGTTACAAGAAATGAAATTCATTCAAGTAATTATTGAAAATATTACTGAGATGAAAAAAGCTGAAGATGCCTTAAGAGAAAGTGAGGCAAAATTCCGATTACTCACAGAACAGAATTTATTGGCTATTTGTATTCTTCAAGACAATAAAATTGTGTATGCAAACCAAGCATTCTCAGATATAAATGAAATATCTATCCAAGAAATGCTTAAACAGAAACCAAATGAACTTACCAAAATAATACATCCGGACGATATCGATTTTGTTTTAAATCAATCAGAAAAGAAACAGAGTGGGGATAGTAAAGGCATTATTCCACACTATACTTATCGAAAAATAATGAAAGATGGAAGAACCAAATGGGTAGATCACTATTCGAAAACAATTCAATATAATGGAAGACCTGCTGATTTGATTACTCAAGTAGAAATTACTGAACAAAAAAAATTTGAAGAACGATTAAAAAAATCTGAAGAAAATTATCGAGAATTGGTAAATGATGCTAATAGTATCATTTTAAGATGGGATACGGAAGGAAAAATTAATTTTATCAATGAATTTGGAGAAACCTTTTTCGGATATTCTAAATCTGGACTAATTGGCAAACATGTTATTGGAACAATTGTCCCAGAGAAGGAAACTACAGGTCGAGATTTAGAAAAATTAATGGACGGTATTTGCAGAAATCCTGAAATTTATAAAAATAATGTAAATGAAAACATTACTAAATACGGAAGAAGGGTATGGATATCTTGGACTAATAAAGCTATTAAAGACGTTGAAGGGAAATTAGTTGGAATACTCTCAGTCGGAAATGATATTACAAAACAGAGAATGGCTACGTTAAAGATCACTGAATCAGAAGAAAAATTTAGAACTATAACTGAGCAATCTTTTATAGGTATTGCTATTTTGCAGGATTTCGAATTTAAATATGTTAATCAACAATTTGCTGATACTTTAGGATTTAAATCAAAAGAAATTTTAAAATGGAAACCTAAAGAATTTTTCAACTTCATCCATCCTGATGATCGAGATAAAGTAATGGAAATAGCGG
The DNA here is from genome assembly GCA_048938895.1 of Promethearchaeota archaeon. GTDB lineage: Archaea > Asgardarchaeota > Lokiarchaeia > Sigyniarchaeales > SOKP01 > Loki-b32. The sequence continues at coordinate 10,399 of JBHLLU010000013.1, forward strand.
ATAAAAAATATTTTGGTAAAAATGAAGTTTTAGCTGGTTTACAATTTCGGGTTATTAAAAAATCAGGAAAAACTATTTGGTTAGAAATTATATCAAAAACTATTCCATTTGAGGGGCATTTAGCTGATTTAATTGCAACATCGGATATTACTGAAAAAAAAGAAGCAGAGAGAATTATCCTTGAAGAAAATAAGAAGTTGTTAGAATTAAATAAAATGAGAAAAGATATCATCACAAGAGTCTCTCATGAGTTAAAAACACCATTAACTTCAATCTATGGTGCATCTCAAATTCTTCAAAAACATTTTGAGGGAAAAATTGAAGATGATGCATTAAATTTTATTGAAATCCTCCATAGGGGTGCCCTAAGGCTTAAAAAATTGGTTGAAAATTTAATCGATGCCTCAAGGATAGAATCTGGGAAACTTGAGCTGAATCTTCAGATGCATGATCTTGTAAAACTTACAAATGAATGTGTAGAGGAAATGAAATATGTATTAGAAAACCGTAAATTAAAAGTAGATCTTGCATTCCCTGATGAATTATATTTTAATGTAGACAAAATTCGATTTCAACAGGTAGTAACAAACATTTTATCTAACGCAGTTAAAAATACACCAGTAGAAGGCCAACTTTACGTAAGTATAGTAGACAATCAAGATTTTGTAGATATCAAGATACGAGATACTGGTATCGGTATCACTGAAAAAGAAAAAGAACTCTTATTTGAGAAATTTGGAAAAATGGAAAGATATGGTATGGATTTGGGCGTTGATCTCGAGGGTTCAGGTCTTGGTTTATATATATCAAAAGAAATAGTAGAAGTGCATGGAGGAGAAATAATTGTTGAATCGGAAGGTAGAAACAAAGGTTCAACATTTACAATAAGACTTAATTAGAACTTTTTTAAGAATGGGCCTGGCAGGATTCGAACCTGCGACATCCCAGTCCGAAGCCGGGCACCCTATCCAGACTAGATTACAAGCCCCTGAAAATAAAATTATTATTATATTATCATTCATGATTTCAAAAAAACTTTGCTTAATCTGTTGAAATTTTACTAAATTTAAAGAATAAACCCAATATTATTCTTAAATTTTTAACCCATTGTTGATAAATTTAAGAAGTAGTCTAAATAATTTAATAAATCTTAATCCTTGAGTCAGATCTCCATCGACTTTTATTAATCCCTTCATATAGGCGTCAGATCCCGCCATCTCTCTTTTGAGTATTTTAATAAAAATATCTTTCTCATATTTCACTCTGAAAGATGCCTCCCTGTTAATTCCTTTTTTGTAGATTATAGTCCCATTGGATATTTTGATCCAAAAATTAAAGTTTATATCAGAAATCAAAATTTGATAGATATCATCGTAATCGACTATTTCTTCCTTTAACTCTTCAATCTCCTTTATCAGATTTACCGCAATCATTATAAATCGATTTAAAGCTGTGATAAATTCCTCATTATTGCGCTCTAAATCGTGAATTACTGATCTAAAACCCTTTGAGTCAAGCATATATACTTGTGGCAAATTTACAAATATATTATATTGATATACCTATAAAATCCTTATATTCTACATCGTCTTTAAAACATTTAAATGTTTCTATTAAGAGTTCTCCGTGTAAATCAGAAAAAAATTTTTATATTTTGGTGTATTTCATTGCTTAATTAATTAATTTTTCAATGCCCACATAGTGTAGCCCGGTCTATATTTTTTAAAATCTTATTAAATTAGCCGAAAGCATTCGGGACTGTCACTCCTGCGACGCGGGTTCAAATCCCGCTGTGGGCGCTTTCTCTAAACATCGTAATACCAAAAGAAAACACCTTAAGCTAACTAGAAAAGGTAAAATATATAAAAAAAAATAGAAAGTAAATAGAAAGTGTGCTAAACAGAGAGGTTAAATTAATAAACTTACATATCTTCTATAAGATCTTCATATGCTTCCAAAGCTAGTTCAATTATCTCTTGAAAAGCCATAGCATCTTGAAGATTTCCTTCTACAGTAATATCACCAGCCATATAAGCGCTTGTAGCATCTACCTCGCCCATTAAAATCCCAGCACCGACCTCTAAATTAGATGACATAGTGAATGAAGGATTATCTACTTCTCCATCTCCAAAATCTAAATCTCCTTCCTTTACTGTGAGCCAGAACTTCTTATCAGCGTCAGAAATGACCATCTGTATAGCAATATCCATGTCTTCAAGCTCTTCTTTAAGATCTTCATTCTCAGTTGAGACTTGTTTGATAAAACTAAAAACCTTCATCATATCATCAACTGAAGCAGCAGAAGCACCAGCATCCTGAGCTGCTTTTAGTTCCTTTAATAATGATTCGTCTACCATTTTAATTTTCAACCTTCTTTTTTAACTTTATTAATTATTTAGAAAATTAATTAGATTAAATTAATTAAAATTGCAATTTATAATAACCTTTTGGTATATAAAAAGGTTATATTTCTTTTTTTTGGTTTTTCGAATCAATTAAACCATATCGTTAACTATCGAAATGGTTTAGAATTTATAGATATATTATACCTATATTATGAGAGCTTAATAAAACAAATTAAATAGATTTAGGTAAAAATGCAAAAAAGTTAAAACATCATATTTATATTAGGGGTCTATAGAGCAGACAAAAAATTTTAATTATCATAGTCTTGAGATTAGAATGATTTTAGAACAACTTTATGATGCAACGAACAATTTAATCAACCAACAGTTCTATCAAGATGGGCATGACTTAATTATTGGAAGAACACCTGAGATTTCTGTAAAAATTAGTAAATCAGGTCAAATAATAAGAAAATTTAAAGACTTATTTAATGCTAACTTGCAATTATTTCTTGAGGGTAAATACCTACAATTCTTAAGTCTTTTCAAGAAAATTAAGGGAGTAGATGAAAATAATATTAATGAAATTTATCAAGATCTTCAATTAAAATTTCATAATCTAAAAGATATTAAGAATATCGATATTATAGTTCTCTATGCTCTTGTATTAAATTCTTTAATTTCAAGTATTCGGGATATTAACTTTAGTAAAGCTCTTACTGAGATTAACAGAAGAGTAAAGAAAAAAAGAAAAATAAGTGGTGTAAAAATACAGAAGGTATTGGATATGCTTTTTATGAAAAATGATCATAACGTATCTATTTTATATAACATTTCGTATCTAGATACATTAGCAGAATCCTTCAATTATCGAAAGGTCGCTCACACCTGTAAAATTCAAAAATCAAAATATATAAACCGAATTGTGGAAATTATATTAGATCTAGATAATTAGATATAACAAAATCCTAAATTCTCTTAATATTCTGTAGTTCTTCAACAAAAATTGTAGCTAGTGCATATTGTACTTCTTTTCGTAGCTCTAGATCCTGTATTCTTATTTTGTCAGATAATTCAATCTGGATAACCTGGCTATTTGGAATTTGAGAAGCTCCGTATGTTTTGGTAATATATCCCCCCGTTAAGACATATTCTCTTCTCTGAGGATTACTAGGGGCTATAGGAATATTTAATTCAGTAAACTTTTGAACGATTCTTCCTCGTAAATTATTTCCCCACTCCTTTTTAGGGATTTTTGAAGAGTAGAAAGATTCTAAATTATTTGTTCCTAAAATTATATCAACATCTCTGAAACCAGGTGGACGATTAGCCTTTTCAAACCCATGTAAATCTATTAAAATTGATCGCTCATATATCTCTAAGTTATTTATGACAGTTTCTTTAATCCTATCATGAAAAAATCTATATATTTGTTTTGCAAGTTTAGAATGTTGTATAAAAGCCTCTGATTCTTCCCTGTTTAAATCTATTCTACTACGGGCAACTTTGGACATAACATATGAAGGAGATTTGCCATTAATGTTATTTTTCTCATAAAAATTCTTAATAAAATCAATAAGTTCCCTAGAAAACTCGATGGTTTCACCATCAATTCCTAAAAAACCTTTTATTCTTCTTGGGATTTCATCAACGTCCAATTTGCCACCATGAGGTACAGATATTACTAAAGGAATATCACCTTTCAGAAATTCTATGTATGATGCAGGATCTTTCATATTTTTAGGATTAAAGTAAAATTAAAAATATAAAAGATAATATTAGATTATTGGAGAATTCTGAAACGTGAGATACCTCATTACAATGAAAATGCTTATCCAGACTCCAAAACTTATTAGACCAAATGTATAGTATGCGAAAGACCCTTTATCTTTTTCAAATGTTATATAGGCAAAGAGCCATGTACCTAAACCCCCAACCCCACATAGTAAGATATCTGTTGTAATATTTTGCCAACTATCTGCTCGATCCTCAAATTTCCATCCCAGATTTAGAAAAATAAAATTTTCTATAACTTCCCATAATATCGAACAGATCATCGTTAAGATAAATACAAATAGTAATGAAAAAATAGGAACAGTACCATATTTTCTCTTTGGGATTGTATAAAATAAAGAAAAAAACAGAAATAATCCAATTCCAAAACAGATATGACCAATTGAGTAGAAATCAAACCAAGAAATGCCGACTTCAGAGATTTCTGTTGCAATAAATTCATTCAATAACATAACAAATTCACTTTTTTTAATTTTACTTTTTACATTTTAGATAATAATGGAAATTTAAAAATAAATATCCATATGAAATTTAAACTCATAATTTGAGCAATTTTTTCTTTTTACTCCAAAATAACGAATTATAAATTTGGTTTAAAAAATATTGTATTATATATCATCTGAAAATTGAATATGGAATATTAAAAGGAAGGTTTTTTTTGAAAAGTAACGCTTTTGTAATATATTACCATAAACTAAATTTTTACAGTTTAAATGCTATAGCGGGTGCACTCGAAACAGATAATATAATTGAAAACTTAGACATATTTTTTCCAAGTAAGGAGCAAGAGCTAATAAACACTCTTGATGAGGTTATTACAATCTACAACAGAGTAGCAATTGCAATTTCTTTTACCACATTTCAACTTTTTGACACCATTAAATTAATTGAGAAATTGAAACGCAGGTTTCACAATAAATGTATATTGATTGCCGGAGGTCCTCACCCTACCGGGGACCCGAGGGGGACTCTTAACCTGGGTTTTGATATCGTCGTAGTTGGAGAAGGTGAAGAAACCATCATTGAACTTATGAACAACCTTTTAACTACTCAAGAAATTAGTGAAGTAAAGGGAATTGCATATTTTAATGAGGAAGGAACCCCTACCTTTACAGGAAGACGTGCATTAATTAATTTAAATAAATATCCCCCCTTTCCTATAAAAAATACTCGATTTGGGGCAATTGAAATAACTAGGGGTTGCCCTTATGTATGCTATTTTTGCCAAACACCGTATATTTCAGGAACATCCCCAAGGCATAGAAATATAGAAACCATATGCAAGTATGTACAAATTTTAGTAGATTATTATGGAGATTATACAGATATAAGATTTATATCTCCTAATGCCTTTAGTTATGGGTCCGTGGATGGGAAAACGGTGAATCTAAAGAAATTTGAAAATTTACTTTCCAAAGTTAGAAATATTATTGGAAAAAAAGGGCGTATGTTCGTAGGAACTTTTCCATCAGAAGTAAGACCCGAACATGTTATTCAAGATACATTAAACTTAGTTCTGAAGTATGGAAATAATGATAATATTACAGTGGGTGCGCAATCAGGGAGTCAAAAAGTCTTAGACTTATGTCACAGAGGTCATAATGTGGATCAGATCTATAGGGCTGTAGACTTAACATTAAAAAATAATCTTAAAATTAATGTTGACTTTATTTTTGGGTTACCTGGGGAAGATTTTGAGGATATTAAATCTACGATAGAAATGATGAAAAACTTATCGAAGAAAGGTGCTAGAATTCATGCTCACTCATTTATTCCTTTACCACAAACGCCCTTTTTTAAAGAACCTGTAAAAAGAATGAATAAAATTTATAAAAAAGAAATACAGAATTTAATTGCCAAAGGCCAAGCATTTGGGAACTGGAACACTCAAGAAAAATTAGCAATCAAGATATCGAAATATTTTAGAAATAAATAATTTTACATCTTACTAAACAATCTGAATGGTATCGTTCTCTAATTTAATAAAACTTTCTTTTACTAATTGATCAAGGATTTGTTTTAACTTCTCAGAAGTTACACCCTTAAGTTCTTTCAAAAGATCACCCCTTTTCATATTCTTTTTATTTATCAGAATTTTTAATATTTTACCTCTTAACTCTCGACTAGAACCTTTAAATGGAGCTTGCTTTCGATAATGTGCACTTCGTTTGTTTAAATCAGGGTAAGTTTTTTTAAGCATCACGCCGTAATCCATTAAAGCATAATACCATTTTCGAGAATTTTCACAATCCATAGTTTTCTCTAAAATTGGTATAATTTGCTTATCTGTTATACTTCTTTTGCCTGGAAAAAAGAAGTAGAAATATACTCTTCTTATATTGGTTTCAATAAAAATAGTAGGTTTATTAAAAGCGAATGTAACGATTGAGGACGCTGTATTATGTCCAATCTGTGGAAAAGTCTTTAATATATCAATCGAATCTGGTAAATCACCATTATAATCAGTAATTATCATTTCAGCAATTTTTTTTAATGCTACTGCTCTCCGATTGTACCCTAGACCTTGCCAAGTTTTGAGAACATCTTCTAATTGAGCTTGTGATAATGTATAAAAATCTGGGAATTTATCTATGAAATTTAGAAATTTTTCTGCAACCCTTCCTGTTTGCGTTTGTTGTAACATAATTTCTGACACAACTACATTATAAGGAGTAATATTTTCTCTAAAAGGAAATTTTCTACCTTGTTGTTTATAATAATCATAAATTATGTTTTGGAATTGTGAAATTATCCTTGATGAAAGCCCCTCTGATTTATATAAATTATGGAATTCTGAGATAAGCATTATTATTCACCATAATACAGAAGTAATCATGTTGAAATATCGAAAATAAACTCAGTTACCCCACCCTCAATTTTTCTGAATGTTATCTCATATCCAGAAGTATTAATAATATGGAGCATTGCCTTGTTTCCAAGTAAAATTGAGCCACCTAAACTTTTATAATTAAGTTCTCTTGCAATTTGTACAAGAAATCGTAGTAAGATTCTTGTTAACCCTAAGCTTCGCCAATCTTTATGAACTACAAATAATAATTCTGCTAATGAAGGCTTGGCTGTTTTAAAAAAACCACCCATCGCAACAATCTTTTCTTCTCCATTCTCATTATCAACCACAACTAATATCATATCAGTAGAATAATCAATATTTACCATCGGGGCAATTTTTTTATGACGAAAATCCTTCATAGGGGTAAAAAATCGGAGATATCTATCTTTATCATCAAGAGAATAATGTAATTCTTGTATCATTCTCTCATCAGTGGGTTTTACTGGGCGGATTTTTACTACTCTATCATTTTTCAATGGTACCATAAACTCATATTTTTGAGGGTAGATAGAAATTCTTCCGTCAATAGATATTGGTAATTTTTGGTCGGAATAAACATAATTCCACTTTTTTGCTTGTTCTAGAAGTTCTTCTCTAAAATCTGGATGTGCGATATTAATCATTTGTAGAACTCTTTCACGTATAGATTTGCCATATAGATATGCAATTCCCCATTCTGAAACAACATAATGCACATCTCCTCTTGTAATAACCACTCCCGATCCTGGTTGAAGATATGGTACAATCCGAGAGACAACTGTTCCATCTTTTAATGTGGTGGTTGAAGGAACTACCATAATAGGTTTTCCATATTCTGCACGGGCTGCACCTCTAACAAAATCAACTTGTCCTCCAATTCCACTAAAAAACCTGTGGCCAATAGAATCTGAGTTAATTTGTCCTGTCAGATCTACTGAAAGCGCAGCGTTTATTGCAACTTGCCGTCTATTCTTACTAATAATGTAAGGATCATTTGTATAATCACTTGGGTGAAATTCTACCATAGGATTATCATTTACAAAATCATAAAGTCTTTTTGAACCCATAACAAAAGAACAGATAATCTTGTCTTTATGAATTGTTTTCTTTTTGCATGTTATGACACCTTGTTCAACAAGATCGACGATCCCGTCTGAAAAAACTTCACTATGGACACCCAAATCCTTTTTTTCATGGAGTGCTTCAGTAACAGCGTTAGGGATTATACCTATTCCCATTTGAATTGTGGATTCATCTTCTATTAACGATGCTACATATTGTGCAATATCAGTGGCTATTTTATCAGATTTTCCATAACTATATTCAATTATGTCATGATCTGAAACTATAAATGCCTCAATATCATCCATATGAATAAAAGAATCTCCCAAAGTACGTGGCATCTTTGGATTAATCTCAGCAACTACTTTATCAGCTACTTCGGCTATAGTTTTTACTATATCTACATTTATTCCAAAACTACAATACCCATATTTGTCTGGTGGGCTTACTTGGATTAAAGCCGTATCTAAATGCATCTTACCAGATTTAAAAAGTCTAGGGATTTCTGAAAGTAATATTGGCGTATAGTCTGCCTGACCTTCTCTTATATACTTACGAAGAGATTTCCCAATGAACAAAGCATTGTGCCTAAATAAATCTTCAATTCCTCCAACAGTTTCATAATAATCAAGATCGCTTAAGCTAAGAAAATGTAAGATTTCTACATCTGGAAGTATTGGACCAAATTCAATCAGTTTTTTAGTAAGATCTATTGGTTCTGAACAACCTGAATCAATGAAAATTCTATTTCCAGGTTTGATGTAATTCTTAATAGCATTATCAATAGAAACTTGTTTCTTACTGTATTTTTTTAATAATTGGGAGAGTTCTGTATCTGAAATCATAGGCATTTTATTTTTCATATATTTGTTTTCATTTACACATTAGTTAATAAGGAGTACTAAATAATTATAGGCATTTTTAATTTAATACCTTATTATATTATATTATAATTTCTGAAGAATAATCCCCAAATGGATTTAATATTCCTTATTAGTTCTATGGGAATTATTTCATTCAAAATAAAGATTTATTTGAGAGGTATTAATTTACATTTAGGTTAAATTAGAATAAACAATAATAAATATCTAAGTTGTTTCTAGAAATCTATAAAAAAGAGACTTTCAATAACTAAGTTTTCCAATGCCTGATGATACAGTTGAGATTGAGGATTTAGAAGCATTTATTGATGGATTAACATCTTCTATGGATACATTGGGAGATATTGATCCCAATAAGGCTAGAGGATTTCAAGCCCAACTAGCGAAAGCGATTTCTGACTTAAGAATAAAGAGGGCAGCTAAAATTGAACCACTTCCTCAACATATAGGGCATTTCACTAAAGAAGACTTAAAAAAATATTTATTAAAAGAGTTAATGACTCTTCAAGATCACTTAGATTCTTCTGATTATAATCGAAGAAAAAAGTTTGAACTCGTAAAAAAGATAGCTCTACTGAGGGAACAAATTAATACTATTTAAATAGATGTACTTTTTATTCTTAGATTAATTTTTAAAAGGTGTATAAAATTCTAATTGATATCCACTGTCATGCAAATCTTTATTTAGCTCTAGATCAAGTATTAATCGAAGCTAAGGCTGCGGGGGTCGAAAAAATCATTGCTATCGCAATGAGTGCTCTAAGCATCGAAAGAATTTTAGAATTATCAGAAAGATATGAACCTATGTACCCTGCTTTAGGAATTCACCCCGAAGAAGTAAAGATGAATAGGAATATTGAAAATGAAATAGATTCTGTGATTGAAGTTATAAAAAGAAATAAATCAAAAATTTGTGCTATAGGTGAAATCGGTTTAGATCATTATTTTGTGAAAGAAAAAGAGTTATATCCTCTCCAAATTACTATCTTTGAAAATATGTTAGCATTAGCTCAAGAGTTAAAATTACCTGTCAATCTACATACAAAAGGAGCTGAAAAATTAATATTTGAAATGTTACCTTCATTTCTATTACCCAATGTTAATATTCATTGGTATTCAGGACCAGAAGAATATTTACAGCAGGGAATTGATAGAGGATATTATTTTTCAGTAACTCCTGCAATTAGTTATTCACCCGCAGTAAAAAAAACAGTATTAACAGTTGATAAAGAACATCTTTTGCTTGAAAGTGATGGACCAGTAAAATATTCAGGAAAAGATGGAACTCCTGCTATGATTAAGGATGTATTAAGCACTGTCTCGAATTTGAAAAATGTTCCCATGGATGAGCTAGAAAATCAAATTTATGAAAATACAAAAAAAGTATTTCCCCGTATTTTTTAATCAAAATTATTATTCTATTAAATGAGCGATTTCTTCAGGAAATTGCTCTCCTTTTACTTTCATACGGTTTAACATATCCTTAACTTCTGCGATAGTACTACCATAAATATGAAGTGAATTGCTAAAGTCTAAATAATGTCCAACTTCAACTCCCAATTTCTTTGCCATGCTTTTTTGAATTCTTATCATACCATTTACATTTGCCCCCCATGCTCTAAATAAATCGCGACTTCTCCATGTTGTTTGCATAATCAATTTGCCCTCTTTTATACGCATAAAAATTCTCTGAAGGCATGGTGGATCTTCATGATAAGGATCCACTAATGGTCGCCAAGTTATTGCCTGGGCTCTTCGTGAATACGGTGATTCCTTAAGTTTTTGAAAAATGTAGTCCATTTGATTTATTCTTGGAAAGTTTAAAGTGGCTATTGGAACTTCTTCAATGTTTAACTGATCTGAAATTGATTTGTCTAAATCAAATTCAATTCCATTGTTCAATTGCCATTTTTTAGAATCAAATGAACTAATAATCTTCCCTGTCTTTTTTAATTTTTCATGGTTCTTTACATAATCATTTTCTATGACATCTAGGTTATAGTTCTTATGAATAGAATCTTCCAAAGAATAAGGAGCGTAATTAAATAACCTATCGTGATAAGAATATGGAAAACTTACACCAGATTCATATAATAAGTGATCATTTATACCCTCCATAATTTCTTCAATATATCCACTCTGAATAGAACCAATTAAATATGTGTCCGCCATACATCCAAATACTTCATAAGAATTACTGAATTTAGATTTTATTTTCACTATTTTATCTTTACGCATAATTGGATTGCTTAATGGATTTAAAATTTCAATTAATACTGTTGCATCTTTAGAAGGTGGATCTTCTTCTTTATCATATTCTGTTTTTATATCGTCTCCGTTATATAAAACTTGGCCAATAGCAGATAACCATGCATCTCGGACATCATCTTTAGAAATGAAAATAACTTTTGCCATTTTTATTCAACCCGATTGACTTTTAACAAATAAAACTAATATGGATATTTACTAATAACACTATTAGAATTTATTTGTTAAAAAATTAATAAAATTCTGTTGAGTTTTGTAATTTTTTAATTTTAATGGCTTAAAATATTTTAATTCCTACCTTGAGTTAAGACTTTCGAAAGATTTATTAAACTCTGATTTTCATTATGATAATATAAGAATAAATTTGTTAGTTATTTTTAATAATAATTCTAAACATCATAAAATAATAAATAAACCTAAGGTTGAAATATAATGGGTGATGATGACAAGAAAAAGAAAGGTTCTTTGAGAAAAGGTTTTGCAAAAGGATTTGGTAAATTAGTGGAAAATGTTACAGGATCCGAAGCTTTAGGAAAAGGTGTGAAAAAAGGAATCAAGAAAGGAAGTGTTAAAAAGGGCTTTAAAAAAGCAATGAAAGAAGCCACTGAAGATGACTGAATTAATTAAATAAGTAATTTTGTATTCTTTTTTTTATTATTTATTAACATCAAACTTTTATTAACAACTTTATTTTAGTTTTATAAACAGATGAACTAATAGGTTTAATTAGAAAATGAAATTATATCTTGAATTTTCTCCCCCATTTAACGAAGTTACTAAAAATCTTAATGAAATTTTTGATTTTGATAAAAATCTTACTTTATCAGAATTAATAAACTTTTTTGAAGAAAAATATGGGAAAAAATTTACAGAATTAGTTTGGGAGAAGGGAAATAAAGGAGTTTTTAGCAAATATTTATCCATAATAATCAATGGAAGGAGTTATCAACATGATAAATTCTTAGAAACTGTATTAAAAGATGGAGATCAAATAGTCTTTATATATATTTATTTTGGGGGATAACTTCTCTCGCTTTAAAGAAGAGATATAACCCAAATGCCTAATCCTGTCAACAGAGGATTCAAAATATTGTCTGATATATTCCTCGCAAATCTATCAACTATTAAAAATAAAATGGTGGCGACTGTAGCCATTAATAATATTTTCTGTATGCTTACAGATATCCATGATTGATAAATTATCATTATTAATATGACAATTAGGAAAGTTGATACCCCACCCGCGATAAAACCTTCAATAGTTTTATTTGAGTTTTTTCTAAGACTAATTTTCCCATATTTCTTACCTATTATACAAGCAATGGCATCTGCTCCAGTCGTTATTAGAGCAACGGCCCCAAAAATAGGAAAAGGGGTAAATAAAAAGGGTGTAAAAGATAAAACCAATGGTGTAGATGCAATAAATGTACATTGTTCTTCCTGTCGCATGGACATATACCATTTTTTCGACCATTTAGGTAAAGTATAGAATTTATTTAAACGGGCAAGATCTCCAATTTGAAACATAATAACAAATCCAAAACCTATAGTAATAATCATCCAATAAGAGAAGCTATATTTATCTAAACCCCATTCTGCTAGAATCCCAAGATTATCAAGTAGAAGCCCCAAAGTCCAAAAGAAAAAGATTATGAAGCATGTAAATAAATGCAAAATTTTTCGACCAAATTCACTCTTAAGATTATCTGTCCAATTTTTATCGAATTCTTCACAATATTTACTGTAATCTCTTTCTGCCATAATTTCCGGATCTTTTTTTGCAGTCCTTCCATTATAAAACAACATTATTGTCAATACAATCATTTCTAGAACAAAAGTTGTTGAAGTAAATAACCACATAGAGTTTAACGATTTTTGACTTAAATTGGGATCTTGAAATTGATACATAAAAGGAAATAATATTCCTGCAACTAAAAATAGTAAAGCTATTAAAATCTCATTAGTTAAAATATGATTTTTCTTCTTAAGATGTCTATTCCTAAGTGTATAGATGAGAGTTACAAATGAATAAGCAATAAAAATGATCGTGGTTGGAAGAAAATACATTTTCTTGTGAATTAATTTAAAATATTCTTAAAATGTTTTGATTTCTTCTATGAAATCTTCAAAATATTAGCTTTTTAAATCCAAAATATTATGATTGTATAATAATCCAGGTCAAAAAAGAACCTTACAAACAAAAAGAGAAGACTACATCCAATTGGGATTAATAGGTTGTCTGATAAATTAATTGGTTTATCAGTAAATAGATCAAAAACTAAAAAAGCGAAAGTAAATATTAGAGCCCAGAATAATCCTACGAAAAGAAAAGCTATTGCCAAAGTAACTAAAGTCCCTGCAATAGTTCCCTCCCAAGTTTTACTTTTATTCCAGAAAATATGTGTTTTTCCTAACCTTATGCCAATTTGACTTGTTACTAAATCACTTATTGATCCAATCCCCAATATTGTAAAGAAGACCATAGGGGGGCATGTAAAAGCCGCAAACATTTGTCCAATTGCAAAGAACATATAAGTGCCATAATTTTGTATTTCCTTTTCAGAAAGATAAATTTTAGTGAAAAATGTAAATGGAAAAGAAAGATTATTCGCTTTACGAGCAAATTCATTTGCTAACATAAATAGACTAAAGACGTAATAAAAGAAAAATAGGATATAGTAAAACCAACCTAATGAAAAAAGAACTTCAATAATAGAATTAGACACCATCACTAGTCTAAAATATAATAGAAGCATGTTATTTTCTTCAGGAATCATACCCACAGAAGACCCAGTATAATGTTGAGCAATAAAAAGGCCAATATACCAAACTAGTACAAGACCAATAAAAATTAAAATGTGATTTATTTTCCTATGCGTGTCTCTTTTTGCTTTACTCCAGTTTTGTTTTTTTCTTTCTAATTCTTTCCCTAAACTTGATATATCTCTATTACTTGTTCTGTTATAAACATTAACAAAAAGGGTAGAAATAAGCATAATGATGGTTATAAGTACTGGAGGTATACCTAAAATAAGTAGCCACAAAGGTACCATAAATATTCTTAACGCTACTTCTTGATTCATTAACACTAAAAAGATAAAGATATGTATGAATACAAAAAGTAAAGCGCTAAAAGCAGTAATGTTATTTAAATTATCACTTTTATAGGAATAACGAATAAAACCATAAAGAATGAGAAGATAATAAAATGTAATAACACTAAACCAAATTTGGTAATAATCCATAATAAATTACATAGGTTTATTCTTTAAGTAATATTTGTCCTTAAAGTTAAATTAATGATATATATATTTACTTTAAATTTTGGATTTAAAGTATAATAGATATATTTTCAATGAAGGTGAAGAATTCTGAAAAAAATCATATTAGCATCTAAATCTCCAGATAGAAAAATGCTTTTTAATCAAGCTAGAATTCCATTTGAAATTTTAAAACCAAACATTGATGAGGAGCTATTAAAGAATAAAATAAGTGATCCCGTAGAATTAGTCAAGGAGTTAGCAAGAGCAAAGGTTCTTTTCGCAAAGAATTTATTACAAAAAAACAAAAAAGAGGGGATTATAATCGCTGCAGATACTATTGTAGAATTAAAAGGACAAATTATTGGGAAGGCTGTTGATGAACAAGATGCTTTTAAAATCCTTAAAAAACTAATTGGAAACACCCATAATTTGTTAACAGGGATAGCTATTACAGATACAGATGATTCAAAAATCATTGTAGATTATGAAACAACTATTGTGAAATTTATTCAACTTTCTGAATATGAAATTAAAAGTTACATTAGTTCAGGTGAATGGAGAGGAAGGGCTGGAGCTTATGCAATAACCGAAAAAGCAGGTTTATTTATTGAATTCATTCAAGGATCTTTTTCTAATATTGTTGGTCTTCCACTCCATAAAATATTTTTAATACTCAAAAATTATTTTCAATTTAATATTTTAGAAGAAATTTAAACAGTATTTTAGGATGCGAATAATAGAAAGTCTTTATGGTAGATTAATTATTGTCGGCATTTCTCAAAGCTTTTAAATCTTCATAAAATCTTAGAATTCTTTCAAATCTAATTATTAAATTTTCATAATAGCCTCTATCAGCATGCTTCATGCCAGACAATCTTTTAGCAAGATTGATTTCATACTTATATCTATTTATTTTTTCATCAATCACATGGATTTTACAAAAAAAATCTTATATAAACTCAAAAAATATTGTGATAATACTAGTTGAAAATTTAGCTTCAATTCTGTATTGGATTCTAATTTGAAATATAAATGCTTTTATAATTTAGTACCTTACTAAGTAGTATTATTTAAATGGAGATGATACATCTTGACTAAAAAATACAAAAATGGACAATTGATGAAATTTTTAACCGTCATCGGAGGTTTAGTTGCTTTAGCAAGTCAAATATTTACTATATTTAATTTTTCATGGCCTATAGGTCGTTTTGTGGGTTATTATGATCCAATTTATGCTATTATTGGGATCTTTATTTCAGTTATAACAATTTATACAGCTCTTAATCCAGATAATCCTTTTCCTTTTCACTGGTTATTCCTTTTTGTGTTAGGAATACTGATTATCATTTTTGCTGGCGGGATAATAGCTTGCGCATTGTTAATCATAGCTGCATTGATCGGATTAATTGAAGTATTGTAAAAAACGAATTACCAACCATTTAAGTTATAATTCAATCATTTTTTTCTTAATTTTTTTTTTAATAAATTAAAGAGATGCTTTTTTTAAGAAAAAACTAATTATTTGCTCTGCTATATTAACAGATGTAACTTTTTGTAATGCAGTAAATCCTGGAATCGAATTTACCTCCAAAACCTGAAATCCACTTTTTCCTTCAATCAAATCCACACCAGCAATCTCAGTTTTAGTAACTTTAGCTGATTTTATCGCTAGGTTTTCTAATTCATCGTTAATTTTTAAAGGTTCAGCCTTCGCACCAGCATAGATGTTAGTTTTCCAACTATCTCCTACGCGATACATACCTGCGATTGCTTCTTCACCTAAAACCAAAATTCTTATATCGCGGTTGTTATGTTCGATAAACTCTTGTAAATAAAAAACTTCATTAAGTCTACTTAAAGAATATATCACATTTTCTGCAAAAGCTTTATCATTCAAACGAGTAATACCAATTCCCTTTGATCCAAAAAGCGGTTTAAAAACACAATCTCTTCCTAATTCATCAAAAGCCTCTAAAGCTTTGCATGGATCTTCACAAATAATGGATTTAGGAGTAGGTATATTATGTTTTTCCAAAAAAACTGATGTTAAAAATTTATCACTAGCAATTTCTAGAGATTCTCTTGAATTTATTAATTTAACATTATATTCTTCTATAGCCCTTAGAATATCAAGCCTAAAAAAGATTTTTTGAGTTGCAGCAGCACCAAAACCTCTCACTAATGCAGCTCGCGGTTCAAGTTTCCTAAATCTTTCTTTAAATTTTTCTTTAAATGAAATCATAATTTTCATTTGTGAAGGGGTAAAATATTCAACGTTATATCCTTTTTTCTTAAATTCATTACTTAATATCTGAACTTCAGGATCTGAAGGATTTGGGGTAATTATCATTGAGTGCAATTTATGTTCACCTTAAAAAAATTCACTTAATTTATCAATAGCATTAATTTTTAAATAAATTTAATTTCTTATAAAACATATATGAAATCAATGGATATCGGAGATAAAGAAACAGAAATAGAAAAATTATCTCTAATGCTAAGTAAAATTCAGAATCTTTATTACAAGAAGAAAGACCAACTGGAAGAACTGCAAATAGAGATTTCTGAATTAAGGGAAGTGTTAAATTTCCTTAATTCACTCATATCAAATAAATCCTTTCAAAGTGCTGATAAAATTTATTCAGATTCTTTACAAGAAGCTAAAATAAAGGCACTAGAAGAACAATATTTTGTAGAGGAGATACCTAAGGAACAAGTGAAAGATACAAATATAAAAAGAAAGATTTTTACCAAAGAAGAAGATAAAGATTCAAAATTAATTTGTGTGTTAAATTTTATAGATTTTAATCTTGTCGAGATAAAATTTATTGAACCACTGGAACGATCGATACGAGAAACATCAGAAGATTTTATAACTATTTTTTTAAGAGGTGCCCTTCTAAAAATTAAAGATCATAATCCCGATTTAGATTTAGAATATGAATATTTTAAGAATTCCAAACTAATAGAACGAATAAAAATATCAAATTTAAAAACTATGCAAGAATTTGATTTAATCACAGTTAAAATGAGGGAGCTTTTAGCCAAACAAATTGGCACCTGAAAAAGTTTAGTTTTTAAGATTTAATCGCGATCTGTTCTTATTAATTGCAAAAAATTATATTGAGATAATATATTGTTTAATTAAAATAGGAAAAATTAATTATTCAGCAGTTCTTTATAATTTTATCGAAATTAATAAAAAGAGTGTTTGATTTTGGCAAAGAAAAATTCATGGTTACAAATGCCCAAGGTTCACTCTAAATTTCACGATGCAGCATTAGAAGATATTTTGATTAGTAAATCTTTAGAGTTATTAACAGGTGATGAAGGAGAAGCTCCTTCATTTTTATTCCTTTCTGGAGCTTTTTTTGATGTCAAATCGTTTGCTTATTCGGGATTGAGAGCATGGAAGGGGGCAGTGAAACCCTCAGACGGAAATGGAGGGAGAAGGCCTGTATTAGAAGCTACTTTTGCTTCGATATCAGTATATCTGAGCTCTCTCTTAGCATTACAATCAGACTTCTATTTTGCTTATGATGAAATAAAAGATATACTAATTGAGAAAAAAAGAGAAGATTTATGGACTATAGTTTCTGAAAAACTTCCATTCATTTCAATTCCCCCCAAAGAGATGTATGGATCTCAAGTATCACCAATATCTCCGTATTTTGTTATAAAACAAGATGAAGAATTGACATTAGGAGAAATATATCCATCCACGTATTTATCTCAGGTGATTGAGAATATAAAAACTAGATTCTTCGTGTTTTTTCAATATCAAGGGTACTCTGCTTTTGGTTTTTTTAATGCCTTACCAGATCTCTCTAAATTTGGCTTTGAGGAACACGCAAGAGATTTTAACGATGAACCTACCCCCGACAATTTATCAAAATATGTTAAAAATGCAAAAAATATAAAAGAAGTATTAATTGCTCTTATTCATGCTCATAATAATGCTCTACTTGAACAATTTCTAATACCAGATTACGAATTATTGCTAAATAAACTATTGGAAGGTGCTGTTTAATGGTAAACATAGGATTGTTAGGAGATGTAAGTGTTGGAAAAACTAGTATTTTACGCCTTTTTGTTAGGTATTTAAAAAAGGGGGATATTGAAAAAGTTGAGGGTGGTGTGAAGTGTTCTGTAGTTAAAGCTGATTTTTCAGGTGAGGCAACGGTACCAGGGGGAGATAAAGAGGATGCCCTTAATGAGAAAGAGACAAAAACGATTCATCCTAACCGAATTGTGTTTCGGGAGGATACAAATAATAGGGCTCATACAATATTTGCACCTGGAGGAGATCGTAAACGAGCTGTAGTAAAAATGGGTATTATTACGATTTCACGAATAGCTACTCAAATTGTGGCTGTTTTCTCTCTCGATAGAGACTTAGAACCCCAGTTTGAATTCTTCAACGATGTAAGATTTTTCCCTGATAAAATTTATGTGTGCATAAATAAAGTTGATTTAATAGAAGGGGATAGAGATAAAAAAATAGGTGAAATGACAAACAAGATTCAGGAATTCTTTGAAGCTCGTAAAATAGCGATAAATGAATTCTTTACAACTTGTGGTGAAACTGTTGAAAATTTTGCAGAAGTTGAACAATTTAATAATAAAGTCGCAGAAATGATTTTAGAGATAACTACGAAACATTAAGCTCCAAAAATAAAAATCTATTTACTCTTAAGTTTTAGTTATTTCTTTACTTTTAAAGCTAAATTTATAATTAATTTATTTAAATCTAGCTGATATCCTATAAGAGGTGTAAGTCTTACAGTTCCCAAATTTTTATCAAGTTCTATATACCCAAGCTTCTCTAATTCCTTTAAATCATCAATTACATGTTTTTTCTTTCGTAAATCTTTAACATTTTGAATCTTTGCTTGACCATGTCTTTCCAGACAACAAACTATTGTATAGAATAACGTTGAGGCTAGTCTTGGTTTATTTGCAAAGGGATTTGCAGAAACGAAATCAGATGATTCTGATCCAAATGCAATGAACCAGGTTGAGGAAATAGGATTGAATCTAACTTGAAGACCTAAGGGTTCGATATAACTCGATAATTGAGTAATTAAATCCTCAAAATAGATTGATTCATTTTTACCATTTAGATTTAATTTTTCTAAGATATCTTCCCTAGAAGCACCTATGTGAAATTTTCCTTGTTTTTTACTTAAGAGATGCATTAAAATGGTAATTTCATTCATATTTTTCACCACTCATTTCAAATATAAAAAATTTGATTCCTTTTGATATTTAATTTTACCTAATTGCAGTAGATGCAGTAAATATACAAAATTTTCATATATAGTGATTTGATTCTGCTCATTCTCAAATACTTCATCAAAAGCACAAGGGAGTTTATTTTTGATATTTTTATAAAACATTAACATTTTTTCAGTGAACTTTCCTTTAGGAATTTCTAATAAAAATGTCTCTCTCACTTCTAATTTATCTAAATGTTCAATAAGGATAGGTTCTCTTTTTAGATTATTTAATTTCTCTTTAGAAATTTCAAGGAAATCGAGAGAGAGTGAGTCAATATTGAACGGTTTTATCCAACAATCACTTAGTAATTGATCTATTTCTATGTCTCTGGGATTTGATTTTAAAAATGATAAAAAACCATCTCTTCTATCAATATTATTAATTAAAACTTCTAATTCATCAAATTTTTGAACTAAAAGTTGAAGGGCATTATTATATGTTGCAGTATAGTGGTTGAGATTTTCAATATGAAGTGAATTTTTTAACTGTTCAAAAATTGGAACTAATTCGACATCTAATAGTGTTATTTCACCCGAAATAATTTTTATTTGAATTTGTTCTATTTTTTTATTTATTTCTTTAGAAAAATCCTTGAATTCCTTCATCTGTTCTTCATTCTCTTTTATTGATCAATTTTGGTTTAAAAACTGAAGAAATTTCATCTTTACCAACTCTAGCAATTCCAATAATTTTTTCAGCAAGTAAAAACAGTGAAGATGATGATTTGGGTAAGAACATAAATAATTGTATAGGGTTCTGTTCTAACGTTGATTTTATTAATTGATAAGCAACTTCTGAATTCTTGTCATCTAGAAACATACCTGCTTCATCAAGCATACAAAGTGCAGAGGGTTTAATTTCTTGTAAAGATAAAATCAAGCAAATTGAAATAAGAGAGACTTGTCCTCCACTTAAAGCTGTAAAAGATTTTAATTGCTCCTTTGATGTTGCTGCTTTTATATTCACACCTAAAGCTTCAATATTTCCTTTTAATTCAAGAGAACAAAATGACTTAATTTGAGAATCCTCAAATTTTTGATTTACTTTCGATTGAAGATCTTCAAGTACTTTACGGAACTTGTTATAATATGTTTTTTCTAACTTTATTTCAGTTCTAATTGCTGCTTTAATATCCATTTCTAAATCTTTCTGACTTCTATTAATCTCTTTAAGAGATGACATAATTTGATCCTTCTCAATTAGAAGTGAATCATCAACATCTAAGTAGCTTAACAATTGTTTGTTAATTTCTGCAATATCTCCCTTTATATCTTCTATTGGACGAATTAAAATAAGTTGGTCAGAGACTAAGGGACCTATTTCAGAAATAATCCGGTTAAAATCAATTCTTTTTAATTCAAGTTCTTGGTTGAATGTAGTTAATTTTAGATTTTCATGTTCCATATTTAAGGTAATTTCCATATTTTTTTTATCGATCTCAACTTTCCAAGTTTGGTACTGATTTTTAGATTTTTTCAAATTATCGATTTGCATTTCGATATTATCAAGTTTATCTTCAACCTTTTCTAACTGACGATAGATTTCGAACGCATTTTTGTCTGCTTTTTGGAAATTCTCTTTTTTTTCTTCATACTCTTTTTTACGGGAGTTGAAATCTGATCTTAGTTTATTTAATTCATCTTTTACCTCTATTAGTATCTCTAGATTCTCATTTAATTTCAAATCCCATTTTTTCCTTTCACTGTTTAAATCAGTCAATTCATTTGGAATCTCAGTAATCCTAACAGTCCATTCAAAAAAATCAGGGTCTGTCCGAGATTTCAATCCTTTTATCTTTAAATCTACTATTTTTAGATCATTTTCGAATTGTGAATTAATTTTCTCCAGTTTGTGCATTTGTTCGTACAATTGATTTTTTTTAGAAGTGATTCTTTGTTTTTGATTAAAGTTATACAAAAGATCGTTGAACGCCTCTTTCTTGTTAAAAATTTCTTTCTGAATATAGTCTAATTTAGACTGCTCACTCCTTAATTCTGAAATTGAATCATTAATTGACTTAATTTCAGCCTCTAAAATACTAGATTGTTCCTTTTGCGTTGCCGCGCTCAACAGACCTTTTAATCTTTTTACATAAGGTGTTTCATATACATACTTATATGAAATAATTTGTTCTCCAGCTAAAGTTACGCATTTACCCTTGAAACCAAACTTATTATAAATTTCTTTCCCTGAACGGTAATCCTTAACTACTAAGCAATTTTTTACTTTAGAATATATAACCTTTTTAATATCATTATCATTATTTACTATTTTAACTAGTTCAGCTAGATAACCAATAATTCCATTAGCACTTATGGGTAGTAATGGTTGTACTTCTATTTTTTTCGGAAGATAGATATTACAATAAGCATTATATTTGTCTTTTAATCTTTTTAATAAAGCTAAGGTATCCCAATCTTCTGCAATAAAACTATATAATAATTTTTCACCTAACACAGATTCTATAGCATAACTTAAATTGTCATCATACTTTAGATATTCAATTAAGGGACCTTTTACATTTAAATC
Organism: Promethearchaeota archaeon; assembly: GCA_048938895.1. Classification (GTDB taxonomy): domain Archaea; phylum Asgardarchaeota; class Lokiarchaeia; order Sigyniarchaeales; family SOKP01; genus Loki-b32. The sequence continues at coordinate 32,651 of JBHLLU010000013.1, forward strand.
TCTTCTTTCAATTTCCTCTTTTAAAATAGATATACTTGAAGGTAGAAGAACTTTCCGTTCTCTTAAAGAAGTTTGGAGAATTTGTAATTTTTTAACTCTTTTTGACTTCTCAAATTCTTGTTTTTTTATTTCGGAATCAATCTCATAAATCCTTAAAGAAGCTTTTCGTAAATCCTTTTCAAGTTCTTGCAATAGACTTTTTGAAGGATTTTCTAGAAACCATTTATTTTTTTCTAATCTATGTTCTATATCATTAAAACTCTGAAATAGTTGGTTAATTTCATCGTTGAGATTATATATTAACTTTTGATTTTCTTGAATTTTTAATTCTTTTTTATCTTTTTCCTCAATGATATTATTATATTCATCTAAAATAGCTTTATTTTGCTTAATTTTCTTAACTAACTGGTCTTGTTCTTTTATTAAAATTTCAATTGCAGTATCTAACTTATAACATTGTTCTTTAATAATTGTGTGTTCATTTTCGAAACTTTCTTTTTGTTTTTCATAATTAATAACAATTTTTTCTAATTCTCTCAATTTAGTAGAAAGATTATCTAAAGCTTGCTTAGCTAATTTTTTTTCTTCTTGCCAATTTTCAATTTTAGCGATTAAATCTGATCTTTCAAAAGAAAGTTCACCAATTTTTTTGGTCAAACCATTTATTTTCTTTTCTTCAATTGAAATTTTATTTACTAATTCTAAAATATCAGAATCATATTTTTTCTTTCTTTCTTTGATGCCTTCTATGACTAATTTGAGATTTTTAATAATTTCAACTACTCTTTCAATCTCTTTTTCTAATTTGTCCTTATTTGCCCACAATAACTCATCGTCGTATTTTTTTTTAATTGTCAGCAATTGGTTTTTCTGTTTTAATCGATTTATTTTTGGTGTTAAAATTTCCAAGCTAATATTCAATGTGTTCCTTCTAGCTTTCATTGAGTTCAAATCATTTCCTAACGTCTGTACACTGCCTTTTTGGTTTATAATCTCATCTCGAAGAGGTTTTAAACCAATTCCCTCCTCAAGGAAGGAACATAATTCTGTTGGTTTTAAGTTTTTAACGGCATCTATTTTTCCTTGGCTTACGAAAGCAAATTGGTTGTCCGGATTGATATTTAAATTACTAATTAGTTTCTGTATTTCATGAACTTGAACTTTGTGAAATTCCTTTTCATTCTTAGTTTTAATGGTAAAATACGGAGATTGTCCCCTAATGACATATCTCCTGAGTTGAATAAGATTATCTTTAGTTTGAATATGGATTTCAACCAAAGCATGATTCTGACCATTTCTAATAAAATCTGACCATTTTGTATAGCGGTCATCCCTTTCATTACTACCTAGAACAAATTTAATAGCCTGGAATATTGATGTCTTTCCGCTCCAATTAGGTCCCACAATAATAACAAACTTTGCATCTCCAAATTCAACTTCATCCTTCTTGAATGATAAGAAATTTTCTAAAATGACTTTTCTAATAAAAGTTTTTCCTTCCAATATCTCCAATTTTTCTTTATTCTTAAGCTGTGTTTGCGTAGCCAATTTTCATATCATCTTGTTATATCTTATTTACCAAATGCTTGTTTGATGCGGTCAACTCTCTTTTTAGCTTTTTCTAAATTAAGTTGTGCCCTTTTAGGGGGATCAGATAAAATAAATGGAAATTTTGCCAGTAAATTCCTATCATTCTCTTCTAAAGGTTCTTTCTTGTTAATTTTATCAATTATTAATAAAAGTTCATTGTAATTCAAAAAAGCCGCATTTTCATATAACTGATTTATCATAAATTCTGATGGACGGGATTCTCGCATGGAATGTATATAATCGTTTATGATATTAGATTCTTTAAATTTATCTTCTTCAATTTTTGAAATATTTTGTATTTGTTTTAGATTTTCTTCATTTTCTTCAGTCTTTGGGTTATTAACCGAATCTTTAGATAGACTAGATGGAATATATTCTCCTGATTCAATCAGGTCAAGTAAAATATGAGTGATTTCATTACTTGTCTCATTTAGTTCAGAATTCAAGAAGTGTTTAAAAATTCCGACTCTTAACAATTGTTTTATATCATTTACTTCCCAATTCTCTGTATTATTTACCAGTGCATTTATATCAAATACAATTTTTGGATTTTCCTCTAGGAAATCTCTAAATACCGTTTCTCTTTCAATCTTGGTTAATAATTGAATTTTTATTAAAAGATCAAAATTATCATATATTTCTGGTGAGATTTCGATGACGTCTCGAATATCGTAATTAATCCATATTAAAATTATATTAGATTCAATAAAATTGACAAGATTTCCTTTTTCTATGGATATAAAAAGTTCAAGCATATTATTATCGTTTAATAAAGCCTTAAAATATAATTGTTGATTAATTATTATTACTCTTTTCTCAGATTCAGTCAATTTCTCAATATTTTCACCCTCAGGTATTTTATTTATCTTTAAATTTTCTTTTTCCCTGACAGATTTCAAAATTTGAAGAAAACTTTTCTTAAATTTATCTGGGTCTCTTTTAATCTCAATCTCGTTAAGTTCAATTAACTCTAAAGAGTAATTCATTGAAATTAACTTTATAAATTCTATTATATCCGTTCCGGGATTTGTATTTATCAAAAGAGCTCCTTTAGGCGACAAGTACTCAATTAACGGATTATCCTCGTTATATATAGACATTGTTTTTATAAAATTCATTATATCATTGTACTTGTCCCGATAGAATATATTATCTTTGTTAACCTCGATTTCTGAGGGGGAAACCACTCGAAAATACTTTGAAAATTCTGGTAAATCGCTCAAATCTTTCATACTAAATTTCAACGGTATCTAAATTGATTTTTTTGAACACTATTTTAAAGACCATTTACACATATATATTTAGTGTTGATAATATTATGTGGTAAACAGATATCCGACAAAAACCATTAAATTTATATAATAGGGATTCATCTCATAAATTCCAAAATATTTTATATATGTTATTATCTTTGGGAAATCTTCTTGTTAGATTAACTTATGTTAATTTTAAATAAAATTATTAGAGAAAAGTTATTTTCTAAATTACTGTAATAATTTTAGATTGAGAATGATCTAATCATTCTAAAATAATAAATAAAAAATAAAAATCTTAGAGAAAAAATAAGTTCTAATATAAATTGGCAAAATTACATTGGCAAAACAAAAATCAGAAAATAAAAAAAATGAAGAAAAAAAGTCTCGAAATGGAATCCGTAAAGAATTATAATTCGAGCCTGCTTCTTTACAGGGGGAATTAAAAAATTCAGTGAATCCTTCCCGAAAGAAAAATTTTCAAGGTGCTTTTTCTCTTCCCTTCTACTGAAGAACTCGTAAGAATTTTTTAAAATAAAAAACTCAAACTGGCGATGGGATATTCAGACGGAGGTGGGGAACTCCAAAAAACATCTTAAATGTGCCAGTATTAACTGGAACTTCTGATCAGGTTCGTCACAGCCTTCCCAGGATGAAATAATCGCGAGATTTACCCATTTATTAAGGTTACATGAGACGGGGTCATCAATCATAGTATACCAGTCCGCTCCATATGAATATACAGCAGGAAGATGATTGCTGTCAATTTGAATTGGATCTGGTAAAACAAAGTCGGCGACATAAACGTCGACTAGACATCCATAACAGACCAAGTCTGGATTATCACACACGAAGGAGCCTACATATACCCAATTAATACCTACTATACCACCTAAGCCCGTCTTAGGTTGGTTGATAGCTAGGAATCCAAATCCATCAGGGTGATATCCACCATAAGTCAAAGCAGTTATAGCAAAATTGGAATCTAAATAATCCTCTGTAATACACAATGGTAAAACATCAGGAATATCATACTGGACAACCATAAATCCTGGTTCTGTATCGATACAATAATCAGCAGTCAATTCAGCTACTGACACCCTCATATTTTTCAGGATAGAAAGTTCTCTTTCCAAGTAACTTTCTTCCGAAATATTATTTCTTGTACTATTATCTCCTAGAATACTAAGATCGGAAATAATTGGTGTACTCATACCTGGTACATGAAAATTATTTTCGGAAGTGTTGTTACTATGCCCCATTCCTAACGTCATTACCACAAGAACGAAAACGATAGAAGTTAACACAGTTGAAGTGAGAATCTTCAGTAATCTTACTCGTGGTTTCATTTATTGAAACGCCAATAAACTTTTTGGTCCATCACCTTTAGATTTCTACTAAAGACTACTAATGATAGTAGACCAATTAAAAGTTAAGTTAAAACATTATATAAATTTTGTGACATTTATTCAAATTTTAAACATATTTGTCTTACACTGGTTTCTTAATTTATACATTTTGGTATATATAATTTGTTCTTTAATCATAAAATAGAGACCTGGGAACCCGAAAAAAACATTGAGAGTTGATATTTCATCTATACTTTACTTTCAATTAATATACTCGATTTAAAAAAATTGTTTCAAAAAGAGTCAAACACAAGATTTAAATACCAAAGTGAAATAAATTACTCTGAACATTTCTGTAGAATTTTCTTTTCAAAAAAATTTCTTGAGGGTGTCTTAAAAAATATGAATAAATCTTTATTTAAATCCTTTTTAGTTGTATCTTGCTTAGTTCTGTTTGGAGCGACGTTAAGTATAGTTTTCATTAATGCTTCACCTGTACTTAGCGGAGCTGATGGCGGAGATGATGTCGGGCATACTGCTACAATAACAGTATTTGATCATTATAATTCTAATTGGAACCATCCTGCCATAACGACAATTAATATACCCTGTTATTGGCAAGTTTTATCATGCCACTTAGATTATGATGGATACTGTGATCCAAATGATCCATATTTACGAGCAATTACCTTTTGGTTAGATTGGAGAGGTGGAGCTATTGGAACCTACAGAGTAGGTCCAGGCCAAGTCAGGGGGTATGGGACAATATCTCCCGGTCAAACAAAACATTGGGAATTTGATATGAGTAATTGTCAATTTGCATCGAATACTACAGGGGATGTTTATTGGAACTTCATCCCACAAGATGAAGATGATATTAGGGGTTATTTTAGTCCTGGAGAACATACAGTAACAGCATTTATTTCATCCCAAGATGCTTTTATGGGAGCAACTCAAGATTCATGGATTTCAATTACACTTCATATTGAATATAATGATCTTATTGGTGATACCTTAGATGAAATATCCCGTAATCTGGATGACATAAAAGGATTAATAAATGAAAAATTAAGTGGTTGGAGTAAAACTACATGTGAAAAGTATTTACGCTTCGCAAAAGAAACAGTAGATGATATGACTGAAACCCATCTAAATGGTGAATTAATTAATACAGAAGAATTATGCCTTTTAAAAATGAGATTTATCGTAATTGATTTGGTTGCTGATGATGAAGAGATTTCTAGCCTATGCGATAATGTCATGAATTTAATAGATGATTTAATAAATTTTATCTGTTAATAAACTATTTTTTTTTTTTTTACTATATACTATTTAATCAAATTTAATCCATATTCCATTTTTAAATCTATTAATTAGTTTAAGTCTTTTTTAGGAATTTATATCTTTTTCTAGCTGATAATGAATAAATTTTCCACTTTTAACTCCCTTTATCAATCCAGCTTGCTCCAATATTTTTACATGATGAGAAATTGTTGGTTGAGTAAAATCTAAGACAATACTTAGTTCACAAATACACATTTCTTTTTTCTTTATTAAATTGTATATTAAGAACCTTGATTCATTACCGAGTGCCTTATGGGCACTTACTTTTTCCTTAAAATTATTTCTTAATAAAATTTCATCTCTGCTTTTTTTTAAATTTTCAATATATTGATGAACATCGATGTTTAATCCAATACATTCAATAAGTGTTTTAATGTCGTCCTTATTCTGCTCAACCATAGTAAGTATAAAATTTATCTGTATATATTAAATAATATCATATAGATAAATTTAAATTTGTCTATTTATTCTGTGATTTAAGTCTAAAATTTCTAAAAATTATATTGAGTAAGATGGTTGAGGAAAATATTGAAGGAAGTCTAATCGAAGTAATTGAACCTGAAAAGTCAGATGATCGCGGAATCAATTATTTTGAAAAATTATTACCTTTGTGGGTCTTCCTGTGCATAGTCATAGGGCTTTTATTATCCCAACTTATCCCACAAATTAGCGAAGCAATAGCAGCTTTACAAATTGGAGATATTTCTATACCAATTGGCATATGTCTTTTTTTCATGATGTATCCTGCCATGTTAAACCTTCAAGCTTCTGAGTTGAAAAAATTAGGAAGAAATCCGAAACCTATAATATTAACAATAATTTCTAATTGGTTGGTAGCTCCATTTGTTGGTTTAGCAATGATAAACATATTTCTTCCAGGAAATTCTGAAACGGTAAGACAGTTATCTGTTGCAATTATTCTCCTCTCATCTAGTCCTTGTACTGCTATGGTTCTAGTGTGGGGTTGGATGGCTAAAGGCAACCAAGAGCAGAATGTTTTGAATACAAGTTTAAATACGATAACAATAATTTTCGGTTATGTAGGTATGGTTTCTCTGCTAACAGGAATAAAGAATATCCCAATAAATGCTTGGCTTTTATTGATATCATTAATATTCTTCATTGGTTTACCTTTAGGATTAGGAATTGCGACTAAAAAATTAATAGTTAAGTCAAAAGGTTTAGATTGGTTTAATAATAAGTATCGCCCATTTGTAGGAAAAATATCTATTATCGCCTTATTAATCACGTTAATTGTACTTTTCTCTTTAAATGGTGATGTTTTACTTAATAATCCTGATTATCTTTTATTGGTATCAGTTCCTCTGCTAGTGGGATTCTTTATTGTAGTGGGATATAACATCTTGATTACTAAACTCACTAAACTGAAATATAGAGAAGCTATTATTACAGTAATTATTGGGTCTTCAAGCCACTTCGAAATTGCTATTGCTACTGCAGTGGCTATGTATGGGATTGGGTCTGTAGCAGCCTTAGGGACTACAATGGGCCTTTTTTGGGAAGTTCCTGTTATGCTTTCGCTTGTTTATTTTGGAAGGTATCTTAAAAAGCGAGGTTTTTGGGAATCTTAATATATTAAAATACTAAATAATTTATTTTTTAGAATTAATATTAATGTAAAGAAAAGAGGTTTTAAGCAGATATGACAAAGGATGATATAGACAAGACTATAGAAATAATTATGAAAGAAATTCGGGAATCACCAGATTATCTAGGTCATTCCTGCAGTGCAAATCCCGATTCACAATGTTCACAAGAAGGACCGTGTGATCCTGAAAATCCTAAACGCTTGAAAAAAGGAATTTACTGTGGGATTAAACCTCATTGTGAGCAGAATCAACCTAAAAATGAAGCAAACTAAATAAAAAATCGAGGAAATATTAAAATGGCTAAAGTAGAGGATAATGGAAAATTAAAAGTCGATATTTATGTTCCTCTGGATGCTTGTGCCTGTGAGTGGGATAAGTTTATGAATCGAGTATTTGTTGAACTTACGCCCTACATTAAATATATTGATTATGATACCAAGAATCTAAATTCAAAAGAGGCAAGAGAATTAAATATAAGTAGTAATTGTATTGTCGTTGACGGAGAAAAGCGGTTTTTTTCATCTTTTATCCTTAAAAGAGAACTACCAAAACTTTTAAGAGCTAAGGGACTGATTTAGACTTTTGTAAACTATTATTTTATTAATTACTTAATTATTTTTAATAAATTGAGGTGGATATTGAAATTAGTAAAATTTTAACTTTAAATATTTTTGCACCTGACCCAGAAAAAAAGTTGTCTAAAGGAAAAGAATATAAAATTGAAATCGAGGATAATGGAACTATTATTTCAGCATTGAGTGCTATAGATAAACAAGAATATTCTGATCCAGATGGCATGATTTTTCCAATCTTTAAAGGGTTGATCTATAGTCATTTGCAACTAATTTGGGATGCAGAAGAGAACAGTATTTACGAAGATTGTGCTGTAAATGCTTATGGTCCTAATAGAGAATTCATGAACTTACAGGATGATATTAATACAAATTTATATCCCAATAGTGATATAACTATAGTTGTACATGCTGATTGATGAGCTGATGTTATGAAAGAGAGATTAGATTATGGTACGTTTAAGAGATCTATCATGGGAACATTTGGGAAAAATCATGAAACATTTGCTCATTATTTTGAATTGAAAAGAAATAGAAAATGAATTTGAATGAGATCTTTCAATAAATACTAGTGAAAGATTGACAATAGGATTGCTTCCTAATATTAACTTCTAAATTCTACAAATTATCTAAATAAGTTCGCTAAATATATGTCATTTTAACCAGTAAACTGCGTCTGTACTTGTTCATATAAGTTCTTCTTATAAATAATTTTCACTCCAGACCTAGCTACAATAAAGATTACTGCAACGGGGATCAGAATCGTACCGAGAAAAGTAAGCATTGTAAACTGCGGAAAGATCGCAAATTCACCTCGATATGCCCTTATCATAAAGTTGGTTATTAGTGGTATTGATAAAAGTGCAATTATGACAGCAATTACGGTCCAGATAAGATTTTCCAGGAATATCTGGCCAAATATTTTCTTTTCCTTGAATCCAAGACTTCTAAGTACTCCATATTCATTTTCATGCTCTGTTATCTTCATTAGTGTAGAATTAACTAATATAAAGAATTCAACTAATGCTGCAAATCCTACAACAACACCAATAAAGGGGATTAATAGATCTCCATATACTTTTATTTGATTTATTAAGTTTGCCATTGGTTGAACTACTGAAATCTCATTAGATACATTATAAATATCATTAATAAGTTTTGATTTGTCTATCAGTGTATTGGAATAGGTTAAGAAAATGAAGTTTATTTTACCGAATTGATTGGAAAATGACTGAGCAGAATGTAATAATATATAACATGTTGTCATAATCTCTTTGGTAATCCCAACAATTTTATATTGTTTCATATTTCCTGATGGGTTATATATTGAAATGTTATCTCTAACATTTAACTTCAATTTACGTGCAATATGATCTGAAATTACTATCTCGTTATCATTTTGATATAATCGACTAGATTTTCCATTTCGATTGATAAGGTTGAATTGGTGTAAAGATTGATTTTGTTTAAGACCTAATAAAATTCCCGTTTGATTTTTTACCTCAATTTGTGGGTTCTCAAATAGAAGCGTAAGTTTAAGCGATGACTCAGCATTAGCAATCTCAGGTAAAGAATTAATATCTTGCATCTCAATACCGGAATCGTTTACACTGATTGAAAATGATACATTTACATCCCATTTCTCCGTTATTCTAATAGCCTTATTTGTAGTATATTGTACACTGTCCCACATAACGAACATTGAGCTGACTATCAAAATGGAGAATGTTATTCCGATCATCATCAAAGATGTGTTACGAGGATTTCTGATGAAATTCCTCCAGAATAATTTATTGGATGGAGACATACCAATCTTTTTTGTTTTTTTCGATGTCCTAATCAATTTATATCTTTTTAATCGTTCAGAACGCTGATGTTTATATATTAAGTCAATAATTTTTTTCTTCATCATGTTATAAATTGGTGGAATCATTGATAAAAATCCAATTCCAAAACTTAGTAGGAAAGCCTCAACAATTAGTAAATATGAAAATGGGAATAAAATGTTTATCCCTAAAATCCCTGTGCCCATCTCTAAAGCCATTTCCTCTACAAATGTATATGCAAATAAAGTACTGATAATGGTTGATATTAGCGTAATCTCAAGTAATAATACTAAATAAGATTTTGAAATTTTTCTCTTAGAAAAACCTAGACAACCAAGAATTCCAATTTGTTTTTGTTGGGAGGATATAAACTGTTTATAAATTGACATATTAGATGTAAGGGCCATTACAAGTGCAAGAATTAAAATAATGTAAAAGACTTCTGTACTCCCTTCAAGATCACTCATTAAATAATGCCAGGTATAACTATCTTTAAAGGGAGTGCTCGAAATGATTTGAATACCAAGATTATTAAATTTATCCTGTATTAGCCCATTTAAATCAGCTTGATTTGCATTATCATCGAAAATAACTTGTAACTGGTTAAATTGATATGAACTATATGGGAAAAACAATTGTGGATTTGATAATATAACCGTTTGGATTAAATCATTCACATCCACAAACCCAATACCCATCGACCCTTTTATAGGAAATAATACCTCCGGTGCAGTATTAGTCATAGTAAATTCTATACTCCAAAAATCTCCTTTAATCGTGAAATTTGCATTTCCTAAAGATTCAATCGAAATATTCTCGGAAATGTATAAATCTCGAGCTTTATAAAATTCTTTTGATAATAATATCTTATGATAATCACCTGGTTGCAGATTAGTCCCAGATTTTAAATCATATTTATATATTGGTAAATTATTCGTTTCCGAAAATGACGACGTCACATTAATTCCGATTAATTGAATTTGATATGTTTGTGGGTCATCCTTTACTTTAATTGGAAATTGAAAAATAAGCCGGGGAACAGTATCTTTTACACCCAGTATTGAATTAATTTCAGATACAGCAGTCGAATTAAATCCAGAAGTAACATATTCATAATCTGCCCGATTTGCATCTTTATAAAGATCTTTAAACAGCGGTTTAATAGAAGTAAAGATTTGAAAAATTCCAACAGCAAAACCAATACATAGAGATAATATTACAATTAAAATTATTCTTCGTTTACCTAATCTTTTTAAATCTTTCCAAGGTTTTTTATTTAATAATTTCGTTTCAATCCTCTCTATATTTTCGATCCTCTTTTACGAATCAGTTATGATTTTTCCATTCCGTATGTGAATTTCCCTTGATTGCAGCTTTTCTGTGATTAAAGGATTATGAGTGACAACTATAAAAGTCGCATTGTAATCAGTAGCTATTTCCTTTACTAATTCAAGAATTTGATCACCTGTCTCCTCATCGATATTTCCAGTAGGTTCGTCCATTAGGATGAGGAGGCTACCTTCTGCAAATTCTTCCTTCACTAAAGCTCGGGCTATGGTAACTCTTTGCTGTTGACCTCCACTAAGTTCAGAAGGGAGATGATCCAATCTATCACCTAATCCAACGGCTTCGAGATATTTTAAAGCAATATTACGAATCTCTTCTTTTTTTCCGAAAGTTTCTATTGCGATTTCTACATTTTCTAATGCAGTCAATGAAGGTAATAAATTAAAGAATTGGAAGACAAACCCTACTTTTTTTTTTCTATATTCTGCTAATTGGTCAGGTGATAATTTGCTTATGAGTTCATTAAAAACAATTATATCCCCAGATGTAGGTGAATCAATACCACCTAATAAATTTAACAGGGTTGTTTTACCTGCCCCTGATGGGCCGAGTAGTGTTATTAATTCACCCGATTTTATTTCTAAATTTACATTATCAAGTGCAACAACCTCATTTTCACCCATAGAATAAATTTTGCTCACATTATTCAAGATAAGGGTTTGTCCAGTCATATTAATCAATTAAGTTTAATTGTATTTATTATGTGATTTAATTTTATAATATATATTTTCATCCCCTAATATCTATAAGGCATGCTTTAATTTCATGATTAAAAATGTTTAATAACTTTTTCGTAAGACATCGAAAATTTCTATCAATTCTGCGGAAATTCTGCAAGAAGTCAAATGGCAGAAAAGAAATATTTCTGTAAGTGATTAAATTTCATATCACTCAGAATTTACTTTGTTAATAATTATATTTTTAACGTAACAAAACAACAAAAATCTCATGTTTGATGAAGAGGTTATGAATAAAATCAAAAGATTTGCTTTCGATAACTCTGCGAAAGATGACATTCATGGATTTGCTCATATTGAACGATTATATGATATGGCACTTGAAATAGGAGCTAAATTAAATGCGAACATGGATTTATTAAAAATCTCCGTACTTCTTCATGATATTGGTAGAATTGATGAGAAAGATGATAATTTAAAGAGAAATCATGCAGATATATCTGCTGAAAAAGCATATAATTTTCTCATTTCTCAGAAATTTAAGGTCTCTGAAGTAGATCTGAAGGAGATAATTCACTGTATAAAAGCTCACTCATTTTCAAACAATATAATTCCACAAACGCTTGAAGCAAAAATATTATCCGACCTTGATAAATTAGACGCGCTTGGAGCAATAGGCTTATACAGAACGATTGGTTTTACAATCAAAAAAAATGGTGGTCTCGATCAAGTTATTGAACACCTAGAAAATAAAATTCTAAAATTAAAAGAAAACATGCAATTAGATATTATCAAAAAGATTGCTGAAGAACGTGAATTAATTATATATGACTTTTACAAAAAAATAATAAAACAAAGGTAAGCGTAAGTCGGTCATCACAATTTAAAGAAAAAACAAGTAAAAAAAAATAAATGGTATATTTTGTTTGACTTTTATCATTATCCCCTAAATCTCTTTTCTAATGTTTTCTGATGTAATGCAAAAGCTATAAAGAGAAAACATAAACCAAATCCTAACAAAACTCCAAAATCCACTAACAACCCAAGCGAACCAAAAGCACTAATTTCTCCTAATGATACATTTAAAATATCAGCACAATATGTAAGTGGGGATATAAAGGCAGTAGCAAGCGAGCGAATAGGCATAAAGAGTGGACTGATAAATAGTAGTGGAAATTTAATAAGGATTTGTAAAATCATGGTATTTCCAGGGGTACTTGCAGGTGGAGCCGAAATAATCAGACTAAAACTAGAAAACACCAAAGCAGCAACAACCATAGCGGTAATAACAAGAAAATAGTTAATATCCAAGTTTCCCCCTTGAAAAACTATTCCCAAAATAAAGGGAATTGATGAGAATAGTACACCGTATATGAACGAACTCCAAATACTACCAATCATTATTGTTTTAATTGAAATCGGACAAGTTATCAAGCGTTCAAGAGTACCACGCATCGTCTCCCAAGGAAAAATTATTGGTCCTAACGAAGTTGCAGTTAAGAAAAGAACCATTGTCATTATTCCAGATATAATATATACTGGTTCTATGTTTCTTCCGACTGTAAAAGCAAAGAATAGGATTATTGGAAAAAATATTCCTTGAATTAACACAGGGGGTTTATTATAATATATTTTTAAATCTTTTTTGGTTATTGTAAAAGATCTTTTTATTTGAACAATAAAATTCTGGAATCTAGAGTTTTTATCTAGCATAAATTTATTATTAATCTTCTTCACCTCTTTCAATAATTCTTAAAAAAGCATCTTCTAACTTTGGTTGATGGGTGTTTAATTGTTTTATGATTATATTGTTCTGTTTAATGAAATCCACAATCTCACATACACCCTCATGAATGTCTTCTACAATTATATGAAGACCCCCTCTTACTTTTTGAACTTCTCTAACAGAAGCCAAGTTTTCAATTTTAGCCATATCTGCTCCATTATCAAAATAGAAGTCTATTGCCCTATAATCTTGCGTTAGTCTCTTTAAATTTTCGGGAGTATCAAGACTTATAATTTTACCATGATTAATGATTGCAATTCTATGGCAAAGTTCATTCGCAACTTCCATATCATGAGTAGTAAGAAAAACGGTTACTCCTTTTTCATTATATTCTCTAATTAATTGTTTAATTATACGAGCGGATTGTACATCTAATCCACTTGTAGGTTCATCAAGAAATAAAATCTCTGGATCACTCATTAGGGCCATACACAATAATAATCTTTGCTTCATTCCCTTCGAATACTTCATTGATTTCAAATTTCGCTTATCATATAGTTCAAATTTCTTAAGTAGATCTTCTGCTCGTTCTAAACGGATTTTCTTAGGCACACCATAAATTTCCCCAATAAATAGCAGATTTTGCTGACCAGATAAATCAAAATATACATTAGCTTCCTCTGGTACATTTCCTGTAATTTGTTTTACTAGATTCTGGTTTTTCCATACATCATATCCATAAATTGACGCATTTCCTTTAGTAGGCTTTAGAACTCCTGTCAACATTCGGATTGTAGTGGTTTTTCCAGCTCCATTAGGCCCTAAAAATCCAAAAATTTCTCCCTTTTTTACAGCAAAACTAATTTCATCAACTGCTCGGATAACACCCATTTTTTGTTGAGGCCCATTCGTTCCCATTTTCCCCACTTTCCCTTTTTTTGGGGCTTCAAAATGTTTCCCTAGATTTTTTACGGTGATAGCACTCATAATAACACCTTTTTCTTATCGATGTGTTTTAAAAGCTCGTTGATTGATTGATCTCCGTGACATTTAATAATTTGATTTAAAGTACACCCCTCAGGATGCTTTTCTTTTATTTCAGGCATGTTGCAGGTACATTCTTCTGTTTCTTTTATTTTCATTAGATATTAACCTCAAATTTTTTATACATCATTTAATTAGTTAAATGATAGATCAAAATAATCAAACTATATTTTTAAATATTTCGATACTTTATTAATATTATAGGAGAATTAGTATTATGAAGGAAATAAGTTTAGATGATATTGGGGATTATGTTAAGGCTTTACATTGTGGAATCAGATGGGAAATAATTGATTATCTTAAAAATGGATCGAAAAGCTCCGAAGAGATTTTCCAATATCTAACAGAATTAAGAGAAAAAGTCCAATCACATATGGCAGAATGCAAAGGAAATTGTCATAAAGAATTTAAAAATGAAATTAAAAAACAAAATGTTTATTATCATCTAAGAGAACTAGAAAAAGTCGGTATTATAGTATTAGATGAATATAAACCAAGCGAAAGGGCTCCTGAGAAGGTTTGGAAGTTAAATTATGATAAACTTATTATAAATTTTAAATAGACAAAACTCAATTTAGAGTTTAGATTTTAGGCTGTTTGGAAAACAGACAAATGCTCACATAAAAAAGCTTTTAATCATACTCAAGAGAAAAAGTTTCTTCAATCCATTTTTCGATATCATCTTTGGACTTAGATATTGGTTGTGCTCCTTTGGATGGATCTCTATACCTTTCTTTTTCAATTTCTTTAGAGATGTCTTTGAATAAATTAATATCCCCATTTTTAACGTGAATTTCAACTACAGTCTTAAAAGCAATTGGCCTTTGAAAACCCATATGGACATACATTGAATCTATAAAATCTTTTGCAAGAAGCAATTTTCCAGTGAAGAAAGGTTTTAGGTTTAAGTTCTTATATTTATATTTGAATAAATCACCTTCTTTCATAGGTTCAATGTCATTGATTTTTGGGGGATCATCAACATTTACACGCATCTCATCGAGGACTAGTTGATCCTCTGAAATAATATATTTCATAACATAACCTCTCCAACAAGCAGTACAATTAAAATAAGGGGTAATACCGAAGTCTTCTGGTGAGAATAAACCTTCACCTTTTAATCCAATTAGAGAGAAAATTTCATTATTTAATTTAAATTCATCTGGCATTTGGGCTGTTATTATTATCACCTTAAATTTTTAAAATTATACTCAATAATATCGGGAACTTTTCTTCTGAACCCCACACAACGTATATTTTATCATTAATTGGAACCGCAACATGTCGGGCAGCTACGATCCAATCTGTCCCAATATTATTCGCTGTTGCCGTACCCTCCTTAAATTTAAAATACATAACCATTCCTAGATAATTTTGAACTTTTGTATCTTCTATTCTAATAGCTTCTAGATCTGGGATTGTATACTCATTTATATCAAGATCAGGTTGTATTGCTTCTCTTATTTTTTCAGAAGATAACTGTAATGCAGCACGAATAATGACTTCTTCTTTTACTTCTCTATCATATTCAAAAAGTATAAGACCACAGTCTTTTTCAACTCCAGTGATACCTAAAGTATTGAAATCGAAAGCCTTCTGACTATATATTTTTAAGTCCTTATTAATCTTTGAGATTTTAATCCATCCATTTTCGAGATCTTCACCCATAACATATCGAAAACTCTTTAAAATTCTTAATTCCTCTTCTTTTGAACTAATAACCTCATCCATAATATTATTTAAAGGTTGTGCTACGAAGATTTGAGCACCTTTAGGGGCATCTAAAACCATATCAACCCAATTTTTCTTTACAAGACGATCCATTATTCTATATATTGTTGTCCTTTTTATATCTAATTCTTTATTCAAATTTCCAACTCTATCCCCTTTCTCTCCCTTTTTTAGTAACCCTAAATAGACTTGTGCTTCATCAAAACTCAAACCAACTTTCAACAAACCTAGTTGTTGTAGTATCTCAGTATCATTAAGAATGATTCTAGGTGATGCCCATTTCAAATCTTCAACTTTCCCTAATTCTTTATCTAAATCCATATAAGGCTTTTTAGAACTTAATTTACTCAGAATTTTAGATGCTTCTGTAAACCCTGATAGTAAATTTCCATCAGAAGCAATTTTACACACAATTTTCCTTTCATCATCTTTAAACCCTACTATCCCTCCTACATATCGAGATCCTTTTAAAGTAATTGCTATAAATTTTTCAGTAGTATTTTGAATAATCACACATTTTAAACCAGATACTGTAATATTTTCTGATTCTCCTGAATCCCAGATGAAATTAATCTGATCAATATCTTGACTAATGTCCCAATTTGTACTATATATAATATTTTTTTCGCCTTCTATAATGGCTACTGAAATAATTTTAGATTCTGATTCAGTTAAATTCTCAATATCAGGTAAAATTTTTTCCATAAGAATCAAACAACCAATAGTTAATAAAAATAAAAATTATTATTTTTCATTTTCCCTAAATTTCTTTTTTAATTCCTCTAATACTTTATTGAAATAGCTTGAATTTTTTGTTTCCTGAATGTTTGTGAAGTAAGTCGGCATAATTACTTTTTCTGATTCTTTTTTTATTGCTTCATCTGCCCAAAAAATATCCTCATCGAGAAAAATACATGGTATTCCATCAATCATAGTTATTTTGATCATTTTAATCATTTTTTTTGTAATAATTATTTAAAAACATCTATGAATCACTTGGGGACCTAATTCCTTATAATCTCTACGTGTTATCCACATCCGATAAAATGACTTTAGAGAACTTAAGATTGAGCCCCCAATCCAGACAGAATACATTCGTTCTGGTGGTGCGATTATTTTTACATCTATGGAGTCTGGTATCTGCTCTTTTATCTCTCTAGTTAATCTTTCTTTCACACCAGGAAACATTGTGGAACCTCCGGAAAGCACTATATTACTATATAAATCGCGACGAAGATCCATGTCACATTCGGATATTGCTCCCACAATTGCATCATCCAAAGGCAAAAGTTCTTTTCCTAATACAGAAGGATTGAAGAAACTTTCAGGAGCCAAAAATCTTTCAATACCTATTTTTATGGTCTCTCCATCGGGTAGCATGTAACTCTTTTCCATACCAGTCACTCGTTTTGAAAGTAAGATTTCTTTTTCGGGATCTAAAGCCACATAACACAATTTTTCTTTTATTTCCCTAACTACTTCCTTTTCCGAAGAGGATATAAACGAAAATCCATTTTGTCTTAGAAGTCTCTGTAAATAAATGGTAACGTCTCTCCCTGCAAGATCTATTCTTTCAATCGCGTGATTTAAAGCAAATCCTTCATAAATTGGAACAATGTGAGAAACACCATCCCCAATATCTATTACGCAACCAGTTGTTCTGCCAGAAGCATATAAAGATAATACCGCTTGCGTTGCCACATATAAAGCAGGAACATTAAAAGTCTCAAACATTATCTCGGCCATTTTCTCCCGATTTGATCTAGGATTAAGTGGAGCTTCTGTTAATAGAACAGGATGTTCGGAAGGATCGATTCTTAAATCAGTATAAAAAGTATAATGCAATATGCGTTCCATCGCAGGCCAATCATCGACTATACCATGCTCAATAGGAAACTGTAAATTCATGATACCTTTCATTTCTATCGCTTCACTACCTATATACCATTCACGTGAATAATCCTTGACATCAGGCATAATATTACCATACTTAGGTTTGCCAATTACAGTTGGAAACACAGATCGTGGTTGATCTTCACCTCCAAATCCGTTTTTTGAGATTCCTGTGCCACTATCTATCACAATAGCTTTGTTTGTTAAAAAATCCCCATTGACTGAAATTTTATCAAACACCTCGTTTTTCTTTTTTAAAGTTTGATAGAATACAAATAGCAACATTCATATTTAAACTTTGTCACGCTGTGGTGACAATCATGTTATGCAATACAGACAAAATAAATTAAAAAATAAATTAAAATGAGTTATAGATGATCCAATGTACTGATTACTTTGGTGCTTTTTATTAATTCAAATAGTTCTAGAAGCACATTGTCAGGAGCTGCGACCATTACATACTTCAAAGTGCGTATATCCTTTATTTCATTAATAAAATGAAAACCTTTATTTTTCATATGATCTACAAGAGCTTCCAAATCATCTGTTTCAATCCCTAGATGATGAATAGGTCCACGACCTTTTTCTTTAGGTGGTTGGTCATAAAAATTAATTTTTGATGTCCCAATTGAGATCATTACATTTCTCGCTCCAGCTACTTTTACATCAAAAAGAGTTTCAGCCCCAAACATATCTTGATAAAATTTAATGCTTTCATCAAGGTTTGAAGCAAAAAGATGTGCATGATGTAGACTTATTTTCAAAATTTTCCCTTTATTATATTAATTCTTTATAGTATAGGGAATAATGAAAATTATATAGATATGTTTATGTCATGATATTTTTTTTTGGTCTAATTAGTATGATATGAATAGAAACTGCGAATGCAATACAAATTAATAATATCTGAACCCAAAATAACCTAATTAGAAAAAACGAAATCATTATTGTCAACCATAATAGTGCTAGAGTGATAATCTTGATTTTAATTGGCATACCCTTTCCTTCTTTATAATTTCTAATATAAAATCCAAGAATTTTATTGTTTAGTAACCATCTGTGAAATTTCTGAGATGATTTGGCGAAAGCTGCAGAGGCAAGTAGAAGAAAGGGTGTCGTGGGAAGAATCGGTATTACAATGCCAATTATACCAAATATGAGTGAAATAAAACCTCCAATGAATATGATAAGGTTTATTGTGTTCTTTTCTTTTTTATTCTTTTTCTCAATTTGTTCTGTATTTTTAGGATTTTCAATCATTGTCTAAAAATCTAAATATAATTATATTTAACTACATTCCTCACATTCATAATAAAGATCAATACGTTGAGCTTTAGGCTTAACTCCTGATTCAGAAACAATAGTATTCCAAAGCTCTTTAACTTTCTCAGTTTTAAAATCATGGATTTTTCCACATTTTGTACAGACCATATTGATATGAAGTTCCATATCTGGATCATATCTTGAACTACCTTCATTGAACCCAAGTTCTTGGATTAAGCCTATTTCTTTTAAAAGATGTATGGTTTTATATATAGTTCCTAAACTTATAGTTGGATAGTCTTTTCTCAACCGTTGATATATTTGGTCTGCTGAAGGATGATCTCTTCGTGATAATATAAACTTGCATATTGCTAAACGTTGAGTGGTTACCTTGTATCCCCTTTCTTTAAAAATGTGTATTAATTCTTGATTATCCATTAGCAATCAATAAAACCTTTAATAAAATATAAAAAAAAAATAGAAATTTAATTATTGTGCGAGATCGAAACGATCTAAATTCATAACTTTATTCCACGCTGCTACAAAGTCGTGTAGGAATTTCTCCTGAGCGTCGTCACTACCATAAACTTCTGCCAAAGCCCGGAGTTGGGAGCTTGAGCCGAAGATAAGGTCAACACGGTTAGCAGTCCACTTGAGTTCACCAGTTTCAATATCATGTCCCTCAAATAAGTTTTTATCTTCCGTGGTTGCTTTCCAAGTTGTATTCATGTCAAGTAGGTTCACAAAGAAGTCATTTGTAAGTGTTTCAGGTCGTTTGGTGAAGACACCATGTTGTGTTCCTCTGAAGTTGGTGTTCAGGACTCGCATACCGCCAACGAGAACGGTCATTTCAGGCGCAGTAAGGGTTAACAATTGTGCTCTATCAACCAGCATTTCTTCAGCTGATACAGCGTAGAGAGTCTTTTGGTAGTTACGGAAGCCATCCGCCTTGGGTTCGAGAACGGAGAAAGAAACTTCATCTGTCTGCTCTTGTGAGGCGTCCATACGTCCTGGTGTGAAGGGAAGCTTTACATCATGCCCTGCATTTTTCGCAGCTTGCTCAATACCCGCACATCCAGCTAAAACGATCAAATCAGCAAGTGATATCTTCCTACTATCGGACTGTACACCATTGAATTCAGCTTGGATGCTTTCTAGGGTCTTGAGTACCTTTTCTAGCTGAACAGGTTGATTAACCTCCCAATCCTTTTGTGGTGCTAAGCGAATGCGAGCCCCGTTCGCGCCACCGCGTTTATCTGATCCACGGAACGTAGATGCCGACGCCCAAGCAGTTGAAACGAGTTCTGAGACAGATAATCCGGAACCTACGATCTTGTCCTTGAGTGAGTCAATGTCCTTTTCATCTACTAGTATGTGATCAACTTCTGGGATGGGATCCTGCCAGATGAGCTCTTCGTCAGGAACCTCTGGTCCTAGATAGCGACTACGTGGACCCATATCGCGATGAGTTAGCTTGAACCACGCCCGAGCAAATGCGTCAGCAAATTCATCCGGATTCTCCATAAAACGTCGTGAGATCTTTTCATATTCGGGATCGAACCGAAGGGAGAGGTCAGTGGTCAGCATAGAGGGTGCATGACGCTTATCGGGAATGTGAGCATCCGGTACGGTACCCGCACCGGCACCACCCTTTGGTATCCACATATGCGCACCTGCAGGACTCTTCGTCAATTCCCATTCAAAACGAAATAGGTTCCGGAAGAAATTGTTACTCCATTTCGTGGGGGTGACAGTCCAAGTTACTTCCAGACCGCTAGTGATCGTGTCTTTACCCTTACCAGTACCAAAGCTACTCTTCCAACCTAATCCCATATCCTCGATATCAGCCGCTTCAGGCTCGGGTCCCACATGTTTCGCATCACCGGCACCATGGCATTTTCCGAATGAATGACCACCTGCGATAAGTGCCACCGTCTCCTCATCATTCATTGCCATGCGCCCGAAGGATTCGCGGATATCCTTTGCTGCCAATACCGGATCAGGGTTACCGCCTGGGCCTTCTGGATTGACGTAAATCAATCCCATCTGCACAGCTGCGAGTGGATTTTCGAGACCAGGTGTATCTTGATCTTCGGTATGCCAGCGCTTATCCTCCAACCACTCACTCTCGGAACCCCAATTGATATCCTTTTCTGGCTCCCAGATATCCTTACGTCCCCCACCAAAACCGAAGGTCTTGAAACCCATCGATTCCAGAGCAACATTACCTGCGAGGATTAGCAAATCAGCCCAAGAAATTTTTCGACCATACTTCTTCTTGATTGGCCAAAGTAACCGGCGTGCCTTGTCAAGATTGGCATTGTCAGGCCAACTATTAAGAGGTGCGAAACGTTGATTTCCTGTGCCACCACCACCGCGACCATCACCAGTTCGATAAGTACCAGCACTATGCCATGCCATACGGATGAATAAAGGACCATAATGACCGAAATCTGCTGGCCACCAGCTTTGTGACTTTGTCATAAGTTCAGTGAGGTCCTTCTTCAAAGCCTTGAAATCGAGACTATTGAACTCTTTAGCGTAATTGAAATTCTCACCCATTGGATTAGACTTAGAGGAATGTTGGTGTAGGATATCGAGATTCAACTGGTTTGGCCACCAGTCTCGGGTTGTCATGCCACCACCGGCAGTGGACCTCTTAATCCTTTTACTATCTTCATTCATAATTTTCACTCTTTTTAATATGAGAATTTTTAACTAGGAAATTGGAATAATAAAGAATCTAAATCAGATTATCAGAACTATTCCTAAATAATAACTATTATTATTTAATTATATTTTTTTTAAAAAAGATTGTGCTTATAACATATAAAAATTTCAAGCAAATTAGGTTTAAAGCAATTTTATTACAATTTAGTATCTTCTTGGTTTACGAGGATAAGATTTGTATTTTGTTCTTGGTTCTGTGCTAATCCAATCTCTCTGCTCATCAAGTTGAGAAAGTGAATACAATATATCATATGTAATCCATCGAGATGCTTCTGGTTTTGGTTGATATTCCCATAATTTATAAGATCCTTGGGATTCCTCTAAAAACCTAACAATTCCTGCAATTCGAGGATCACTCATTGACGCTCCTACACGCCAACATAAATTTAAAATATGGGCGATATCAAATCGAGCAAAGTATGTCAAATAGCCTCGTGCAGGTTCAATTCCAATATATCTCGCAACTTCAAATCCAAGTGTTTTTCTATCTCTAGTTTCACGGGCAAGCAATAAATCCAATACTCTTTTAGTTACAGGTCCTTTGGACCTCTTAGGATGGTAAGCAAAAGCAGTTAATGCCCCAGTAGAGTTTGATCGGCATCCTAACCTTGAGTTAGGAAGTTGACGATATCCCACTACTTGATATCCGATTTTTCCATCAGGTGATAAATACGTTGGCCATGAACCATCTTCTGCTCTGATACTTAAAAGATAATCGTAAGCTTTCTCTGATCTTTTATCTTCAGCATATCCACACATCGCTAAAGCTCTCAAAGGGATTGTGGTGATCAATGGGGAGATCACCTCTCCATGATTAGGATGCTTAAAAGTTGGTTTACCATTCTTGATTGGCCAGGAACCATTAGCTAATTGATGTTTAAATAAAAATTCTGCTGCTCTTTGTATGGGAGGAAAAGATCTATCAAATCCTAGAAATCCTAATCGAATGAGAGCATGAGCAGTATTTCTTAGAGCACCCTGGAGTCTCAATCCGACTCTATCTGAAGCACCCCAAGAACCATCTTGACTTTGAAAATTAATTAAATCTCTTATAAGAGGATCTTCAAAGCGTAATTTTTGTAATTCTTGGACCTCCTCATGATTTTCTTTCATATGAAGGAGATTTCTCAACACTAGATATCGTAAAGCAACTGATTTATCAGCAAGTAATAGTGGTATCCACGTCATGATGTACCCTCCAAGATTCTTTTAAGGTATGGGGTACTTGGTGTATTCTTTTCCATAATTGTTTCTGGTGTACCAGATGCTATAACTTCACCTCCATCTGGTCCCCCAACAGGGCCTAATTCTATTAACCAATCACACGCTGCCAGTATATTTGGATGGTGTTCGACAACAATAACAGAATTTCCTTCTTTTACCAATCTCTTAAGAATCCCTATCAAACGTTCGACATCTTCTAAATGCTGACCATAGGACGGTTCATCCAGAATATATAAGCTATTAGATTTGGTTTTTTTGCATAATTCATTAGCAATTTTCATTCTTTGGGCTTCTCCTCCACTTAAAGTATATCCTGGTTGCTGCAGAACTAAGTAACCTAGTCCAACATCAATAGCAGCTTTTAAATAACGATTAATATATTCACTTTCCTCTTTGAATAATGAATATACCTCATTGATCGTCAATTTCCCCAGTTCAGGCAGTGAATATCCATTTACTTTTACATCCCAAAGTTCTGGAGCATAACCAGTACCTTTACAGATATCACAATCAGAAAAGGTTGTGGGTAGAAAACCCATATCCATTTGAATCCTACCACGACCCTTACATACAGTACACCTTTTTTTAAAAGTTGCTTCGGTAAGTCCCAACACATCAGCATCTTCACTTTCAGCAAATATTTTAACAATTTTGTTGTATAAACCAAAGTATCGCATAGGGCTATAGATTTTTTTTTTTGATTGATCAACCAGTAATACTTTTTTAGGCGCACCCTCAATTGAATCATGATCTCCTGGTTTAATTTGTTCAGAGGCTAAAGAGGTGGTAAATTTTTTGGAACTAAGTGCAATTCCAAGTGTATCAATAACCAATGAGCTTTTTCCTGAACCTGAAAGCCCTAAAACACCAACTAAAACTCCCAAGGGAATTCGAACATCAACATTTTTAAGATTGTTTTCTCTTGCTCCTTTGATCCTCATCCATTTCTTAGGTTGAATCCTTTCTACTTGATTTGTTGAAATAGTTTTACGTTTTCCACTTAACCATTGAGAAGTTATTGTATCTTTTTTTAATATTTCATCAAGGGTTCCTTGAGCTATAACTTCACCCCCAAAAGTACCCGCTCCTGGACCCATATCTATAATATGATCTGCTTTTTTAATAATCTCTTGATCATGTTCAACCACAATTACAGTATTTCCCTCTTCACATAATTTTTTTAATACTTCAGAAAGGTTATTTACTTCTGATGAATGTAATCCACGGCTAGGTTCGTCTAATAACAAAGTTATTGAAGTCAAACCGCTTCCTAGAGTAGATGCTATTCGGAGTCTTTCATATTCCCCAGCTGAAAGGGTGTATACAGGACGATCTATATTTAAATAGCCTAACCCTACTTTCTGGATATTTTCTAATCGTTTGATCAATCTCTCCCAATATTGTTTTTTAAGAGGGAATGGTGAAAAATCTTCCACATTTATCATTTTCAATAAAGCTGAAAGATTCTGAAGAGTCATTTGGCGAAGTTCATGAATATTTTTTCCCTTCAATCTAAGAGACAAATAATCACTTCTGAGACGTTGTCCATTACATTCGGGACAAGTAAATTTATCAGAGTAGGTTTCAAATAAATCTCCAAATGACCACCAAGAAAATCCACCCCATTCATGAAATGGTCCAGTCCACTTGCTTTTTCTTATCCCTTTTTTTACTGTTCTTGTTTCATACTCATGCTCAAATAAAATATCACATCCAAACAGAAATGCTTGCTGAGCTTCCTCTGACATTTCATTCCAAGGAGTTTTTTCAGGATCATATCCAAAATGTTTACTCATCGCCCTTAGTGTATAATAGGGGTGATTGTATTTTTTACAATAATACCCAAATGGCCAAAAGCCAGGTGAATACATCGCCCCTCCACATATTGGTTTGTCAGGATGAATAATGAGCTTTTCTGGATTAGGTTTTCCAAAAAAACCTAAACCTTTACATTTGGGACAGCATGTAGCCAAATTCATAGGTGAAAGCATCTCAGGGGTTATGATTCCTAAATGACGATCACACTCTGGACAAGACCATCCATCTTTTTTATTAACCATAAGTTTTTCACAATTTGGACATTCTATCTTTCCAAGAGTTGCTACAATGCTAAATAAATTATTGAGTAAATCTGCTGCATTTCCAACAATATAACGGGGATCAATTCGCCAAGAGTAATATGAACCACCAGCTCTAGTGACAGCTGTTACTCCCAATCCTGAAATACTATCAACTGGTGCCTCAGGACCTTCATTTATACTTTGTCTCTCATACATAGATAAGCTCTCTAAAAATCTTCTGCGAGCTTCTAATTCTAAAACATCACTAACTAAACTAGATTTCCCGGATCCTGACACTCCAGTGACAACTGTTAATTTCCCTTTGGGGATAGTTACAGATACATTTTTTAGGTTGTTCGCTCTCGCTCCTTTTATCGAAATTTGTTCTGGATTTGAAAGTTTTTTATTAATTACAAAATATTCGGGAATACTTGCTTTTTCATCAATAAGAGCTTTTGCAGTTAGTGATTCTGAATTTTCGATTAAAGATTTGTAATCTCCCATGTGAATTAATTTACCACCTTTAGGCCCAGCTCCAGGGCCTAAATCAATAATCCAATCTGCAGCTCGAATAATATCCGTATTATGTTCCACTATAACTATTGTAGCTCCAACCCTAACAAGTCTGTCGAGTATTGTCAATAATCCAGAAAGATCAAAGGGAGATAATCCAGTACTGGGTTCATCTAATACTATTAAATGCTTGGACAAATCCTTCTTTCCTAGGTATTTTGCTAATTTAACACGTTGAGCTTCCCCACCTGATAGAGAGGGTGATGGCTGCCCAATATGTAGATAACCCAAACCAATATCAATCATTGCATCTAAAATTGACTTTGCTGAATTTAACTCTGAATCAGAAAGAAACGTACTGTTCAAAATAAAGGGAGTAGCTTCTTCTATACTAAGTTCATAAAAATCACCAATTGATGCTTTTTGGCCGTTAAATTCAACTTTTACTTGCATTACTTCCTCATTAAACCTTTTGCCATTACACATCTCACAAGGAAGCCAAATAGGTGCAATATAAGGGAGTTTAATTTCTTCTGCTCCTATCCCTTTGCATTTAGGGCATTGACCTTCCTTCCGATTAAATGAAAAATGTGATATAGACAATCCTGAAGCTTTTGCAAATAAATTTCGTACTATATCTGACAATTTTGTGTAAGTGGCTGGATTAGAACGAGGATTCTTCCCAATTGGAGATTGGTCAACTAAAACAGGTTTTATTGGGGATCCTCTAATTCCTTTGCACCCAATATTTTCTTTTTTCGTTAGGGAAGCGACTAAAACATCTTTAACGAATGTACTCTTTCCTGAACCAGATACACCGGAAACAACTGTTAATCTTTCCAAAGGAATCTTTATATCAATATTTTTCAAGTTGCGAAGATGCACACCTTCAATTTCAAGAAATTGCCTAGGAGGAGGACGCATTTTTGGTATATGGACTTTTTCTCGAAAGCTGAAATATCTACCAGTCTTTGTATCTTGTTGCCATAACTCCCTAGGAGGACCTGTAAATACAATCTCACCTCCCTTCTTTCCAGCTCCTGGCCCAATATCTATAGAGTTATCTGCAATCGCAGCAGCCATACGATCATGTTCAACATAAACAACTGGACCTGCGAGATCTCGGAAAGCAGGTAAAAATTGTATTATGTCTGATGCTGCTAATCCAATTGTGGGTTCATCTAAAACATGTAACATATCTTCTAAGCGACTTGCAAGAATAACAGCTAATCTAACTCGTTGAGATTCCCCACGACTTAAAGTAGGGGAAGAACGGTCTAGAGAAATATATCCTAAACCCACCCTCTGCAAAGCCCGTATTCGTTTTGCTATTTCTTCCTTTAATCTTTTTGCTGTCTTTGGGAAGAATGTACCATTTATCACGGAAGCAAAATCGTCAACCGACAATCTCAAGAGTTCAGGAAGATTTTTACCTTGCCATTTTACTGCTGCTGCTTCCGGATGAATACCAGTACCTTGACATTTCTCACAACCCTTCCCTTTACAATACTCACATTGCTGGTGAAAGTATTTGGGCTCTAACTCAATAAAATTATAATCGCATACAGAGCATGTTTGGGATTTATTTAATACAAGTTCTTGATCCTTATGCCTACCAATAACAAGAGAAGATCCAAGTTCAAAAATCTGTTGAATAAGATTACGTATTTCAGTTACTTTTACATTTCTATTAAGATCAGCTAGCTTTATTTCAACTGTATGGGTTTTCGAAGGATCGAGATGAGGAGGATCAATGATGCATGAGCTACCGTCAATATATATAGCTTCATCATCAAATCTTTCCCTCAACATGCTTATTAACGTTTTATGGCTTCCAATTGCAAATCTAACTATGGGTACAAAGATTTCAAGAGAATGGGATTTCAATTCTTGCTGCAATCGTTCAATTATGGCGTCTTCAGAAAATTGAATTAGTCCTGTTCCACATTTAGGACAGAATCGTTCTCCAAAATTAGAAAATAATATTCTTAAGAATGGATGCAACCCTGATGCAGTCGCTAAAGTTGAAAATGGATTTCGATTTAATACATTTTGATCAATAGCAATCGCAGGACTTACTCCAGTAATACTCTCCACTTTTGCTTTAGGCATTCGTAAACGAGATGATCTGGGAGTGAAAATTTCAATAAACCGCCTTCTCGCTTCATGGTATAGAGTATTATAGACTAAGCTGGATTTTCCACTTCCAGAGATGCCCGATACTACTGTCAGACCATCTTGGAGGATAACATCAATATTCTTTAAATTGTTTTCTCTTGCTCCTTTAATCTTTATTTCCATAGGAACTAAATTCTTAATTTTTTATCTCAGTAGGTATTGAATTAATTAAAATTAATTTAAATAAAAACCCGTAATGGAATTGTTATTTTTTTTCATTTCTTCTGGGGTGCCCTCAAAAATAATTTCCCCTCCCTTTGGTCCACCCTCTGGTCCTAATTCAAATATATAATCACAATAAGAGAGAATTTGGGGGTCATGCTCTATAATTAGAACAGTATTGCCTTCTTGAACTAACTTCTCTAACAATTCCATCAACTTTATAGCATCGTAAAATGACAATCCTACAGTAGGTTCATCTAAAATGTAAAGAGATTTTCCTTTTCTTAACTTTCCCAATTCTTTAGCCAATTTGACTCTTTGGGCTTCACCTCCGCTTAGTGAAGGAGTGGGTTGCCCAAGCTCAATATATCCCATTCCTATATCATCCAAAATTTGTAGAACCTTTGAAATACTTCCATTAGTTTTAAATACTTCTACTGCCTCGTTGACTGTCATCTCAAGTACATCCGAAATAGTCTTTCCTTTATATTTAACTTCTAATATTTCTTGTTTATATCTTAGACCCTTGCACTCCTTACAAGGAATTTCAAAACTTGTAAGGAAAGAAACTTGAAGGTCTTGTACTCCTTGACCTTTGCATGCTGGACAACGACCTCGATCGGAATTATAAGAGAAATGGCCTGAGGTATATTTCCTTTTTTTAGCTTCAGAAGTCTTTGCAAATAAGTTTCTAATTTTATCCCATATACCTATAAAGGAACAGGGAGTTGATGTTCGAACACGTGATATTGGTTTTTGATTGACTACAACAATGCCATCTAAATTTTCCCATCCCTCAATTTTACCAGTATATTCTAATAATTCTTCATTATTTTCTTCTTCATCACCGTTTTCAACTTTCTTAGACTTCTGATTTCTTATTGTTCTTTTAAAATAAGGTTTCAATAGAGGAACAAGTGTATCTAAAATGAGAGAACTTTTTCCAGATCCAGAGACTCCTGCGATCCCAACCATTAATCCTAAAGGAAATCTTATTGTAACATTCTTTAGGTTGTTGGTATTCGTATTTTTAAGAATTAAGTGTCTTGTTGTATCATTTATTCCTCTTTCTTCTTTTTTTTCTGGTAATTCAATATCTCCAGCAAGAAACTGGCCAGTGTAAGACTTTTTAATTTTTGTAATTCCCTCTAATGAGCCTTGATATATTATTTTACCTCCGTCAATACCAGCCCCAGGACCTATATCGATTATTTCATCGGCGATCTCAATAAATCGTTTATCATGTTCAACAATTATAACTGTATTTCCCAAATCTTTCAATTGCTTTAATATATCAATCAATGAATCTTTCTCACGCTCATGTAGACTCATGCTTGGTTCATCTAATATATAAATCAATGAATCTAAGCCGCCATCTAGATGAGTCATTAGAGATAATCTCTGTAGTTCACCTCCGCTAAGCGATGGCAATGTACGATGTAAATGTAAATATTTTAATCCAACTTGTATTAATCGGGTAAGACTTTGGTTTATATTTCTTAAAATAGCCTTTCCTTGGGGAGTTTTTATCTCGTGTTCTGTAAAATCATTTAATATCAAGATTAAATCATCAATAGGCATCATAGCTAATTCACCTATATGCTTACCTCCGATTTTTATCTCACGAGCTTCATCATTTATTCGGTAGCCATTACACTCTTCACATTTCTTTTTTGACATGAATTCATTATGTATCTTCTGTCTTCTATAAGTGCTCTTGCTTTCTGCTAAAGCTCTATTTATGTGTGGAATAATTCCTTCAAACACGCGTTCTAACTCCCCACTAAAGGTTTTTGATTCCCACTGAAATTTAAGTTTCCTTCCACTACCGTATAAATATACATGTTTAACTTCCTCCGGTAAATCTTTAAAAGGGGAGTTTATATCAAAATTGTAAAACTTTGGTAATTGTTCTACAAATCGGATTTGATCTGCGAAAACCGCTGAACCAGCTTTGGTTATTCCTATTAAGTTCTTATTGTAATCTTGAACAATCATTTCTTCTGTGATAAGCAATTTGTAACCTCGACCTTTACACTCTAAGCACATACCAGAAGGTTCATTAAAGGAAAAATGTTTGATTTGCTTTCGTTCTACAATCATCCCACAAATATCACATTCTAAACTAGATTGATTTACAGGTTCCTTACAAATTGGACATATTAAAATACCCTCAGTGGCATACAACATGCGTAAAAGTCCATAAATGTCTGTTTTTGTACCAACGGTGGAACGTGGATTAAAAACCCTCGTTGTTCTTTGTTCAACAGCAACAGTAGGGCTAAGTCCTTCTATTAAATCAAATGGTTTCTCATCTTCAAACTTAGGAGGAAATCCTATTGATTGAAGGTATCTGGACATCCCCTCTTCAAATAAAATATCAAACGCTAAGCTTGATTTTCCTGAACCAGAAACTCCTGTAATTAAAACGAATTTTCCTTTTGTTATATTCACATCAACATTTTTAAGGTTATGAATTCTTGCTCCAACAACTTTTATTTGATCCATCTTTCTACACTTTCTATAATTATTTAACTTTTTGAAATACATACGTTATACAATCAAATCCTGCCGGATTTTTCTTAACCATCTCTATTTCTGTAATGTGACGTTGAATTTCTTTTAAATTATCAAGATTTCCATATTTTTTGCGTAAAGAGTTTATTTTTTCTTCCAAGGGAGCATAATAATCTGTCCACCAACATTCGCTCTCCCAGGGAATTTGCTTTATTAATTTAAATCCAAACCTGGGAAAATGCTTTAATTTTCTATTTACCCAATTATTTGCCTCCCCTGAGACCATGAACCCATGCAACTTTAATATTCTGTTACATTCTGTTAAAGTCTTCTTCAAATCAAGCAAATGGGCCACGCCTTCCTCCCAGAGGATGTCAAAGGCCTCATCCTTAAATTTTGTGTTATAAATCGAACGATTATAAACATTTATTTTTTCTGAAAGTCCTAAATTTTTGATCTTTATACTTAACTTATCCAAGGCTTTTTGATCAATATCAATCCCCGTTATTTCACCATTACTTAATCTTGCAAGTTCTAATGTAGGTATACCTGTGCCACATCCAATATCGAGGATGCGAGGGTGATCTATTTTTGGTATACTTTCAAAAGCCATTTTTGTATATTTTAGAAAAACTGATCTTATTCCATCAGCATCCAATTCTCTTAATATTTCTTCAGTCATTTTTCCACTCTTTTTTATTAGGATTATATTTTAACCCACAATCATAACATTCGGTATCGTGGATACAAATTTCTCCCCCACATATGGGGCATGTATAGGATTCTCTTTGTTCTTCGAGCCACTTTTCGACACCGACTTCTTTAATTCTTATTAGATTCTCTATCATATTCACAGACCACCTTTCTTGATATTGAGAATCAATTTTTTGTAAATTTTGACAAGGAAACTGTTCACATTCATAACAATAATCTAATTCTTTCTTTCTTAAAGCAGGACAATCTCTTCTTATAAACGCACAATTTTTATTTCTTATTCTACAACCTTTACAACCCATTTTGTAACCTCTTTCTTCTAGCAAATCCTTTTTCCAGAGAAGATATTGTCTACAAGCACCACAATATATCCCACAAGGAGCTACTAAACTGTTATCAACCATTTTCAATGCCTTTAAATCTTAATTTTTGATAAATTGTTGAACAAATTTTCTTCCTTAGAGAGAATATTGAGGGATATTTGCTGTAATTCGATTAAATCCACATGGTTCAAGCAATCGTCTTTATATTCATCTACTGTGTTCTTAAAAATTTGTGCTAGTGATGTCCAATTTTTAGTTAAATCCTTAATAATAGGAATACAATCTTCAAGAATCTTGAACTCAACACTGGACCATGCTTTTGGACCTTCTTTTAACTCTGGATGGGTCAATAATTCTTCAAGATATTCTTTATACAAATTCCTAAAAGACGCGCCCCCAGTTCCCCAAGTTTCAATATAACCATAAAATAATTCAAACATTAATCTAGCACGTGAGATTACTTTCCCTGTAGGATCTTTTGCATCTCCTTTTAACTTTTCTTCCCAATGCGGTATTGAAGATGCGAACAATTTTAAACCTTGTATCCCATTATTGTTTACTGAGGGACGCAGCATGTTGTTTACTACTTTTTGGATTGCAACCTTAACAGCAGCAGCCAGAGGTGGATGTTTTCCGTCTAGTCTTCTTTTCATGGAAAACTGAGCATTGTTTGGGAGCATAAATTTAGGTCCGTAATCGGAACTTCGACCTCTCTTTAGTTGTTCAATCGAAATCTCCTGAAATCCATTATATTCAGTATCTCCAACATAAGCTATTCCTTTTTCTTCATCATAGCCTGCTAAAGTTATTGCATGGCCACCAAAATGAACTTCTCCTTCTTCTTCAAAATATGATAAATAGCCTAAATCAATCTGGAGAATTAATGGTATATCTTGATTAATTAATTTTTTTGACTCTTCCCATGCTTTATTAGGATTACTGAATGATTGCTTCCTCAGAGAAATCCCTAGCAACCTACAGGCCAAACTATTTGGCTCTATGCTTCCCTGTTTGCCACCAAGAAAATAAGGCACATCTGATTCAGGTATAAAAGATACACTATTTGTGGTGTCGAAAAAACCGAATCCCATTGTAGCATCTAACCCAAAAGCCATGGCTTCTGACATAGGAAATCCATAATATTCAAAAAGGTCTCTCATGGAAGATGATTCACAATGATATCCTACCCTATGCACAAAATTCTTTATCATATAATTATTGCTTAATTTTATCTCCTCCATTACTAATTTCGTCTAACACCCAATTTAAAAACTCTATATCTGTTGCTAGGATACGAATTGGATGGACAAACAAACCTCTTACATTTAATGGCATTTCTGAATTCTCTTCAAGCATTTCCTCCAGTTCTTTTTTATGCTGTGTAATTTTCTTTAGAGAGTTAGTAATTGCTTCAATTAGTTGCTCACGACTCAGGATTGGAAGTATTGAAAACGCCACATAGAAGTTCTCATCATCTCTTCCTATAAAATCGTTAATTACATCATAAGTCTTTCTTTTTAAGATTTGATTACCAAGATTCGTGACTTTATATACCTTTCGGATCCGATTATCAACTTCCTCTCGGTAAGATTCCACTAATCCGTTCTCTTCTAGGTTATTTAAGTCACTATAGATTGATGACTTTCCAATGCTAGTCCAAGCTCGCATACCTCGTTCATCAATCCTTTGATCAATACTATAGGCATGGCTGGGGTATTCTGATATCAATCCTAATACTACAAATTCCCTGTGGTTCAATTCATATCCGCTATCTGAAGTCATTTTAATGTTCTGAATAAATAATATTATATTTAAAGAATATTATTAATCAAGAATATATAAATATTTGTATTAAAAAAAAGATTAACTATTACATAAAGTAAAAGAAGAATGCACAGGATGCTGAATATGCCAATGAATTAGTTCTACAATTTATGAATTAAATTTAGAGAAGTATATTTAGGTGTTAAGTATATGGATATGAAAGAAATTTTAAAGATTTGTCGATTAACAGAGGAAGAAATGAAAGAACACTTACGATTAACAAAAGATATAAATCATAAAGAGGATCATAAACGAGCTTATCGAACTATGATGAATCCAATAAGAAGAGGATTGTTAAAATTCATAGGAACTGATATAAGAACAATTGAACAGATACAGGATAATTTTCAAGATATTGAACAAATTAATTATCATCTAACAATGTTAGAACAATTATTTTACGTTATGAATACAAAAACGGGTTGGAAGGCCACTCCCAGAGGCATAGGGTTCTTACATAACGTTCTTTTGGGAGAGTAGAATAAGAATTAGTTGTATAATTAAATAAAGTATAAAAAAGTATTAAAAAACCTAGGTCTTCTTATGTAGAATTTAAAACTTCAAACTGACTATTATATAATTCGGCATAATATCCATTTAGGTCCATCAATTCTTTATGAGTACCGTGCTCCACGATCTCTCCATCCCGAATAGCAAGGATCATGTCAGCATTTCGAATAGTGGAAAGGCGATGAGCAATGACAAAACTAGTTCTATTCTGCATTAATGCATCCATGGCATTCTGAATGAGGATTTCCGTATGTGTATCCACAGAACTGGTAGCTTCGTCGAGGATGAGAATTGGTGGATCAGCAAGAACAGCGCGTGCGATGGTTAGTAATTGCATTTGACCTTGAGAGATATTTCCGATCTCTTCATTAATCGTCATATTATAACCATCAGGTAAGGTTTTGACAAAGTGATCAACATTAGCGATACGTGCAGCAGCATACACTTCTTCGTCTGTAGCATCTTGATTACTAAAGCGGATGTTATTCAAAATAGAAGTATTGTAAAGCCACGTATCTTGAAGCACCATTCCAAACATTTGACGTAATTCTTTGCGGGTCATTTCTCGAACGTCATAACCATCAACCAAAATTGATCCACTATTTAATTCATAGAATCGCATAAGTAATTTAACCAAGGTTGTCTTCCCTGCTCCTGTTGGACCCACAATTGCCACTTTTTGACCTGGTTGAGCAATTAAAGAGAAGTTATGAACTACGATCTTATCTGGGCTATATCCGAAAGTCACATTACGGAATTCTACCAAACCTTTAACTTGCCCCAAATCAATAGGATTGGATATTTCAATAGTTTCCTCTTCTTCATCGAGAAATTTAAATACACGTTCTGCTGCTGCAGCAGTTTGCTGGAGAACATTTGTAACATTAGCAAGTTGGCTGAGAGGTTGAGTAAATGAACGGATATATTGGATAAATGCTTGAATATCCCCCACAGTTATAATGTTCTGGATT
Source organism: Promethearchaeota archaeon (assembly GCA_048938895.1). Lineage (GTDB taxonomy): Archaea > Asgardarchaeota > Lokiarchaeia > Sigyniarchaeales > SOKP01 > Loki-b32. The sequence continues at coordinate 67,602 of JBHLLU010000013.1, forward strand.
GCTAGCCACGCACCAAGAATAGTAACACCAACATATCCCAAATTGCTGATGAAAAACATAATTGGCATCATCATACCAGAGTAAAAATTGGCTTTCCAGGATCCTTTATACCAACGATTATTTAATCCTTTTAATTTTTCAATACTTTTTGCCTCTCCACTGAAAGATTTTACCTCAATATGACCACCATACATCTCTTCTACATGTCCATTAACATGCCCTAAATAGTCTTGCTGTTGTTTAAAATACTTCTGTGATCTACCGATGATAACGCTAATTAGTAACATTGATAGTGGAAGCATTGCAAGTGCTACTAAAGTCATAATCCAACTTATCGTAAACATCATAAACAAGATACCGACAACCGATACTACTGAGGTAATAATTTGGGTGAGACTTAGACTCAATGTTTGATTGATTGTGTCCACGTCATTAGTAATACGAGAAAGAACTTCCCCATGAGTTGTTCTATCAAAATATTTAAGTGGCAAACGATTAATTTTTTCTGAAATGTCTCGACGGAATCGGTAAGCAACATTAGTTGAAACATTTGCCATAATCCAACCTTGGATTAAACCAAATACAGCTGAAATAATGTAGATTAGTAGTACCTCTAATATGATTCTACCAATGCGAACAAAATTAATCTCCCCAGTACCGTTAATCTTTGCTATCAAACCATTAATCAAAGTTGTTGTGGCAGTTCCTAGTATCTTTGGACCTACAATCATTGCTGTGGTAGACGCAGCGGCAAAAATAAAGACCAATAATACTAACCATTTATATCTTCCCATATAGCGAAATAATTTTCCCATAGTCCCACGAAAATCGGTTGCTTTTTCGCGAACCCCAAATCTAGATCCTGGTGGACCATGTCCACTCATGGGACCTCCAGATCGTTGCATCATAATGATTCCTCCAATTCAAGTTGTGAAATGGCTATTTCCCTATATATAGCACATTCTTCCATGAGTTTATCATGTTTACCCTTCCCAACAATCTTTCCCTCATCTAAAACAATGATCTGATCAGCATCTTTAATAGTAGATACCCTTTGTGTCACTATAAGCACTGTACTTGCTGATATAGATTTTCGAAGTGCCTTTCTCAAAGCAATATCAGTTTTAAAATCCAAATTGGAAAAACTATCGTCTAATATGTTAATTGGAGCCTTTTTGACTAACGCTCGAGCGATCGAAAGGCGTTGTTTTTGTCCCCCAGATACATTCTTACCACCTTGGGCAATTTCAGTAGCCATCCCCTCAGGCTTGGAAGTTACAAATTCAGTTGCTTGAGCAGTCTCTATCGATAATTCAAGATCATCTTCACTCGCGTTTTCATCTGCAAATAAGAGATTACTTGCAATTGTTCCAGAAAATAACACGCTTTTTTGAGGTACGTAGCCAATCTTATCATGCAGTTCTTGTTGATTGACTTCACGTATGTCTACCCCATCGATTAATATCGATCCCGATGTAACCTCATATAAACGAGGGATCAAGTTAACAAGTGTAGATTTACCAGACCCAGTGGGTCCAATAAGAGCCGTGAATTGACCAGCATGAGCGGTAAATGATACATTATGCAAAGCATTCTCTGGTGCTCCAGCATATCGGAAAGAAACATTTCGAAATTCAATGCTTCCTTTAAATGGTTCATTAAAATGTCTTGGATTCATGGGATTTTGGATCATTACATCTACTTTTAAAACCTCAGCAATACGATTTAGAGATACAGAAGCTCGAGGCAACATAATAAACATTAACGATAGCATAAGGAAGGAAAAAAATACCTGTATAGCATATTGCATAAAGGCAATCATATCACCGACTTGTAGATTTGCACTAGCTACTCCATGTGATCCCGCCCATATGACTATAATCACGATAATGTTCATTAGCAGCATCATCACTGGCATCATTATCACCATAACCCGGTTTATAAACAGGGAAACCTTAGTAAGATCAATATTTGCTTTATTAAATCGACGCTCCTGAAATTCTTGTTTATTAAACGCCCGTACTACCATTATTCCCGTCAGACTCTCTCGGGCTACGAGGTTAAGTCGATCTATTAAATCTTGCATTCTCTTGAACTTCGGGAGGGCTACATAAAACACAAAGAGGATAAGACTAAGTAATATCCCTACTGCCATTGCTAATATCCACCACATCGTCGGGGCTAATTCAAGGGCATGAAGTATCCCCCCAATCGCTAAAATTGGAGCATAAAAAACCAGACGAATGATCATCATTATCGCCATTTGAACTTGAGTTATGTCATTCGTTGAGCGTGTGATTAAAGATGCGGTGGAAAAAGTATCAAATTCAGTACTCGAAAAGTTCTCGACTTTCTCAAATATATCCCGACGCATATCACGGGCCATTCCTGTACCAACTTTGGCAGCCAGATAACCTACTCCAATCGTACATATCATTGATAATATTGTTAGAAGGAGCATCAAACCTCCGTAGTAGAACATATAATTAAGTTGCATTTGATCTACATTAATGCCGAGGGTTTCATATTCCACTCTTACAACTTGGATTGCTGCTTGTATAATCATGGTTTCCCCGAGGGCACTAAACCTTGAGTTAACAAAAGCAATAATCGCTACTGTTGAAGATGGTTGCGCTTTAAGATACTCAAATAAATCTGTGCCATTTGGAAGACTTAATCCTAATTGTGTATTTACAAAAATTCGCAAAGTGTCATTCACCATTAATAAATCGACAAAGGATACCGTTAAGAAGGCTCTAGCCATAATTGGGTTTAAATGTGCTATTGTACCCTTATGTTTATCAGTCAATACATAGATAGACTGATTGAAAAGAGCTGGATATTTTTTAATATATTTATCTGCTTCTGAAGTTCCATTGTGAACCAATGTATAAGCACTAAGCACATCCGTCTGATTCTCTGGAGTAAGAAATATTAAGGTCCGATTCATCTCGATTTCCCTTATTGCCTTCGGCACTGCGTTATCTATTCCTTTTTGTTGAATACCTACGTTAACGATCTTAGCGAGATAATCTGGCAATGTTAAGTTAAAATTTGCTTGTGCAAATAACAATCCAATAGAAATACCAATCATTATAAGATAAGGCTTTGAATACTTAATCATTCTAACTTTCATTGTAAAATCTCCAATACTCTATTTCTATAGGAAAAGAATTTTCTTTCAAAATATTTTGACCTACTATAAAATTTTCCAAATATAATATAATCCCCTAAAAACCTAATTGTAAAATAAAAAAGATGTTAAACAAATAAAATTACTCATATAAAACATATTTTTCATACAAATTGGTAAAATTGTAGCCATAAATTATGTATAATTAAATATTGGCATATCTTTGAGTGTATAAATTTAATGTTTATAATTTTTAGATTCATCATTTGAAAATAACTTAAAGCAATCCCATCTATTGATCTAATATGCAACTAGAAACAGAAAGAACACTAACCTTATTAGCTGAAAAAGCTAATCTATCGGAAGGAAGTGAAGGAGTAAGATCGATTTTATTAACCATGTTTCGCTTCCCCTCTCTTAAAAACAAGAAAGTATCCCAAAAAACAGGAATAGCCATCCCCACCCTTGCCGCTCTCAGAAATGAATTGGTTAAAGCTGGTATTATTGAAAAGAAAAACTATCTTGGTGAACATGGAAGAGAATGGGTAAAATCAAATTTGAATTTAAAATTTGAATATGATCCTCTGCCAGAAAACTTTGATAATACTATAAGAGAAATACCTGAGGAATTTTCTTATTTGTATGAAATGAAGAGTTTTCTTGAAAATCGACCCTCTCCAGAATTCGCACTTGATCAATCTCATGCGGATTTCTCAACAGTACTTAAGAAAACATTGTATTTACTGAAAAAAGGAGACATTGAGGGAAGACGACTTATTTTCTTAGGGGATGATGATTTCATTTCTTTGGCGGTTGGAATGACAAAGTTAGCAAATGAAATTACAGTAGTTGATATAGACGATAGAATTTTAAATTTTCTTTCTAAAACCGCTAGGAAACTTTCTTTAAATAATTTCAAGGTTACCCATCATGATTTAAGAGACCCTATCCCTAAAAGTATCGCTAATAAATATGATGTAGTTGTAATGGATCCACCATATACTAATGAAGGTTTAAGACTATACTTGAAAGGAGCAAAACAAACATTAAAATCAGGTATTAACGTGGATGGTAAAAACTATTCTGTTGTCGGCAAAAAATGTGTTCTTAGTTTTGGAAATAAACCTCCAAATGAAATGCAGAATTTAGAGTTTTCTATATTAGATCATGGTTTTATAATAACTGAAATGCTCCCTGATTTCAATCATTATAAGGGTGCGAGCATTATAGGACAATTTTCTCATCTCTATTACCTACAAACTGTAGCAGAACCACAAAATAAATATAAGATTAGCTTCCTTACTGGCCCAATTTACACTTCAGAAGTAAAGAAGAGAAATAAACCCCCATTCGTTCCTGTTGGGTTTCATTTTATTGGTGAATTACGCTTTTCAGAACAAAATTCACTTTTAAACAATGATTTTGTTCAAGAAATATTCATAAATTCCCTTTTATCAGCAAATTTAACAATCATTGATATTTATCAGCATAAATATCAACCATTTGGTTATAGTGCTATTGCAGTATTACAAACTAGCCATGCAGCGATTCATACTTGGCCAGAACATGGTTATATTAGCATAGATATTTTTATTTGTGATGAATTTACAAAAGGATTACATGTTATTCGTCATTTAAAAGAGAAATTCCAACCTGAGAAAGCTGAATTTTTTTATATAGAGCGCGGCAATGAATCAATGATGGTATACAAACCAGTTGATTTAGGATAATTTCATTTTAGCTATAAAATACTCGAATCGAGATAATCTAAATGAAAAAAGAAATAATTGGCATATATTTTGATTGGTTTGGCACACTAGTAGATTCACGTTATACACTAACTAATATTTGGTCGCGAATTGCTAACAAGTTAGGAAAGAACATAACCTCGGATGATCCAAGAATATTAGAAGGAATGCAAAAACAGCTAGAGGAATATCGCAATCAAGACAAACTTTACATCAATCTATCAGAAGAGGATTGGTATCCCTTAAATAGAATTGTCCTTGATATAATTGGAGTTAAATGCAAAGGATCGAATAAAGTAATAAACGAAGAATTCGAACGAGAGTTTCATAATGGAGAAACATATCGTTTAAATCCGGGATGTAGAGAGACTCTAAAGGAAATTAAATCGAGAAATATTAAAATTGGGCTACATACCCATGCTTCCCCTGAAGTATGCCGTAAAAAAATGAAAAAATGGGAGATTTTAAAATTTTTTGATGTATTTATTCATGCCCAGGATTTTGGTTATAATAAATCACATATAGAATTCTTCCAAATTGCGTTAGGTGCAATGGCACCAAATGATCCAGATAAAATATTTCACGTCGGAGATGATCTAGAACTTGATGTTAAAATGGCTCAAAAAATAGGAATGATTCCAATTCTTTTTGATCCTTACAATTTCTATGCTTTAGAGGATGTTAGAGTTATTCGCGAGTTACCAGAGATATTAAAGTTCCTTTAAAGAGATGAATAAATTATAAATACACCGATATTACCCTCTTTTTAAATTTAAATTTTAAATATATAACATAAACTTAATTCCCAAAATTATATCATGATTAATCAAATTGGGTCTTTAAATGAAACCACGCTACATAATGACCTGAAATGGTGGTATAGTAAGTCTAATGATCAGCTTGAACAAAAAATTGGAAATTTCATAATTGATATTGTTAGGGATGACCTTTTAATAGAGATTCAGACAAAAAATTTTGCAGCAATCAGGAACAAACTTGAAATTCTCTTACAAAATCATAAAGTTAAGTTAGTCCATCCTATAATTCAAGACAAGTGGATTGTTAACTTAAATACCCAATTGAATAAGATTATCCGTAGAAGGTTATCTCCAAACCATTTTTCTTATATAAGTATCTTTAATGAATTAATCAGAATTCCTACAATGATCTTTCATCCTAATTTCACAATTGAATTAGTCCTTGTTCAAATTGAAGAAATTCGTCAACAAAATAGGAATGGGAGTCGGAAAAGAATAGGTTGGAGCATTTATGATAGAAAACTTGTGAAAGTATTAGAAAGAAAGCATTTTCAATCTCCTAGTGATTTCCTATGTTTCGTTCCTAACAATTTAGAGGCACCTTTTACAAATATTGAATTAGCACGATCATTAAAGATGTCTATAAGATTTATTCAAAAAATGAGCTATTGCTTAAGAAAAATGGGAATTTTCAAGCTTGTAGGAAAAAGAAGTAATTCGTATCTTTATGATCTGTAGGTTTTTTTAGATTTTATTACACTTAAATGATAAAACAGAAAACATTTAATATAACACATATTAAAAAACCATACGAATCATCCATCTAAAAATTATGATTTAAAAATTAGGTGTAGAAAATTGCTTAAAGAAAATGCTTCAACACCAGAAATATGGACTTATCAATTAACTAAAGTCTATGGAAGAGGAGAAACTAGTGTTAGAGCTGTTAATAAGATTGATATATCAATGGAACCTGGAGTTCACGGCTTTCTAGGACCAAATGGTGCAGGTAAAACCTCAACCATTAATATGTTAATAGGAGCAATTGCAATAACAGGAGGGGAAGCTAAAATAAGAGGGGAAGATGCAGGATCTATAAGAGCTCGTCGAATAATTGGTTTCTTACCTCAAGATCCAGCATTCTATGATACCATGACAGGTGAACAATATTTAACATATGTAGCCGAATTAAGTGGTCTTGGGAGAATTGATGCGAAACAAAAAACTCAAGAATTATTGGAAAGTCTAAAACTAACAAACGCTAAAGATAGAAAAATTGAGAAATACTCAGAAGGAATGAAACAACGGATTGGGATTGCTGCAGCGCTTATACACGATCCCGAGATTCTAATTTTAGATGAACCAACATCGAATTTGGACCCCATAGGGCGAGCAAATATTATTAAGGATATAAAAGAACTGTCTAAAAAAGCTAGTGTTTTTGTTTCGAGTCATATTCTATCTGAAATCGAACAGATGTGCGAAAAAGTTACAATGATCAATAAAGGTAAAATAGTAGTAACTGACACTATAAAAAATATTAAAAAAATGCATTCTATTAAAGGTGGGCGTAATATTATAATTTTGGACACTAGTTTGAATGATAAGGTTTTTCCTCAATTACAAAAACAAGATTATATTGAAAATGTTTGGATTGAGGAAAAGGATAAGAAAATACATATATTACCAAAAAACCTTGAAATGCTTCAAAAGGCAATTCCTAAAATGATTATAGATAATGATGTGATTTTGCGTGAATTTCAACAACCTGAAACATCCCTGCAAGAAATTTTTATCGAAATAATGGAAGATGAGGTGAATAATGAATGAGTTCCTCTGAACATAACACAGAAACGCAGAAATTTAGAGAACTTAAGCCATTTCCAGGAATAAGCTCATCACCTTCTTTTGTGATAATCAAAAAAACCTTAAAATTTGATTTACTTACTCGTAATAGGCTTATTATATCCATAGTTTTTATGGTATTAGTCCCTGCTCTAGTAATTGCCTTTACTCCACCAGAAGTACTTTCAGGAGATGAGTATTTAGTACAATTATTGGGATTTGTGACCTGGTATTATAATTTTTCTATATTATTCCCAATCATTATAATAGGAGCCACAGGTCCTCTTATCTCCGAAGAACTGAGATCGGGCACTATGCTCTTCTTAGTAAGTAAACCAATTGACCGAATTAAAATAGTGCTAAGTAAATTTATCGCTCTTTATATATTTGGACTAGTGATAAGTATTCTTAGTTTATTAATCATCTCACTAATAGCATTAATCAAATATACTTTTGCTGATATCGGTGGATATATTGCAATCTTTTTTCTTTATTCATTGATTATCAATCTTTTCTTTGGAGGTATAACTATAGGGTTTTCAAGTGTCTTCAGAAGGCCAAGGAATGTTTTACTCCTCCCGTTAACATTAGTAATCTTTTCATTTCTTGTTCTGATGATGTTTAAGCCCCTGTTATTCATTGGCGAAAATTGGTACGAGAAATATGCCTTGTATAATTTTGATCTAGGGTATCATTTTGCCAACATCTTTATTTGGATAGGTCAATTTTATGATCCAAACATTTTAGATTATACAGGGCAGATATTTTGGATGTTTGGCATAACTAAAACAGAGGATTATAATACTTATGAGACAACTAACTACTATCCACCTATAGTTTCACTTTTGTACTTAATAGTGGTTGCTATTATTTTTATAGTTGTTGCAGCATTGTACTTGAAAAAACGTGATATTTCTGGATAATCTAATCCTTTTTTTTTATTTGTTTAAGCCTGCCTTCTTTTTCATTACATCAATTACCTTTCTCGCAGCTGTAATTTGAGGATCTAAATTCGGATCAGGAAGGTCCAATACACGCTTAAGAAATGAAAAACCATTAATTAAGCGTTCTCTAAAGGAAGATCCAACATGATCTGCCCCATAAACATATCTAAATTCGTGTTTAATGTTATTATCATATAAAATTCGGTGTAAAAATTCAGTACCATGAAATAAATAAAGCATATCTTCAGTTCCGACCTCTAAGTAGATTTTTAAACCTGATTCCATAATTTTTTCAGGATTATTGTTCAATATTGAAGCGGGATTATTAACTTTCCAATAGTTCTCATCAATAGGGGAACCAAATCGCTCCTCTAAAAATTCTTGAGCACGATAGAATTTATCTTCTACCTTAACATCTTTCCATTCTAATGCTGGTTCAATTCCAGGTTCAAAAGACATAACTACTCCAAATTTATTAGGATATTTAAATGCCATTCGTAAAGAACCCATACCTCCCATAGATATACCCCCTATAAAATGCTTACTGGTGTCATTTTCAACACGATATTTTGTCTGCAAGAAAGGTAAGAACTCCTCAATTATAAAAGATTCCCATTTTTGTGAACCATCTCTATAATCTAAATATAAAGATCTATCAGAATCAGGAGTAGCAATTATCATTTCAACTGTATCACCTTTATCCCAAAGAGAATTAACAACTGGGCCAATCTGATTTTTAAGGAAGCTATTATCACCGCCACCTCCATGAAGAATTAACATCATCGGATATTTCTCATTTGAATCATCATAGCTATTTGGAATCATTACTGTATATTTAACAGGACTAGGTACCAAATCAGTTTCAATTTCATATTCTTCATATCTTACCATTATCTTCTCATCCTCAATCTTTGAATTGCTTTAACATTAATCTATTTCAAATTCAAAATAAACTTTATACCTTAGATTAATAAATTTTTGATATCTTTAATTTTCAAGATTTTGAATAAAAAATAGCAGCGATAAGTATTTTAAGTAAATAATCTAAGTATAATTATGCAAGTCTTGGGAATTATTGGTAGTCCACGTATTGGTGGCAACACTGAAATATTAGTAAATGAAGTTTTAAACGGAGCCGAAGAAGCTGGGGCATCTACAGAGAAAGTGTACTTAAATAAGCTAGAAATTAAAGGCTGTCAAGCATGTAACTCGTGTTATAAGACTGGTCATTGCGCCCAAAAAGATGATATGGAACCATTGCTTGAAAAGATGGAGAAAAGTGATCTATGGATATTAGGAACCCCTATTTATTGGTGGGGTCCAACAGCACAGTTTAAAGCATTTTTAGATAGATGGTATCATCCTAAGCATCAAGAATTTAAGGGAAAAAGAGTTATTATTGTCATACCTTTAGGAGGTGGACATGAACGTTATGCTCGTCATACAGTTGGTCTACTTGAAGATGTTTTTAACTATCTAAGCATCGAATTAGTTGAAAAAATCCTCGCTCCTGGTTTCAATCGTCGTGGTGAAGTAAAAAATAACAAAGATTTAATGAAAAAAGCTTTTAATGCGGGACTTAATGTGTTTAAGAACATAAACTAAATTTCAAATAGCTTTTTGAAATACTATAATTATTCATTAAAAATAAAAAAAGAACTTATTAATCCACGTTTGTAACTAATCGACAAACATAAAGATATAACGTAAGATGAAGTATCAATGTCAGAACTAAAAAAAGTTGCATTATGGATGTTTGGTGATGTGAAGACGTCAGAAGGTTTTTGGTATTCACATTTTTTACACTTGATCGATGGATTATCTGATCATCAGTTATTTTGGATTCCTAATCGTAAACAGTTACCAATTATCTGGCATGTAGGACATATTGCTCATAGGGAGTCTTCCCATATTAGATATATTATTCAAAAACATAAAGAAAATATTATTCCCTCTGGATATGAAATATTTGGGACAGATTGGTGGCCGGTTGACGAGATTCGTAAATCAATTGATTCATCTGAAAATGTAATAAAATGGGCTACTAATGTTCGAAAGGAAAGTAAAGATTTTATCTCCTCGCTTAAAGAGGAAGATTTTTATACTATATTAGAAACAGGAGAGCATGATTCAATGAGTGTAGCACACTGGCTTTTTATAACAGCTTCTCATACGGCACTGCATTATGGAAAAATCCAACTCTTGAGAGCTTTGCTTGAAGATGAGAGAGATTCTCCTTGTTAATATAAGTTCATCTTTTATTCTAAACCTTCGACATCTAATGGTGCCCGTGGTGTAGTCCTATTATATTTAACTGCGGGATATCCTAATGTCATTGCTCCAAGTACAAGACCCTTAATTCCTATAATCTTTAAAATTTCTTCCTTTCTCACAGAAATTGCTCCTAATAGAACATTCATCCAACAAGTTCCTAAACCAAGGCTCTCTGCGGCAAGTCGACCATATGTAATGGCGATACCTGTATCAACTCCCCATATAGCATACATAACATTATTTGGTACTTCTCTTTCTAAATAAAGAATTATGACTATCGGGGCTTTATTAAATATAGTTTCTCTACCCATAGACTTGTAATATTCTTTTGCTTGTTTATATGAATTAAATCCCCAATACCCCCACATTGTTTGAGAGATTATATCCCCTAATTCTGCAATTTTATCTGGATCAGATAGAACTTTATATTTCCACAATCTTGCATTACCCGCGCTTGGCGCATACCTCATGGCATTAAATACTTTATCTATTAACTCTTTTGGCACTTTTTTTTGTTTATAATTTCTGGTTGAGCGATTCATCCTTAATAATTGTATAGTTTTTTCATATGAGACCATCAGATCTGAGTATTCTTCTACATCGTTTTTCCAGTTGAAACTACGTTTTATTGCATCTTCAGGACAAGCAGCAATACAATGTCCACAAAAAATGCAATTGTTAGTGGTATTTTCATAGATAATTTTCCCCGATATATCTTCCCGAAAATATCTTCTATCACATACTTTAAAGCAAATTTTGCATTTAGAACATAATTCCTGATCAATACCTTCAATAGACATAGGTATAAAAAAAAGAGTATGAATAAATAGTTTGTTTCAAATTCTTGATTTATTCAGCTTGACAATGAGGACAATAGTAAACTTGACCTCCTCCTACACTAAGCTTTTCTATCACTGAATCACAATCAACGCACGTTGTTGCTTTCATATTAGGCCCCATAGCTGGTATATAATTTCCTTTATTCCCATAGAGATCGACAAACTGAAATTTACCCCCCAATCTAATTCTTTCATTCATCACTTTTTTGATGGACTCAAAAAGTCTATTTCTTTGTTGTTCATTTAAACTTGAGCCTTTAACTTTAGGATAAAGCTTCGCTCTATAAATTATATCTTGAAAAGCACTGTTCGATAAGCCAACAATTATGGCATCTTTTCCAACAAGAATAGATTTTATCCCCCTATTTAGATCAATTAATAATTCAGAGAAGTGATTAGCAGTAAAGTTATCCTCAAGTGGAGATATAACATCTGAAAAATCTCGTTTATATAGATAGGAATGTTCTAGTTCGCTATTTTTAATAGTATATATAAGCCCCATCCCTTTAAGTCTTACTGTGAGTTTTTTTTCATCCCTAAAATTGATTTGCAAATGAAATTTGCTTGGTAGGGTATTCTTATCTTCATGGTATGATACTATACCCCCATATTCAGGTCCAATTAAAAGATTTACTTCCTTGTCTAAGGCTACACGAATCAGATTTCCTCTCGAAATAACAGATATAATTTTACGATCAACGAGGAGATCAAATTCATTTATATTTGTATTTAAAAATCCAATTTTCTGGAGTCTTTCATAATTCTGAAGATCATAAGACTCTATCTGCTTTCCTATTAATTCCTTGCTCATCTGTTTAGCAAGGATGAATGCTTCAGGCAATTCAATGCTCATTGAAATTACATCTTCTTAATTTTTTTATAAAAATCTAATATTTCAGATTATTTTCAAATATTTAATAGTTTCATGACTCATTAATTATTAAATTATAACCAATCAACTATTAAGTCATAATTCTATTAATTTTATAATAATCTAAAATTTGATACAGATGGCTGTAAAAAAAGGAGAATGGATTAAAGTAGAATACGAAGGGACCTTTGACGATGGTACTATTTTTGATAGTACTAAGATGAATGGAGGTGCTCCATTAAAATTCCAAGTAGGTATGGGGCAACTAATCAAAGGATTCGATAACTCAGTAATAGACAAGAACCTTGGTGATGAATATTCCATCAGATTAAAACCCACTGAAGCCTATGGTGAACACAAGGAAGGAATGACTCAAAGAGTTCCGAAAACACAATTTCCAAAGGGAGTAGATTTGCAACCAGGCTTAATGTTAATGGTTATGGGTCCACAAGGCCAAATGCCTGCCTCAATAAGGTCCATTGAAGATGATGAGGTTGTTATTGATTTGAATCACCCTATGGCGGGTAAGGTTTTAAATTTTAAAATAAAGATTGTTGAAACTGATTGTGAACCTGATCCACCGAGTATGTGTGGGTGTGGATGTGATTGCGGTTCTGATAACCAAAATAATAGCTGTTGTTAAACTTTTTTTTTAAATTTTTTTTTATATTTTTTTATGAAGAATTTAGTTATTCTGGTATTCTTTTTAGGAATTCATCCATTTTTTGTCTATATTCCCGAAATGCGATGCGACCTTCTTTAGTAAGACTAACTCTTGTCTTTGTTTTTTTACCTGACAATTCTTTTTTTACATTAATATAACCTGCCTCCTCAAGTTTAGTAAGATGACTACTTAAATTACCCCAAGTCATTCCTGTTTGGGTCTTTAAGAAAATAAAGTCAGACTCCTTTATAACATATAATATTGCTATAATATCCAAACGCGCAGGTTCATGTATTAATTTATCTATCGAAGGGAGAGAGGGAATTGTCTCATTTATTTTCTCATCTTTTTTAGCCATCTGTCACCTCCTAAGCTTGTTCTTCTTTTGGTAGAGGATAAGCTTTTAAAAACCGAATGAAAATAATAATTCCCCAAGCTATTATTATACTTCCAATAGGACAAAAAGTTAAAATGTATTTAAGAGGAGAACCAACTATTGGACCCAGTAATCCTGTAATGGATAAACCTACACCTCCCATAATTCCGATAAGATATAATCTTTCAAATTGCAGGAAATAGGCAATTACACATATAGGGAGTGAAAAAAATAATGTTCCGATTATTAGCATAGTTTTAAATGCATCAAGTTTAATGTTTAAACCACTGAATGGTAATAATAGAAAGACAACATTTAATCCAACCATAAAAGATAAAAATATTGTCAATTTTATTTTTTTGATTACTCTCTTCTTGCTGAATCTGGCGAATCCTATCCGTGGGATAGTTATTAATTTCTTTCCAAAAAAAAACAAAAGAAATGACGATAAATCCCAGATCATTAATATCATTATTAGACCGAATGTGTTATCAAATCCAAAAAGCTGAGGGATTGTATATATTCCTATTCCTATAAATAAAAGCCCAAAATAAATATCCCATAATCCATCTTGAAAATTAGATCTCCAAGCTTTTTTCTCAAGTTCTTTTAATTCTTCATCTTTGGTCAAAATTAGGAAACCTCCTCTCTTGGTAGTGGATAATTTTTAAGAAATTTGATGAATACTATTATCCCGATAATTATAATGGTAACACTTACCATTCCATATGCTAGAAGAGAATCAAAGGGTTCTGGTATACCTAAAAGTGCATAAATCTCGTCGAGGAAGTAAGTTAAACCAACTAGAATAGCAATGAGATATAATCGGTTAAATTGAAGAAAATAGGCAACAAAACTTAATGGAATTGTAAAAAATAATAATCCCATAACTAAACCATATAAAAATTCAGGCATGTCTTCACCAAATTGAGGAACTAATATAAGAATGAATAATAGCACAAAAAAATTAACTATAAGTACCACAATTGTTTTAGCTTTCCGTGCTATACGAGTACGACCGAATTTAACTTTTCCTAAACGAGGTTGACTTATATATTTTTTGCCAATTAGAAAAAATGTTAGCCCTAGACCAATGATTGAAAAAATCAAAATTATATTATAAGGTGAAGGTAACACTGCATCTAGAACTACACCAAGAGTAAGACTAAGATATAATATTCCAAAATAGATTTCAAAAATTCCATCTTCAAACGTAGACCTCCAGGCCTTTTTCTCAATTTCTTTTAAATCAAGATCTTCCGACATTTATGCTTCCTCTTTTTAGAAAAAATTAAAAATATGAAGAATCCTAATTATAATTCTATATTCTTATATTCATACTCAATCCATTATATCTTTTTTATTTTAGAGTTGATAAAAAAAAGTGGAATAACAAATAAGGATAATGTCCTTACTCGATTTTCCTTAATTTATGTAAACCAAAGTATAACAATGAAAGACTGGTAATAATAATGTAAATAAATATGATTCCTTGCATCAATAGTAAAGTTAATTTAATAGATCCTATCTCAATAAATATCCCAAGTATCATAGGCATAAATAGTAAAGGCTGTAGCAGTACCATTGAAATCATCATATTTCCTTTCATGTTTGCGTCCTTTTCCCCAAACGCAGGATTCAAGCATTGAATCCCTGAAGCTTGACACATGCTTAACTCTGCGAATAATAGAAATTCGAAAAAGAATATCATAGACATCACTATCTCAAGGTTCAAAAAGATTGAGAGCAACGTTGTTATGAATATACTTAAGAAAATGTTAAAAATGAACATAGCTAGCAAATAAGAATAAACAAGACTTTTTATTCCCCTTGGTGATCTTTTATATACCCATATTAAATCCTTTGAATCAACAAAACCTAAGTGCCCAAGCATTATACTATTCATTGCTCCTCCGATTGCAATTATTATTGTTGTTGCAAACATAGTCCCAAAAGTATCATCCCCCATCCTTGTCATAAACCAAGAAATAAATCCAAGAAGTCCTACAATGTAAGCAATTCTTGCGATATTTGCTTTTTTCCTAAAGAATCTTTTCAGCTGTATTACTGTTAATCCACCCCAATTCCCTAAAAATAATCTTAAAACTCCTAAGAATGCACTGTCATGTTTGGTTATTGTTTTACTGCTTTCTTCTAATCCCCCTTCTAATGTATAAAATGATTCTGCTCTTTTATATGAAAGATATAGAACTACTAAAGGGATACTGATTGATAATAAAATATTCACCCATATATTTAGAATGAATGGATCAAGCAAGAGTGGATCAACACTGTATAGAATTAAGTTTGAATACCAGAATGATGGATAAAAGACTAACCAGTTTTTTAGTTCTGGATGAGTTAATAGGAAATTAAGGAAAAACATTATAGTATACATTATAGCCACCATCAAAATGGTAAATACCCAAATGAGCGCCTTTCCTAAATCTCTTGCTCTTTCATTCTTAGAAATTTTATGCTCAATCCAACTTGCTAGAATTGATCCTATTAGATTTGCAAAATAAACAAGAACAAAAACTGAGCTATATATTATTAGGTATTGATAAAAATTCATATCAATTATGGGATTTATCATACCAGTAACTACGGGGCCAAAAATTAAGATTGCCATAGTATATATTGGAGCTTTCCCCAAAAACTCACCCAAAAAAATATCATTTGCTCTCACTGGTGTTGCTAATAATGATTCCTTAGTACTAGTTTCATCTTCCCTATACACATTATTTAGAGGGTACATTACTAAAACGAGGAACAACACCATCATCAAAGATTCAATTAATAATGCAACTACTTGTTTGAAAATACTAGAATATTCAGTAGCTAATGTAGGCATAAATAAATCAAAAAGCATTGGAGCACCAATAAATGCCCAAATCAATAAAATTGAGTATAGAACCATAAAAAAGAGTCTCCGATGACTTCGAAAACGGGATGTTCTGAGTTTTATCTCATTTTTCGCTATTGTCTTCCATGAACTCCGCTTATTATTCTCAGAGTCAAAGATTTGATGTTCAATTACACTCGTGTTTTCAGTAGTTAAAACTGTCATTTGAATTTACCTCATTTCTTTCTTAGTTTATTCTGTTTTTTACTTTTACTTTTATGATTATTTGAATTTCCAGCTCTCCATGATAACAAATCGTCAATATGGGAGGCTCCAGTAATCTTTAAATAGGCATCTTCTAAATCTTTCGCTCCAACAGATGCTATGATTTCCTTGGGTGTACCCTCAACTTGAAGCTCTCCATTAATGATAATGCCAATAATATCACATAACTCTTCTGCCGTATCAAGAAGGTGGGTACAAATGAAGACGGTTTTATCTGCTTTTCTCGCAAGTACTGAAATGAGATCTTTAACCATCCTAGCAGCAGCAGGATCTAAATTTGACGTTGGTTCATCAAGAAATATTATTTCCGGATCCTGTATCAAGGCAGCACATAGGCATACCTTTTGCTTCATCCCTCTTGAATATCCCTCTAAAAGATCGTTTTCTCGCCCTTCCAAATTGAATATCTCTAATAACTCATCAATTCGAGTAGATATTACGTCTCTTGGTAAATAGTATAGCTCACCGATAAATTCTAGGAATTCCCTTGCCGTAAGTTTAGAATATAAACCTGGAGATTCTGGTAAAAATCCACATATCATTTTCACTTTTTCGCTTTCTGCTACTATATCATATCCTCCAACTATTGCGTTTCCCGAAGTTTTAGATATGATAGCATTAAGCATCCTTACTGTAGTTGTTTTACCAGCACCATTTGGGCCTAACAATCCATATGTCTTACCATAAGGAATTTTTAGATTTAAATTATTAACAGCACGAATATCACCAAAATCTTTAGTGAGATCTTGAGTCGATATAGCGCATGTTTCAACCAATTTTTTATAACACCTCTTTTTTTATTTTATTTTTTGATTAAATTTTTGATTTTTATTTACTATTTTGACGTCTATATATAATTAGAAAGCTAAGATTCATCGTTATAGATAAATCTGTAAATAATCCACAGAAAAAATCGACTATCGGGATGTTTCCACCAATCATATTTAAAAATAGGGAAAGAATTAAAGAAAACATTCCAATAGCAAGCATTCCTTCCTTCTTGATCTTTCTATTCATTATTTGATTTTACTCCTCCATATAATTCCTTGACTGTTTATTTCTATTTTGCTCTTCTAACCTTTTACGAGCTATTATAGGAATCCAAATAACCGTGAAGCCCGGAATAATCATATAAAATGGTAAATAACTCTCCATAATTCCTAAAATAATTAGCATCGCATAGGATATACTCGATATAACTATAATAATGCCAATCACTAATGTTGCTTTCTGATATTTATCCATCCATAATCACCTTTTTTTTTAACCTAAATTGAACTAATATTGAAATTAAGTTGTTAGCTTTCTATCCCTTTTAATTGCGAACTTTGTATTACAAAGTCTCTAATTTTAATATAGGAAACAAAATATATAAAGCTTTGTATCGCAAAGTGTTTTATGATACAAAGTAAAAAAAAGGATTGCTTAGTTATCTGGTGGGATTAAGAACGGAATAATTGTTTGTATATTTGGTAAAGTTTCAAGATTCCATATTGTTTCAATTAATTTTTTGGCTTTTAGTTGACCTAATATCGGTGTAATTAAGCTTTTAACTTTATTTTCAACATCCTTGCGATTCATAGGTCGTTCAGGGAATCCCAGGACGTGTTCGATGAAAATATCATGATGTTCACCATTTTTTAAGACCACTTTTACTAGTGCGGATTCTACTCTGGGCTCTTTTTCTTGGCTGGGATCATGGATTAAGCTAATAAAATCCATTTTTTTTCTAATTGTTTCACTGGACATACGTTCATGTGATTGTGCCATGTTAAAGGATAGATCACCATCTTCTAAAATAACAGCCGTCAGATATGGTAAATTTAATGCGGGCATTGCCGCTTCAGAAAAAATACTTATATTTCCCGGCATCTTTATTTCAATTTTAGCGACTGATGTTCGGTCTATCTTTTTTATTAACTTTAGTAATCCTTCGATACTAGGTTGGATTGGACCACCTACGGGATATCGTTTGTAAGCTACTAAAGGCATCTCATAATCTATACCTAAATTATGGATTAACTTTTTTAAATCAAGATCCGAATCTATCCCAATAAATATGGAGCTTAGCAACCAGTTTGGTGTCCCTTTAAAAGGATCTTCTACACCTGTAAATCCTTTATGAACCAGTAAAGCAGCAGATGCTCCATTTCTTGCAGGCATCCCAGCAAAAAGGAAAGCTTTTTCGATATGTTCTTCATCGCGAATCCAATTAAATGAACCTGATGCTTGTTGAACACAATATGCTAAAACATATCCAATTGAACTTTTTGGTAATTTTAATAGTGTAGCAGCAGCAGCAGCAGAACCAAACGTAGGGCCAACTCCATGAGATGATAATCCTGCGGTGCGTAGGTTTATCGTACCCAAAGCTTTGGGTAATCTACACGCTATTTCATAACCGATAACAACAGCATTGATTACATCTTCTCCAGATGCTTTTAGAGTTTCTCCAATCGATAATACAGTCGATATTATTGGAGGACCGGGTTGTACGAAAGCGGAAGGGCAAAAATCATTTATTTCTGCCGCATGAGCAGTTATTGCATTAGCAAAAATAGCATCCAATAAAGTAGCGGTTTGATTTGTAGTAAGTAAATGTGCGGTATCTGCTTTTCCACCATTAAATAAAGCAAACTGACGACCAAGACGAGAAGGTTTTAACTTTGAACTAACTACCATTGAAGCTAAAGTGTCTAAGATATGACGTTTAGCTAGTTCAACTACTTCGTTTGGAATTGTGGTAAATTGGCTTTCTGAAATGAATTTAGCTAAAGGTTCAGTAATAGAAGGAAAATCTAATTGGGATGAAGCTAAATGAGGATCTTTCCTC
This sequence comes from Promethearchaeota archaeon, assembly GCA_048938895.1. Taxonomy (GTDB): domain Archaea; phylum Asgardarchaeota; class Lokiarchaeia; order Sigyniarchaeales; family SOKP01; genus Loki-b32. The sequence continues at coordinate 87,017 of JBHLLU010000013.1, forward strand.
ACCATTCTAATTAACTCTCCCATTCGGTTTTTTTTTTCCTTCTTTTCCTCCATAATCTTCTCAAGTGTTGATACTTTAAAAAACAGATTCTAATTCATAATATACTTTCCCATGCAATGCGTTCCTCATCCATTGGGGCATTGACAATTTCTGGATCTGGTTTTAGTATCATTGTAGCACGGTTATTCAGTTCATATTTTGGCCAGTTTGGAAGTCCTGGGTGATTGGGGTCTCCAATTTTCGCAAATGAAATCCATGTATCCATAATTAAATTCGAAAATGTTTCAAGTTCCTCCAGATTATCACGTCCAACCATTACTTCTGTATTCGGGTTTGGATGGTCATAAGTTCCAAAAATAAATGGTAAATCGATTGTATGGCATGCACCGAGTAAATCCTTAAATAGAGGTGATTCAAACCCAAATAAGTAGCAATAAGTATTTTGTTGATTTTGGCATTGTGCTTCGGCAATACGGATAACTGGTATTCTATATGCCTCATCAGTGTTGATAGTATACGCAATTTCATAGGGTTCTACTGGTAATTTACCCTTTCTAGCTTTTTTGTATGTCTCAATTAATGTTTTTGAATCCTTTTCTGATTTACCATAAAATTTCATATATTTATTAGTAAATCTTAATAAACTCCCCTCATCCATTTTTTGGTGTCTTTTATGTATTACTTCAATTTGGTTTGCTCTGATTAATCCTCTATTATAAACTTTCCTCTCATCTACTGTGTTTCCTATAAGTAAAGGAATATCTTTTGCGAAACCATTCCGAATGGCATCCAAAGGTAAAACTGGAATAGTTTC
>JBHLLU010000119.1:0-6835 GCA_048938895.1 Promethearchaeota archaeon
GTACTTATACCCTTATTATTATTTAGGTCGCACTTACACGGAACAAAAAAAATATGAGGATGCTGAATTCTGTTATAGAAGAGTATTAGAATTGGATGAAAATCATGTTGACAATTATTACTATCTTGCTCGTACTTACCAAGAACAGAAAAAATATGAGGATGCGAAAAGATATTTCATCAAATCTATACAATTAGACCCGAATAATAAATATACTCGATATAATCTCGGTAATGTGTATTTTGTTCAAAAGATCTACTCTGATGCTGAAATACAGTATAAAAAGGCACTTGAAATAGAAAAAAATTATATATATGCGATTCACGCTCTTGGTCGTACATACTTAGAATTGGAAAAATATGATGATGCTGAATATCAGTTTAACCAAATTATTAAACTGGATAAGGATTATATTGATGCATGGTATTATCTTGGTATACTATACTTTAAAAAACAAGATTATGCAAAAGCCGAAGACTGGTTTAATAAAGTAACCCAAAAACAACAAGAGTATAAATCAGTAAGTTATTATCTGGGTAGAGTGTACTTTTTCCAACAAAAGTTTACCGATGCTGAAGAACAGTTAATTAAAGCTGTTACATTAAATGAAAACGACATATATTCGAATTTTTATCTTGGGGTTGTATTTATTAGTCAGGTTAAAGACCCATCTACTTCAGTTTCTCCTATTCTTAATGAAGTAAATATTCTTAATTGTAAAAAAGCAATTCAATATCTGGATAAAACAGTAGAACTTGATCCAAATCATAAGGATGCGTTGTGTTTTTTGGGATTTGCATGCATAATTCTGTTTTCTTATGATAGTACTAAGAATTTTGTGGATAAAGCTATGAGTTGTGCAGAAAAAGCTCTCGAAATCGACCCTAATTTTAGCCTCGCATGGGGTTTAAAAGGAACTGTGAATTTAGCGTTAGGCAAAACATTTGAGGCTCTTGAGTGTGTTATTCGCTCTGAGGATACTACTGCAATAGAAAAATTTCTAAAAGCTTCCTATCTATCCAATTACTCCAGAATTCAATCACAATGGCATTCATATAGATCTGGTAAGATCCCGAGAGAAAGCCTAATTTCATCTATATCAAAAGATGCTACAAAAGGATTAGCAAAAGGATTTGTAAAAGGATTGTTAAAAGGCTTTTTGGGTTTGTAAATGCTTCCACAATCCCTCAAGCTATAGATGAAATAAATAATAATTCTTGTGCTATATCTCTTAATTTCTCATTAACCATTTTGAGAATGAAGAAATCATATTTTTCTTCCGAGACCAATTATCGTCCTACACTGAGAGCATATACTTATATCTAAGCGGACATCTGTTGTTTTTTCAGGAAGTACATATAATGGAGTCCTTATTCGCATTGTGAGAAGATCATCAGTCTTTAGCATACCTTTTTCATCCATTTCGATCCTAATTTCTTTTTTACAGCTAGGACATATTATGAACCTTGGAAATTGCTTCACTTTAATGTCTTCATCTTTTAATTTGAAACCATGCCGTTTTAATTCTTTTATTTCCTTTTCCTTCAATTAAACTCCAACCGTTTACAATTTTCTAAACCAAAATATTTTTCTTTATTTTTAAATGTACTGACTAATAAGTAATATGAGAAATTTCAGAATTCCTCTCTATCTTACTATTCCTGTCTTCTACGAGTGCAGAAGTTGGAAATGTTTTAATTAAAACATTTTAAATTTTCCACTGTCCCTCTTCATAAATGACCATTCCATCAGCAATAATTTTTGATCCTGATATCTTCATATCTTTTAAAATATCCCAATGTATGGCACATTTATTCGTCGAACCAGTCTCTTCTAATCCTGCTCCTAGTGCGCAATGAAGTGTTCCCCCAATCTTCTCATCAAATAACATGTTTTTCGTAAATTGAGTGATGCCATAATTAGTACCTATCGCAAATTCTCCCATTTTATCGGCATTTTCAATCGTTAAAATTTCTTGGAGTAGATTTTCACCTTTACTTGCTGTTGCATTAATTATTTTTCCATCTTTAAATTCTAAATAAATATTCTCTACTTCATTCCCTTGGTAGATTCCTGGATATGTAAACCAAATATGCCCATTTACAGAATCTTCGATTGGTCCAGTAAATACTTCGCCATCAGGTAAATTTAACCTGCCACAACAGTTTACCCAACTTCTTCCTTTTACAGAAAAGGTTAAATCTGTATCTTCGCCTATAACGTGGATTTTGTCAGCTTTATTTAAAAATTCACAAATGCCTTCTTGTTGTCTTTCTATATCTAACCATTCTTTAACTGGATCTTCTTTATCTAAAAATAACGCTTTTTGTATTAATTGAAAATAAGAAAATAAATCCATATTAGCCTCTTGAGCAAATGAATTGCATGGAAATGGTAAAACAAGATAATTTAATTCCTTTTTGCCAATTCTCTCTATTAAAATCTCAAATATTTCCCGTTGAGCTGGTGATCCACTCGATTTAGTTATTAATTTGGGCTCAATTAAACTCAATTTACGAGTATTGTAATCCGCTGCGATCTCGATATAAGAATCAAAATCTTTAATCAATTGTTTAATAATCGGATCTACATATATCAATTGCCTTTCAGATGCGTATTTGAAAAATAATTCTGAAGTTCCTTCAATCTTCGGATGGAGCAATGGATAACCCCCAGCTTTAAGGATTTCAGTATATAGAGCTTGAAAAAGCTCTTTTGCAAGAGTAGGTCCAGCAATATAGATTCTATCTCCTTCCTTAACTTTAAGAGAATAGTTTACTGCTAACTTAGCTAACTTTTCATAAAAAGTATTAATCATAGTTTACGTAAATGGTTGATTGGATATAAACTAATTATAATTAACTTAACATGTTATGAGGTAATGAAAATAATTTGTCAATTATTCTATAATTTTTTTTAAGAAGGAACTTTATCTTCTATGATAACACTCGTCTCATTCCCATAATCATATTTCTTCTGGAGTATCATCATCTATATCATCAAACTCATTTAATTCTTTTTGATCATGAAAGTAGCAACAGCCATTCGAAATATTATATTCGGTTTCCTCTACAATTTCCTCAGGGCTGTCCCTATTCCTTAGTAATATTTTTTCCCATTCTTTCATCTGTTATCAAACTAAACTACAAAACAACCTTTTTAAAGGTCATCTATTATATTTATTAGTAATTAGGATGATTCATTATATTTTAGTAATTAAAATTTAAATTTCTCGTAAGGATCATAAAAACACTTGAATAATTAGCATATAATTTAATTACAGTAAGTATGATTATCAAAATAATAATTACCATTACGTTCTTTGTTTATCTCTGAAAATAGAAATTGAAAATAGAACACTTCTTCTGAATGTGTTAAATGCGTAATTTTTGTCTGATAAGCTTAAATATAACATCGTCTAAATATTCTATATTAAATTTACTTTACAAAGTAAAGCTGTGAAATTATGGTTGAAAATAAAAGTTCACTGTTTGGGATTATCGCTATTATTATTGGGGCTTCTGGACTAGGAGTGGGTGCATATTCAATTGTTAATTTTCAGACTGTTGAGGGACCTCAAGGACCACCTGGAGATGATGGACAGGATGGAAGTGATGCTCCTGGAGGACTTGTCGTAGGAATTTTGGATCCAGACCAACATGAAACAGTATGGGGAGAAATAGAAATAAGAGCGTTAGTATATGGAAGCAATAACTATTCAGTGTCTGTGAAAGCAAATCAAACCAAAATTAGAACCAAATTACCTACTTTTTGGAATACGTCTTTAGAAGTAGAAGGATGGTATAATCTAACAGTTCTAATTATGGATAATAAAACTAAAGAAACGGCTTCAGATATGGTATGGATTCAAGTAAAAAGTCCAAGGATTCCTGGAATTAAAGACACATTTACTCTTACAAGAACAAATGAAAAGATATTTGTGGAAATGATAAGTGGTTGGGAGAGTGTCATGACATTTGACTTAGGATTGGCTGATATGTGGGTAGATCTTGAAGTGGGTGATACATTATATCTGAGTTTCACTGGAGAATTTCGAGAACCTGCCCATCCTGGCGATTATCTTATTTGTTTTTTTGATTATGGTACTTATAGTCCTATTGGGGATCTTATTACTGTATATCTCGATGATACATACAGAGAAGTTTCTTTTGAAAGAGAAGTATTCTCCTTCGCTTCCCAAAATCCTGGTATTCATCGATTAGATGTGTGTATCTATGAGCCCTATATGGGTATTCGAAACAAGAACCTAGAATTCATGGTGCAAATCATTATTCTCTAAAACCTTTTTTTTTCTATTTTTTTTTTTGACTAATTTAGCATCTAATGAATGATATGTATCACTCAAAAACCAGAAAATGTGTCTTAATAAGTTAAAGTTTTGTTCAAAGATTTTTAATTGTCTTAAATATTACATATTTGATCTTAAATCCATGCTTAAGATAAAAATTTACTACGGGTACATTTTCCTCGAAAACCTGGAGCTCTATTTTTTCCAAACTTATTTTTTTTGAATGCCTTAAAGTTTCTATAAATAATCCTGAACCTATGCCTTTATGCCTATAGGATTTTATTATTCCCATAGCAAATTCTCCGGTATGATTAAAATATTCACCAGTTTTTGGAATAATGTCACACCAACCTATTACTTGGATCAAGGGCAAAAAATCCTATTAATTAAATTTAATATAATTGGCTGACTATTTTTTTTGGTTAAATTTAATAAATAAATATTTGAATGGTGTATGGTAAGTTAAATTTACACTATACAAGAGTATATGAAAATAAAATAGAGGAATGGAATAAGAATGGGAATTATTTACAAATTTTATGAACCAGATAATGATTATGAGCAGATTCAAGCCGATTTATATAATAATGCCATTGGAAAATATGGAACTCCAGGAAATGCAACAGCCGACCAGATCAAAGAAAGATATGGGGTCGAAGGTTTTGATAATAAAGGTGTCCAATATGCCTTTGATGATGATAAGCCAATTGCATATATTCAAACAAGGAAAGTAGTCGAAACAAAACAGGTTTATATCGGATATCCTTGGTCAACAACTGATTGTCCTGAAGAAGTTAAGGATGAGATGTTCAAAAATATGGTAAATTATCTATATACACGTGATCCTGAATATAAAATAGTTTGCGGGGTAATCCAAGATTCCTGGACGGATGTACGGGATTTTTTAAAAAAATTCAATTGTACTGTAGAAAATGAATATAAAACTTACCTTTTGGATATTACAAACCTTAGTAAACTCGATAATAGTGGTTATACCTCTAAAATCGGAACTTCTGATGACGAGGAGGCACTTTTTAAATTATGCATGTCTGAACCCGGTTTCAGCGATACCTTTCCAAATAAAGAAGCAGTGAAAATTTTTGTTAAAGACGCCCTTAAGGAACTTGAAATTATACTTATTTACAAAAATGATGAGTTAGTATCCTCTGGCGCAGTTCTTTCTTATGAACCAGATAGAAATAGTATAATTAATACACGATTTACAGCTACAAGAGATTATAAGTTCGAATATTGGAAGGCATACGTTATTGAAATAGCTAAAAGATTAAAAAAGAAAGGCTTAGATGGAATGAAATTTACCTTATTTGATCGTCAGCCAGAACATTTAGAATTCTATGATGAATATTCTTCAGGTTCTCGGACTGGATTTATATATAATGTTCCGAAACTTTGAATACCTTGAAAAATTTTTCAAAACTCAATAATTTGAGATTTATCGTCAATATCCAACCTTCATCTAATCTTAGCTCTAGAACATACTTTAAAGATACTAGAATGAAACCAAATCGAAACAAAAAAATATTAGTTCAATCAACTAATTGTCTTTTAGTCCAAAAAAGTGAAAAATAATGCAATTAAATAAAAAACTAATATTCGTATTTTGTAGTACTTTAATCTCGTTCTCATTTTTACCTACTGAAGCTGTGTGCCAAACTACTATCAGAGACTCCACTTTTCCGGTTGAAGTAGGTGATACATATACATGGGTATGTACATATTGTCATCCTAATTTTACTTCTGATATAGGTGTTGGTTCTTATCAGAATGTGACAATTGATAAGATTTATCAAGGTTCTTTTTCGACTATTTCACATGCTTTAATTGTAGAAGCTACTGTAGGTTATTTTAGAAAAGCTACAAATACTCATGAAAGTTTCATAAGACCTTTTTGGGTTGTTTATAATGTTACTTTAGGTTTCATAGATATCGTATTTTTCACAGAAATATTCATTATTCCTATACCATTGAATCTAACAATGATATGTGGATTTATTGAGTCGACCTGGGGTGGAACATGCAATTCTTCTGGTAACCAAATGGTTTATGAAGATGTAATACTCACTCTCCATTATAATTTTAATTCAAATGGAATTTTAACTGAAATGATTACTTATTTTGGTGATGTGAAACATACAATATTTAAGTTAAGTGGTGCTAAACAAATATCTTTTGGATACCTCTATATTCTGTTAAGCTTCATTAGTATCGCAATTATTTCCCTCACGATTATAAAGAGAAATAGATTTTAGTTTTAAGTAATCATAATCAAAAAGATAAAGAAATCCTAAAATATTAAATAATAAGGTGGATAGACATACTTTAAAAAATTAACTTTTAGCATGTAAATATTTGGTGAACATGAGATTTAATTGGAAGAAAACAACTTTAATGGTTTTTGTATTACTGATATTTATCAATGCATTTTTAATGACAAAAATAGTAAAAGGGCAGGTAAAAACCGCAACATTTTGGCCTACAAATGAATGGAATGTTACTGATCCATCT
>JBHLLU010000054.1:0-25601 GCA_048938895.1 Promethearchaeota archaeon
AAAGAAGTCCCAACTCTTCGACCCAGGATCAATTCCAAGAGATATCATTTTTACAAATTAAGTCAAAACTATAAAAATTGTAAAAATTTCTATTAATTTAATCTATATTTAAGATTTTATTATAATATAAAAACATTTCAAGAATAATTATAAAAAATTGGGTGAATAAAGATTTTTGTTAAAGTGTATGTATGTAAAATATGTGGAGAAGCTTATATCGGAGAAGAAGCACCAAGTCGTTGTCCATTTTGTGGGGCTTTTGAAAAATATTTTGTAGAATCGACAGAGTATGATGACACAGGCGCATGGGATGTCGAATTAAATGAAAAAGATAAAGCAAATGTAGAAAAAGCATTAGAAGTGGAAATTTCAAATAATATCTTCTATAAATGCGCTAGCAGCAAAACTCCAGAACTAGATGGTCAAAAGCTCTTTAAGATACTTGCTAAGGTCGAAGCAGAGCATGCTTCAGTCTGGAAGAAGATTTTGAAGTTAGGAAAAATCGATTTTCCTAAATATGACAAATGTGCTCCTAAATTTAAGCCAAACTTGGAGGAATCCCATAGCAGGGAGGACAGAGCAATTAAGTTTTATGGACAAGCGGCAGCTGAAGCAAAAAATGCACGTGTAAAAGAAATATTTCAAGCCTTTGTCGGAGTCGAGACAGATCATTTACATCTTTCCGAGCAAAGACTTTAAGAAGCATTAAAAAGTAGTTTTTTTACATTTTTTTATTTAAAATTCACATTTTATTTTAGGAACATGGTTGAAACTAAAGAGGGATTTATCTTTAATATACAGAGGTTTTCTACTGAAGATGGTCCAGGGATTCGAACTACTGTGTTCTTCAAGCAATGTCCATTAAAGTGTATATGGTGTCACAATCCAGAATCAATTTCAAAGGATAGACAACTTGAATGGTTCAAACATAAATGTATTGGATGTAATACCTGTATTGACTCATGTAAATATAATGCACTCTCGTTTAATGATAATGGATTAATAATTCAAAGAGATGTATGCATAGGGTGTGGTGAGTGCTCTGATGAGTGTCCTAGCACAGCTCTACATATGTGGGGTAAATATTGGAATTTGAATGATTTGTTTCATGAGATTCAAAAAGATAAGGTTTACTACACTCAATCTGAAGGAGGAATTACTGTTTCTGGTGGTGAACCTACAATTCAATCAGATTTTATCCTAAAGTTCCTTAAAATGTGCAAAGAAAATGGTATTAACACAGCCCTGGATACGTGTGGGTATTCTTCCGAACAGATTTATAAAACAATATTACCTTATGTTGATCTTGTATTATTTGATATCAAAGAAATTGATATAGAAAAACATCAACAATACACTGGAGTACCGAATGATTTAATCTTAAGGAACGCTGTTTGGATCGTGAATTATATAAAAAAAAATAATAAGCAGTTTTGGGTAAGAACTCCGATAATCCCTAATTATACTGCAACTGAAGAAAACATTATTGGAATTGGGGAATTTATTGTTAATAAATTAAATAACATTCCAGAAAGATGGGATTTATTGAGTTTTAATCAGCTGTGTATTGATAAATATTCTAGATTGGATATGGATTGGATTCTTAAGGATGAACCATTAATGACCCAAGAAGAGATAGAAAGTTTTATAAAAGTGGCTGAAGGTACAGGTGTTAAAAATGTGCACTGGTCGGGTTTAACAAGAAGAGGAGAAAACCTTAAAAAGGAAAATCATGATTAAATATAACGATATTGGATTGATCAAAAATCACTTATTTGAAGTATTAGTAACAACTTTCATAACAGTTAAAGAAAAAATTATATCAAACACTGCAAGTATGGGAATAAGACTAATAGAAGATGAGATTCTTGTTATGAGTCCCTATTCTTATACTACAACCTATAAAAATTTAAAATTGAACGCATTTGCTTCAATTAATTTTGTTGATAACGTTTACTTGTATTCTTTAGCATCTTTAAAAGAACCAAATTCAGAGATCGGCTTAAAGGAATTCCCAATCGAGTACTACAGTTATTATGAAATCATCAATGAAAGAGAGAATGATAAAGTTGTGTTTCCTTACATAAAACAAGCTTGGGCAACTTCGTTTTGTGAGGTATTTGAAGAAAATATAATTACTAAACAAAATACACTAGGGGAATTAAAACTTTCTGAGTTCAAACTGAAAAAACATTTACTTATTCAAAATAGGGAATCATTTAAACTATTTAATAGAGCAGAAAATTTAATCTTGGAGATGTTAATTTTAGCAACTCGATTAAAGGTAGCTAAAGAAAGAGATGATCAAAAGCTTTTTAATAGAATTTTTAATAAATTGATGGATCATAAGCAAAATATCGAGAGATTTACCCAAAATGATAATGCTATTAAATCTTTAGAATTAATTTCAAAATTTGTAGATAAATTTTTTGAATAATTTTAATTATAGATTAAATTTCTCGAATTTTCTCTATATACATCAGTGGGTATTGCATTTCTTCTATGTAATCAATTTTTGCATTTACTTCAATGTTCTCATACTTGAGAATTAACTCTGCACGTATAATTTTTCCTGTAATCTCATCATAATCAAATTCTGTGAATTTAGTACCGACTATTTTATCCCTATCTAAAATAATTCTTACAGATTTTACATAAGGCTGACATGAAATAGCAGCTTCAAATCCTCTTTCTATGGCATCAATAATTTTTTCATTTGAGCTTATCGGTATACCAGAAAGGATGTGATAAAGAGCACCTAATTTTATACCAGTCTCAAAACAGGCACGTTCTCTCAAACTCAAATCAGGTGAAAAATAAATTTTTTCATTAGCCATTTGAATCAATCAATATATTCAAATTTTGCTCCAATATTATTTGGTTTACATATATAGATATGACCTCCCCCATTTTTTTGATTTTTTTGGACTGCTTTTAATAGATCCTCTGCCTCAGAATCTGTTTCTACAATACCAACAACACTAGGACCAAATGAAGACATACCATATGCCTTTAAGCCGTAATCCTCAAAAAATCTTAAAAGTTTTTTTACAACCTCATCTTGTAGTTCAATTTCTATTTTCTTAAACCCAAGACTCTGTATTCTTTTTAATCCCTCACCAAAGCCCTCCAGATTATTTTTTATTAAATTTGGGATAATTTTCATTAGAATTTGATGAGAAACTTCATTTACTTCATCTCGTGGTATTGGAGCATAATCTTGAAAAACTCTAATTTCCTCATCCCCATATGCCCCCTTCTTTACATTAGGAATAACAAGAACAAATCGCCAGTTATGAGGGATTTCATGTCTTGAAATAGTTAACGCGGGATTAACAGAACCTGCTGCTGATGATGGTAAGAATGTTTCTTTTTCTTTACCTTTTCCAAATTCATGTCCTCCATCTAAAATAAACCCTCCAGTTTCATAACCTCTCCAACCTATTCCTGATGTACCACCCCTTTCTACTAGATGTGTTAATTGTTCAGTAGTCAGTTTAAAGTTCTTTAATTTGACAATAGCATTAGCAATCGCTAGTGAAAGTTGAGTCTTAGATCCTAATCCAACATGGGAAGGAAAATATCTTTTAAGTTTAAAATGAAAATTTTTATTACTGATATTAAATGTTTTAAATACTTTTGATGCGATTTCATTAATTACTTCTATTGATTCACGATAATATTTATGGGCTTCAATTTTAAATTCTTTGGCACTATTTGAAGCTTCAAAAACTACATTAGGACGGTCTAACATAAGACCAATTCCCCCATCGACTCTTCCAGTGTACCCATTCTCATCTATTAATGAAAGATGGATCCTACAAGGAGTCGTAATTCTTAAAGAGGTCATTGTACTTTTATGAATAAAAATATTCAACTATAAATTAGAATTTTCAAAATAATTTAAATATATTATATACTTTAATTCTTAGATTTTAATGATTTAGAAAGATTTGAGCAATATGAGCGATCTTGAAGGTTTAACGAGAAATCTAATGAAAAAAGGGTATTCAGAAAAGAAGATTCTTACAAGAATTGTCCAAGAATATCAAGATTTCAAAAATATAGATAAAAAATCGGCATTGAATTACGCTAGAGCAATTTTAGAAGAATGTCAGAAAAGTGACCTTAATCGAGTATCTAATCCCTTTATTAAAAATCTTTTGACTATAAATAGAGCAGATGTTTCGATTGGTAAACAAGGAGTAGGATGTAGGGGATCTGGAGATTTTTTTGTTCATAAATTAATTGCAGAATTGTCAGAAACAGAGAAAAGAGCATATTTATCGCCAAGTTCCTTAGATGATGCTGGTGCTGTGAAAATAAGTGATATTGAAGGTTTTAAAGCTGAAGATGGATTAATTATTGTATCAAAAATGGAAGGTATTCATAGTCGCCTAAGTGACTTTCCCTTCTTGTGTGGTTTTCACGTAAGTTCATGAAATACGTTTGCATGAAGCGTATCGAGAGCCGCACTACGAGATCTCTATGTAAAAGGAGCAAAACCCATTTCAATAATGATTGATACCCATCTAGGAGATGATGCAGATGTTGGTAAACTATTTGATTTTATGGCAGGAGTCTCAGCAATTTCAGAATTAGCAAAAGTACCAATTACTGCTGGTTCAACTCTGCGTATAGGGGGTGATATGGTTATAGGAAACAGATTGGTTGGAGGGATTAGTGCTATTGGAATCTGCGATCGAGTTCTAGCTCGGAGGAACATTAAAGTGGGGGATAAAATATTAATGACAGAGGGCGCAGGAGGAGGAACAATTACAACAACAGCAATCTATTCTGGAAATCATCATGTTGTAAATGAAACTGTAAATATCAAATTTCTTGAAGCTTGTGAAAAAATTTTAAGCTCAGATTATATTGACAAGATACATGCTATGTGTGATGTAACTAATGGTGGTTTAAGAGGGGATTTATATGAAATTAATTATGAAGCGAATTGTGGAGTTCAAATTTATGAGCAAAAAGTTAGGAGTTTAGTTAACCCTAAAGTTCTTAAAATGCTTAACCAGGTAAATGTTGATTATTTAGGGGTTTCATTAGATGCATTACTCATTTATTGTTCAGATGATATTGCTGCTAGGATTATTGCTGATTTAAATGAAATAAGTATTAAATGTACTGAAATTGGACTGGTTGATGGTTCAAATCAAGTGAAGATGATATATAGTGAAGGAGAGCATGAAACAATTTTACCTCGATTTAGAGAATCTGCCTATACTAAAATCAAACAAGAAGTTGGGGAGGATGAACCCAAATCAAGGGAAGAATTAGAGCATAGAGTAGAAGAGGCAGCATCACAAGCCTTGAAAAAACGCAGAGAAATAATTGATTTTATAATAAAACAATCATCAAGCGTCTAGATTTAAAACCTCGTTCATGGAGCCTGATCGAAAACCTTCAAGATCAATAGTTATATATGTAAATCCTAATGATTTAAGTTTTTCAGAAATAATTTTAAAATTCTCTTTGGATTGCACTTTAGGGAAGTCAGATGGCAAGATTTCGATACGTGCTAAATTATTTTCATGTATCCTAACTCGGAGTTGTTTTAGATTAAAAGTATTTCTAATGAACTTTTCTGCCTTCTTTATCATAATTAATTTATTTTCATTTATAACCTGACCATAGGGAATTCTAGAAGAGAAACAAGCCATAGACGGTTTAGATTGGACTTCCAGATCGTAATATTTGGAAATCTCTCTTATTTCTTGTTTATTAATATTATAATCTATATAGGGTGTACAAATTTTAAGTTCAGTTAATGCTTTCATACCAGGTCTATAATCGGAAAGATCATCTACATTTGAACCATCTAAAATCATATCAAAATTATTAGAGTTTTTGATTTCAATTAATTCATTATACAAACCAGTCTTACAAATATAGCATCTATTTAATGGATTACAACTAAATTCTTTATCATCTAATGGATTTCTTTCAATAACTAAATGTGGTATGTTATACTTTACAGCAAACTGCTTAGTTTCTTCAATCTCTTCATCAGGATAGAGAATTGATTTTTCTGTTATTAACAAAGTTTCTTTAGCATATTTATGTGAAAGAAAGGCTAAAAGAGAGCTATCTACTCCACCTGAAAAAGCAACTAATACCTTTTTTCCTTTTAAAATTGAAATAATATTGTTTAATTTCTTTTCTAAAGTATCTGATAATTCCATAGTTAATTTATGAATTCTTTAACCTAGGAATATCACATTATAAAATAAAAATTACGATTATAAAGTAAAGACTTAAGAAAAGAATATTAAAGATTACCACTTGAAGTTGGGATTGAAGAAGAGTAATGAGTTAAGCTTCTGTAGTGTAATGAATACGATGATATAATACCACCCAAGTGCACTAAACAGCATCACCCATTCAAGAAACTGCCTTGTGAAAGGTTCTGGGCAAAAAACGAAGAGGATACTTGCAGTTGAGGGACCTAACATCATAAAATATCCAATTGCTTTAGGAAATAATCTTTTTTTCAGAACTATCGCTAATCCTGTGAAAAAAGCCCCAAATGCAAAGCCTCCAAATGCTAGTGTAGAAAAATAGTAGTGGGCATCCATAGGGGAACGATCCAAGCTAAAAATTCCCACAAAAAACATACCAAACACTCCCACAAAAAGAAATGTAACTCCCATATATCCAAATACCCTTCTGAATTTATTAATGTAATATGTGCGCTTAGAGTTATCTAAATTCTCACTCATATTTGAGCTATACAACCGACTTAAATTTAGTATTAGAGGAATAATGAAGATTGCTGATAGTGTACATGTCACATCTAAAATGAAAGGTGCGGGAGTATATTTTAAGGATCCTAAATCACTGATATAATTTAACCATAAACTATATGGAAGATTACCATGAAAAATGGCCACAAGTAGCCCGGTGATTATTCCTGGTAAAAACGTAGCTAAGCTTATATAAATTGAAATTTTCACAATCTTGGGTTCAGTAATCTTATCATAGAATTTTCTGCTCTTTTGCCTAACTTTTATGAATTTGGGGGTTACAAAATTAATATAAAAATTGTTAAATCGCTGTAAATATGATTCTTTTTCGCTCATTTTATTCGTCTATTGTGATTTTACTAAGATTCCATTAATAATAAATTTTTACCAACTGGTATAATCATTTAAAATATTCTTATCCCAATTATCTTACTTAACTTATATATTAAGATAATATATTTCTTTTGATCTCAAAAATTAGGGGGCATTCTAATTCGATCGATCCAAAGATTTATATACTATGCGTGATATAGTATTCATAAAATACTATATTATAAAAAATAAAAAATTAAAATCAATGGAGTTGATAAAGATTATTAAACGCGTAAAGGAGTTAGATTCAAAGGCTCTCATTGCTTCAGAGGAATTTAGAAATTATGTAGAAAAACAAGAAACTGAGATTAATAGGGGAATTAGCTCTCTTTGTATACTTTCCATTGTTAGTGAAGCTGAAAACAAGCAGGACGCCGAAAAAAAAGAATTACATGGTTACAATATTCTAAAACAACTAGAAGAAAAAACAAGAAGAATGCTGGTGATCGAAGAAGGAACGCTTTATCCCATATTAAGGAAATTAGAAGGTGATGGTATTATTGAGTCTATAAGAGAAGAAACTGGCAGAAAGAGAAAATATTACTATATGACAGAGTACGGTAAAAATGTTTTCAATCATCTTGCAGGATTTTATTCTAAACTTACTGAAGCAATTGCACCATTGTTCGATGTAGAAGTGGATTTAAAACAAGATCGATACTTATTTTGCCCTATGTGCGCAAATAAAATCGATCTCTCCAATTTAGATTTAAGATTTTGTACTATTTGTGGCTATAATATAGAAAAAGAATTAATAGAAAGAGGTTTGCGAAATGAGTAATACAGAAATGGATAATTTAGTTAAAGAATATTTACGTAATGTAAAAGCAAAATTACCTGATTGGTTAAAAGATAAAAAAGAACATAAGGATATTTTATCTGAACTTGAAGAACATATCTGGAATAAAGCTGAAGAATTATCAGAGACAGGAAACCCAACATTAAGTTCAATTAAATCAGCAATAGAACGTATGGGTACACCAGAAAGCATTGCAAGAGAATATAAACGACGTGGTACACCAAAATTTTATATAACTGAAGAGATGTGGCCCCTTTATAAAAAAGTATTGTTTATCGTGTTTATGGTGATTATAGTTATCAATATAATTATTCCTATTGTGAACGTCTTCTTTGATAATATAAGTGGAAAACAAATTTTTGAAGATGTCGCTACAGGAATACAAATGGGTCTTCTCGGGAGTTTTGTGGTAATCACTGTTATTTTTGTAGTGTTATCGATGCAAGGTTATTTCCCTGAAGATTTTAAATCCAAGAAGGATTTGAAAGACGAAGAAAAGCAGATCGAACTTGCAAGGGAACGCGGATTAGCGTTTAAAACCAAAGATGGTAAACCATTGAAACCATTTATTAAACCTGTAGGAGAGATAATAGGGGGAATAATTGTAATAGCAATTGGTTTATTCTTATTAATTCAACCCATCCCTGGTTTGAATAATTTGATAGATCCAGAATTTCTATTACTCGTGAGATTTGGCAGTTTATTTATCATAGCTGAGGGTGTTTTTGATATGACACGTGGATTGATTGGAAATAGACAAGTTAACACTCATCAAATAATTCATGTTATAACGATCATTGTTAAATTAAGCTCAATATCCATTGCTATTCTCATGATGATGCGTCCTGAAATATTTCCAATAATCGTTGTTGAAGAGCCTTCCGCTACTTTTATAAATATTGGGATTGCACCAGAATTCTATGGTCTTTTTAGAGGATTAGCTGTTTTAATAATGATTGGAATAGCTTTAGGAACAATAGAAAATTTCTATAATATCTATAAGCTCCAGAAATATAAAATATAGGTTAAATTACTTTTTTTTTTCTTTTTTATTTAACGCCACACAAAAATCAAAAAAAAATTAATGAATTTTTGCTTAGTAGGATGTATGCGTGCTGCTCATATTGACTAATTGGGGTAAAATAATACAAGAAGGATAGTCTGGACCAGTTAAAAGTGTATTATTTGCGATATTGTAATTCAAATAACTGCGAGCTAATGGGGCACCAGTATTTGGGTTTGCAGCAAATCTAGGGTAATTTGAACTCGAGATTACTACTCTGATTTTATGCCCTGGAGCAAAAACATAAGCAGTAGACCAACAATCAACAAGTAGTTCATATACATCAGTTTGATTACCTGACATGAACACATCTGTGGTATAATTAAAGCGTGATCTAACTGTTAGTGAACCATCAGTTATTAGCATTGATCGTCCATCGGGATAAACATCAGTAAGTTTGACCGTAAAATCCGTATCTGTACAATTGGATGTAATAAATAAATTACCCATGATTCTTCCTACAGTTTCGATCGACTCTGTTAGCACAGGAGTTTCAAAAATTAAAACGTCAGATCTATTTTCAATTTTTCTTTGATCCATAGGACCAGCAAGATCAAATGGTTGGTTTTGACCACCTAGATTAGGGACAGGATCACGAGGATCATATAGATAAGAGAAATTCCTATTTAAAGGAGGCAGAGTACTATTAATTAAACTCCCACTTGCATTAAAATACCATTTATCATCAACATGGTCAAGAGGCCAATCGTATGCATACCTCCAATAATTCCATTCTTTTGAGGGGGTATCAACATCACCCATCAAATAATATCCTACTCTTGTACCATCCCATTTAATACTTTTCCTTAAAAGAGCCGCATCAAATACTTTTTTCTCCCAATTAAATATCATATCAAAACCAATTGAGTTTTCCGGATAAATTAAATCACCTTGTTCAGTCGACCAAATATTAACATGTGTCCAAGGACCCATAATTAATTTCTGATGCCCTTTTGCTGTTAGTGTTCCATTATCATCGTATCCAATATAACCATCTAATGTTCCTTGTAAAAAATGGTCATACCATCCTCCAACATGTATTCCATATACAGAAATATTCGAATAATGAGGTCCAATTGGGTTTGATAGAGATGTTGAATTATAAAGTGTTTCATTTTTTGGACTTGAATAAGTAAAAAGAGTATCTATTTGGTATTGCCAGTTATCAGGAGCAGTACTTTGTATCCATGTCTCTACAGAGGATTTATGATAAGATCCTTGGTATATTGCATGATCATACAATTCTGGAGTACCAAACCATAATTGTTGTGCAACTAATCCTTCAGGAGCCATCCCCGCATAAAAATATTGATTTATACATAGAGCAGAAGGGCCAGCACTTGCAATTTTACCATTACACCAGCTTCGATCTAAAATCCAATTTATAGTATCTACCCCATCTTGATATGATTTAGTAAAAAGTAAGAATCTATCACCCCCTTCGGAATCATGTGTACCTCTCATATCCTGAATAACCAAGTGATAATCTTGTGTTGAATAGAAGGTTCTATACATACTCATTCCATTTTTACCATAAGGTGTTCTTATAAGAATTACAGGTTTTGGAGATCCAAAAGATCCTGGAGCAATATATACATCAGTTGCTAGTTTTATACCATCTCTCATTTCTATCATGTAAGTCTTCTTTTCTGGAGGTGCGTAGGTTGCGGATAGTGTAATAATTGTTGAAGGAATAAAGATTAACAGTATTAAACCAGCAACTTTCCCGTATTTTGGGATTCTATTTAGTCTTCTTTTATCATATTTCTCTATCAGTTTTTGAAGTGATAAATCTCCAATTTTTAATCCATAATGCAGATATGCTATCAGACTTATAGCAATGGCGGCTATTGAGAAATAATTTAATTCAATGAAGAGAAACCAAATTATTCCTATCAAAGGAATTATAATATTGAATAATTTTACCATAAGATCTAAATATTTAAATCTAAAGTTTTTGCTAATGTGTTTAAGATAAGAAGTGGTAATTAAAAGAGAGTAAAAGGAGATAAAAATCGCTATAGGAAAGTAAATCATACCGAATAAAATGAGTGATATCTGTTTTATACTAAAATAAATCTTTTCATTTTTATTAAATAACTTTATTTCTTCATCTAATTCGTTATCATGATCTTTATGATATCTGAAGTAATAAGCGATCACATAAATTCCGCGGCAGATTATCAGCATTAGTAAATTTGTAATAAATATATCTTCGAGATTTAGGAATCTTAAATTATAAAGAAAAAAGAATACCAATATTATCGAATCAATCATAAACTTATATTGAGATAAAGATATTAATAAAATTATCTGTAAATAATTAGGATTCAATATATAACCGCGTATGGAAAACAAAAAGCGAAATACTGAGGAGACTGCCTTTAGAAGGGCATTTGGAATTCATTTAACTTCAAGTAAAATCTTTAAAGATTATATTTTTCCTGAAATTCAAGATAAACTTTGGCAATATAAATGGATAGATTTGTATGCGGGTGAAGGAAATTTAATAATTCCAATATTGAATTCAATTCCTCTTAATGATCGGATAAAATTTTTTAATGATCATGTTTTTCTTTCTGACATTCATCCAGAAATGGTCGAGAAATGTATAGAAAATGTAAGAAATTATGGAATTCCTTCTGAAGTCGCTTTAAATAACATTAAAGTTCGAAATAATTTAGAGAACTTCCCTAACTTCTTGAAGGATGAAAAATTACCTTTATATCATATTACGAATCCCCCTTATTTATATTTGGGCTACATTAGAAAGCACAAAGAGACTCAGAAGTATTTAAAACTTTTTGAAGGAAAAAATGAAGGTTATCAGGATCTTTATCAAATCGCTATGATCAGCGATTTAAGAAATAATATTCAAAATCTCGTATATATTATTCCTTCTAACTTTTTATTTGGGGCTTCAGTTTCAAATAGATTTAGGGGAGATTTCTTAAAATTCTATGATATTAGAAAGATGTTTATCTTTGAAACCAAAGTTTTCGAATTTACAGGTACAAATATTTGTATCGGTTTTTTTGAAAAGAAATCAATTCCAAAAGAAGAAAATGTAGAATTTAGTGGATTAAAAATTGAAAATCAAAGAAAACCAAAAGAAATGAATTATATCCTCAAACCTGAATTTAATTATAGAGCAGGTTCTGAATTTGATGAGTTTCTTAAGGAATACCAGCTTAAAGACACACTCAAAGTAAAATATTATCTTTTGAAGAAAGATTTATTGGTTAATTCAGGAGGGAACAAGTTAGACGTTATTGATGCTAATAAGTACCAAAACAATCAGTATAAGAAATTAACAATAGAAGTAAATAATGAGTTTAAAGAAACTATTCAATCGAATATATTATATGTTCGAACAGTCGATACTGGTTCTTACGACGGAAGAGTTGGGTTAGGTGTAATTTCTGAAGATTTCAATGTAAATGGAATTTATGTTTCTGGGAATACCTATCGGACTCATCCAATCCAAATATTCTTTGAGCCAACAATTTCATTAACTGAACAAAATCTTTTAAAGAATTATTTTAATTTTATATTAGAGACTTTTAGAGAGAGACTTGATAGTAGCTTTCTTACAACGTACAAATATTCTAATGCAGAGTATACGAGAAAATACTTAGGCTTAACTCAAGCGAGAAAATTAATTCAAACCTATCCATATACTAATATTTCTCTAAGGCTTAAGGAAAAGTTAGCTAATTTTATAAGAAAGAAAGATTTTAATGGAGTATTAGAACAATTAAAAACTTGCAAAAAGGAAAGCAATCAATCCGAGATACGCACCTAATTTTAGGATTAAACTAACTTTTTTAAAATCTTTTCTTACTAAATTGCTTTTCATCATTATTATCACAGCATAAGCAACAACCCCTAAACCGAAAAACATTGAAATTAAGAAGAGCATACGATTAATTATTTCCGTAAAATACGGTAAGATAAAGAAGATAATAGCAAAAATTGCAAAGATCATTGATATTTTCGTGGATTTTTTGATCCCAATTCTTATAGCAAGAGTTTTAACTCCTTCTTTTTCGTCTCCTTCAATATCTTCGCATCCTTTAATAATTTCTCGGGAAAGTAAGAGGAAGAATGAAGTCAAAAAGAAGAAATAGATATAAAACGGCACATTCGCATTATTTAATATAGCACCATAAACAAGACCAATAGAAAATGATACACTTACAATAATGTTTCCCATAAATCCGCTTTTTTTACCCCACGCAGCATATAACCAACCAATAAATACCATAAAAGCAGCAATAATAATGTTTAGAAATCCTCTGTTGAATAATAAACCATGAAAAATAGCTACAACAATACCAATTATAGCAGCAATTAACCATAATATCTTTGCTTGTTTTAAAGTAATTGATTCTCTCGGGATAGGTCTATCGGGACGATTTATTTTATCAATTTCCACATCATAATAATCATTTATAACATTTCCCGAACCAGCGATAAAAAAGTATGTAACAATACCCAATACAATATTGATAATTAAAATAGGCACCTCCACTCCGACTCTGGTATTTAAGATACCAATTATCACAGTTAAGCTTCCCATAAGACAGTTAAGAGGACGGAGAATTTCAAATGCATCCTTTGCTTTCATATTTTAATTCTTCTCAAGAATGAAATTTTAGTTTATTGAATAATTCTTCTTTTGATTACTTCCAGCAGATTTTATTTCTTCGATAATACCTTTTAATGATGTTCCATTGTCTTTTAAAACATTATTTTCAAGGAAAGTCCCCATAACGACAATATCAGCACCTGCTTCAACGAAAGTTTTCGCATCCTCTTTATTACCTACACCACCCCCGACAATCAAAGGAATATTAAGGATTTTTGAGCACATTTCAATATGCTCTTCTGGAATCCTTTCACTTCCAGAACCTGCTTCTAAATAAATCATTTTAAACCCAAACATCTCTGCTGCTAAGGCATAAGCGGTGGTCAACTTTGGTTTATTCCTTGGTAATAATTTAGCATTGCCGATCCATCCAGCGCTGGCTCCTGGTTCTATTATTAAATAAGCCATCGAAATATATTCCAAATTAGCAGCTTTAATAGTATATGAAGCTAAAGCTTGTTCTCCAACGATAAAGTGAGGATCTGCAGAATTTAATAAAGACATGAAGAAGATAGCATCAGCATATTGAGAAATATTGCTAATTCCTCCAGGGAAAATGATCAAGGGAACTTTTACTTTTTCCTTTATTTGTATTATGGTTTTATCCACAAATGTTTGATTAAAGACAGTACTTCCCCCTATCAAAATGGCATCAGTTCCCGCTTCTTCGGCATATGCAGCCATTTTTGCTGCCTTATTTGGGCTCTGCCTCAATGGATCTGGATCAATTAGGGAGAAGTGTAAAGCTCCTTCATCATTTATTTTCTTAATAATATACTCATAAGTACTTTTTTCGACATACTCATCAATTATAATATCAACCATATTATCACATCTTTTACATCATTTATTTCTTTTTAGTGTTAACAACCATTCTTTTAATTTTATCATAAATTCTAATAATATTTTCCTTCCATTCTGGAAATTTAGTAGGATTTTCAGGAAAACTTTTGTAAAGCCTCGAAATTTCATTCATTCTAATTCTCAAATAGTTTAAATCCAATAATAGGTTAGGACGGGATATTCCTTTGAATGCTTTTATTGCCATATTTACTAATGATAAATTTAATCCACCTTTCGATGATATCTCTAGAATTTCATCCCCACTTAATAAATCACGTTCTAAACCAAAATTTAAATCCTCATTTGATAAGTGTTGTAGAACTATTCTTAATAAATCTAAAGCGGCAAATTCAGCTCCAAAACTTGTCATGACACTATGATTATAGTCCCATAATGCATTAACTGAATAATCCTCTTTTCCGATAGCAGAAGTAGCAGAAATAGCAGCATAATAACCTGCTCTCATTGAAGGATCTATTCCTCCACCATGAAGCGGATTCACCTGACAAGCAGAATCCCCAATAAGCATTATCCCATTGTCAGTGCAAGACCATAATGGTCTTCTTACTGGAACTACACCCCCTCCCGAAGAAATTATTTCATATTTAGAGGTTTTAATAAACTCTTGAAAAACATTTTTTTGGTAGAAATCCTTTACTCTTCCCTTGTAATCCATAAAAGCTCCTAAGCCTATGTTAACGGAAGATCTATTCTTTGGGAAATACCAGATATATCCTCCTGGGGCTTTCTCCTGATCAAGTATTATTGTTATGTATTCAGGATCTTGCACTTCTTGGTCTTTTGATGAAAATCTTACGATTTCACGATAACATAGAATACTATCTTCTTTGGAAATGGTAGTTTCGATAAGATTACTAGAAAGAGCTTTTCTTAAAGGAGAATAAAAACCACTCGCATCAATTAAAACTTTGGATTTTAATTCAATCTTTTCTCCATTTGTTAATTTTACCTTTAAACCACTAACAGTACCATTAGTGTAAATTAAATCTAAAGCCATAGTCTTATCTAAAAATTGGTTTACACCAACATCAATAGCCTCGTTCAATAATCTTTGACCAAATTCTAATCTATTTACAATATACCCTGCTTGTTTCGGATCAACTAAAGTTAAACATTTCTTTAGGTTTGGTGAATATAGTTTTGCTCCTTTTATATGACAAGATAGCTCATCATTTCTTGGATGATTTATGTTCAAAAGGTCAAATATCTCATTTCCAACTGCATCTCCACATATCTTATCCCCGATTTTATCCCTCGGTTTCCCATCAATAAGACATACGTTTAAACCATTTTTAGCAGCAAACCTCGCGGCAGTGGTACCACCTGTACCAGCTCCGACCACAATAACATCAAACGATTTTTGGATGTTTTCCATGAAATTAGTATTGTATTCTTTACTTAATTTTAAAATTTTTGATATATCATTAAATTAAAATTGTTATAATAGAGTTAATAAATATATAATTAAGGTACTTCCTAAGGGAACGGTTAAATCATCAAATGTACTAGGGGAAATTAATTCAATTACTGTTGCAAGAGCACTTGTAATTAGTGAATATAAAATGATTGTAATAAAAGAGAGTGGATCTTGAAAAGCAGGAATTAATAACCCAAATAGAAAAAATGATACAAAACATACTATGAATGAAGTTATAAAGAACGTTGTTGAACCTTCAAGAGTTCTTTTTGAATTTGTCCAAGGTAAGCTAATACCAATCTTACCCCAACGTTTTCCAATTACCGAAGCTAGTGTATCAGCCACTATCATTATCAATACTCCCGAGATAGGAAAATAAAAATTATCGGGGGCGATAATTCCGAAAATAAAGACTAATGAAGTAATTGAAAGGCAATAAAAAAATGGTCCTTGAAGATAAGCTCTTTTTAAACCATCTTCTTGTTCTTCTGAGATTGCATCATATAACTCCTTTAATTGCTTAACTTTTGAATCTTTTGAACTGAAATATACGAATAACGTTAAAGTTCCTGCTATAATAGTTGGCCAAAATGGCCAAAAGTAAAATGTTGAGCTTAATATCGCGAGTCCCGCAAACATATGAACTGCTTTACGAGCAGAGAATTTGGAAATTTTACCTTTTTTATAAAATGTTAATGGTATAAATATGGTTAGAAGAATATAAATATACGCAATTAAAACTACAAATAAATCCCATAAGAAATTATAAGCCATAATGAACAATACAGTTTATTAATAAACCAAAAAAGAATTGGTAGCAATAAAATCTTACTAATAGAAAGGATTTTATTACTTTAAAGAGTATGATTGATATTATAACAAATGTAAAAAAAACATCTAATATTTAGAGCTTAGTTGGGGGTAATGGGGGTACTTCATTAACATTCCATTCATCTACTAATGGATATGACCACCAATGTTTAGGAATGGTATCATAAACACCATATTTTTCTAAACCTCTAGTAAATGCTTCAACATTTTCCTTAGGAGCTTGGATATGGTTTACTTGGGGATAGAAATAAGCGCCAAAACCTCCTTCTGGAGTTCCAAGATTTCGAATCATATGCCACACTTCTCGTTCGCATTCTTCAGGAGTGCCTAATGTGTAGATCGATTGAATATTTACACAAGCCCACATCATGATTTTTCCTCTGAATTGATGCAATTCAGGATATCCAGTCATTCGAGGGCTATCTAGCTCCAGAGAATCTAATTTCCAATCAATTAATTGAGGGATTATAGGGTCAATTTTCCCACAGCAGTGAAGATGAAAATCACACCCCAGTTTATGTGCTTTTTCAATTAAAGATCTGTATACCGATTCATAAAATTCTTCAAATAACTTTGGACTGAAGAATGGTCCCTTTTGTTCACCCAAGTCATCATAAATAACAAATCCATGAGGATCTCCATCATGTTTTACCCACATTTGCTCATAATTTAAGTAAATTTCTGTTATTCGATTCAAAAGTTCCTTGAGGTTTTTCCGATTTTTGTAATGATCTAGCAAAAAATTGCTAAAACCTCTCATTTGATTAGCAACCTGAAAAGGTCCAAGACCGAGTGAGCACATCCGATATTTTTCTCTAGCTTGGTATTTAGCTGTCTGAATAGCGAAAGAATATCTATCATGATCATCGAAATTTGGAGTATAAATTTCAAAATACTCATCAAGTTGATCATAATCTAGCAGTGAAGGTCTTCCAGGGTGTCCCATGGTCTCAATACCCCCTTTTATCCAAATAGTACCAAATTCATCTATTTCCTCTCGGGGTATATTAAACCAATTATTATATTTAGGATTTTTAGCCCAATCTGGTTTATCCCATTTCCATAATCCATATTTTATTAATTCATCAGCCCCATGAGGGAATAATCCCTCTTCATTTTTATTATGGCCTGGTTGCCAATTTTTAGAGGGTAGCGAAAATAATGTATAGACATCGCTCCCACTGCTAAATTTCCAAATTGGGACTTTATCTGGCTTTTCGAATTTTAGAGCTTTTTTAACCCGTTCGATTGATTTCATGTTTAAAATGCCTTATTATAATTACCTTTAGATCATATAGATATAAAGAATTTAGGATAGATTAAGATTATTCCTCAAAACTTAAATCTTATAATAAAATAGATATAAAATATTACATTTAGAATGAAAAGAAATGGAAAAAATTCGATTTCCTACCGGTTTTTTATGGGGCACTGCTACGGCTAGTTATCAAATTGAGGGAGCTTGGAATGAAGATGGAAAAGGGGAGAGCATTTGGGATATGGTTTCTCACAAACCAGGTAAAATTAGAAATGGAGATACAGGAGACATTGCATGTGACCACTATCATCGATATAAAGAAGATGTTCAGATAATGAAAGCAATGAATCATAATGCATACCGTTTTTCAATATCTTGGTCTCGAATTTTTCCTTTAGGTAAAGGGAAAATTAATGAAAAAGGTGTAGAATTTTATGATAATCTTATTAATGAACTTCTCGATAATGAGATTGAACCCGTTGTAACTTTGTATCATTGGGATCTTCCCCTAGCCCTTCATGATATAGGTGGTTGGGAGAATCAAGAAGTAGTAGATGCTTATGTTGCATATGTGAAATATGTTTTTGATCGTTTTGGTGATCGAGTAAAGAAATGGATAACATTCAATGAACCTGCGATTTTTACTGTAGCATTCTATAGGAGTGATGCATTCACAGGAAAATCCAATATTAGAGGAGGCTATATCGCTTCCACTAATGTCAATGTAGCACACGCAAAAGCTGTTAATGCTTATCGGAATTCAAAGCATAATGATGGGGAGATTGGCATCACCTTAAACCTGTCTCATGTCTATCCTATATCTGAATCACCTCTAAATTCAAAAGCAGTGAAATTTATAGATGGAATATTCAATCGATGGTATTTAGATCCTATTTTCAAAGCTTCATATCCTCAAGATGTGCTTGACTTTCTGAGAGCAAAATATGATTTTCCACCCATCATTGAAGAAGAGATAAAATTACTAAAAGATAACCCTATTGATTTCTTAGGTATAAACAATTATTCGTGTATGTGGGTTGGAGCTAATAATTCTGAAGAACTCACTAGTATTAATAAACTTGTTAAACAGGAAAGAATGGAGGATCGTGAGTATTCTGCGTATGGATGGGAAACCTGCCCAGAAGGATTTTTTGATTTGCTTATGCGAGTCGATAAAGAATACAATCACCCATTACTCTATATAACAGAAAATGGGATGGCATGTAAAGATGATCTAATTGAAAATGGGATTATTCAAGATGAAGATAGAGTAAATTATTTAAAGAAATATTTTAAAGCTGCAAATAGAGCTATTCAAAATGGAGTAAATCTGAAGGGATATTTCATATGGTCATTATTGGATAACTTCGAATGGTTTGCAGGGTATTCGATACGTTTTGGAGTAATAAGGGTTAATTATGAGACTCAAGAAAGAATATGGAAAAAGAGTGCTCTGTGGTATCGGGATGTAATTGCTGAAAACGGTTTTGACTTTTAATATATTCTAGCTATATATTTTCAGGATATGGGATTTTCGCAGGTAATTCATGGTATTTATACTCAGATTAGAATTAGAGTAAAAAAAAAGAAAATTAGTCAAATGGACTTTCCATAGATCTTCTATTTAAATCTTGAGAGGAAAAGTCATTTCAAAGGCTTATCTAATATTTCAGAAAAAATTAGAAATTCTGAAAACTCAAATGGTTTTAAAAAATAACCCTCGAATTCTACTTTTCTTAATCCTTCTTCTATTTCGCTGTAGGGAAAGGCGGTCATCAAGAATATTTTATAATCGTTGTCTCTATGCATTGATCTAATTCTCGTACATAATTCATATCCATTTAAATCTGGGAGAAGGATATCTAAGAGAATTATTTTAGGATTTCCATTTTTTAAAACTTCAATGGCTTCATTTCCACTTAAAACCGATTTACAAGAGATATCGAATTTCTCAAAGTATTTTATAAGAACTTTTAGTGTAGGGGCATCATCGTCGACAATTAAAATATCATACTGCTCTGATTCGTAAAAATTTTCTAATGAATTCTTGATTTTTTTCTCAAGTAAAATACTTGAATTAAAAATTTCTCCTACAATAGTTTCTATTTCATTATTAATTTCTTCATTATATTGCTCAAGAAGTATCTGGGAATTTGCTTTAATAGATGTTAATGGTTCTTTTAGATCATGTGAAATTTTTGGTAGATTAACTATATATTCCTTATTTAACCCTTCTCTAAGCCTTCTATTGATATATTCATTTACACTTTCTCTGATTAATTTAGAAAAACCTTTCAATTCTCCTGATTCTTCGATAAATTCTTTCCAATAATTTTTGATTTCCTTCGAAACATACAAAGAAATCCTATCCTTATTTCTACTATAGATTTTATCCCCCTGCCTCCATTTCTCAAATTCTTTAGTTATTTTACCTCGCCATATAGCTTTTTTGCCTGTTTCCTCTTCAAATTTTTTCATATCTAGTTCTATTTGGGATTGACTACTGGACATGCTTTTTACCACGAAATGGACTTTTTTACCACAAATATAAAGGAGCTTATTTATAAATATTTGTCTTTATTTTAAATATTTGAATTGTCCAAAGTATGGTCAGGCATTTCCGACCCAAAATCTTTGAAAAGAGAAAAAAAAGAGAAAAAAAAAATTTTGATAGTTGATTATTCTTTTATAATTCTAGTATCGTAAAGAAATTTTGATAAGCTAAACTACCTATAATAAGTCCATCAGGGTCATCAGTTGAAATTTCAAAATATATATATTCTGCCTTATTTATCCATAATGTATCGGTAAGAACGATATTACTAGCTCCTACGTCCCCAATAAGTTCAATAAACGTTCGGAGGATTCCATTCACTCGAAGAGCCAAATCGACTCTATAACCACCCACTAAATGCCCAACCTGTAGATTTACATGTATTTGATAATATCCGTCTCTGGGAGCTATGAATTGATCATTAATTAAATCAAAATCTGAATTAAGATCGTAGTCAAGAGAATCAAAGTCCACCTTTTCAGTAGTCGCATAAGGGATGGTTTGACCACCTGAATAACCTCGTATCTTTGAAAGGATTATATTTTCTACATAAACAATTACATCATCCTGGGCTACATCCATGCTGGGAATATCAATCACAATTATAGAAAGATTCCACCACCCATTACCAATAGTACTAGTATTCCATACTTTAGGCAAAAAAATTCCTATTTCAGTTCCATTTCTAAGAATAGAAACAGAATAATTCTCACTACCATATATAAAAGCACTAATTTTTACATTTCCTGATACAACTTCATCATAATCAGGATCTAATATTTTTACAATTATTCCTCCTAGCGCATCTTTCCCATCAGTTCCATCTTTTCCAGAAGGTCCTTCAACCACTTGAAAGTTTACAACTGAATATACTCCTACTGCTAATCCAGATAATCCAATGATGAGTGCAATAAGCCCAAAAAATGAATTTTTATTTTTTACCATAAATTTCACACCTCTAGGTTGTAGACTAAAATGATTATGTTACATGTGTAAGACAGTTTTGTATATAAATATACTATACATTACATAATAATGTAAATTCTATTACTGGGATGAAATAAGTAAGGACACACTCGAGGAGGTCTGCCCTGCGTTGCTCAATTTGGCATTTGAGAGCGAAAAAGGTCTGCTCAAAAACCAGTTGGGAAACGTAATTTTCCAAAACCACAAATTATATCGCAGATCTAGCCAGACTCACTTTCCCCTCCTCTAAGGATTATATTTAATAAGGATTTTTGTTGGATTTTCGGTCAGAAACTCATCCTATTCCTCTATCCCCTCTTTTGTTTTTTGGCTCTTTTTTCTCTTCTTTTTTTTTATTGAGTAGCCAGAAAATTACAAATTCTCTATACAAGGGAAACTTAAATCCTTTTTTTTATTATTACAACTATGGGGCTTGTCAATCAAGTATCCCCTATTCTACCTTAAAACGCTTAGAAGCAAAAGAACTGGTTGATACTAAAATGGATACACTGAATGGAAGAAAAGTAAAGAAAAAAAAAAAGGTTAGAGTAAAATTTATTGTATTATTCATTCAAGATATTCTGCGCCTAACTCAGTAGCAAGACCTTGTATCTCTCCAAATGCGAATCTGCCTTAAACGGTAGTTCCGAAAAAGTTTGCATCTTGAAGGTTTCCTTCAATGACAAGGTCTCCAGACATGTATGCGCTAGTAGAATCAATTTCACCAGCACTTAATCCAGTCCAAGTTGCTTGAGTGGCTTTCATGGTAACAGTTGCATCATCATTTGCACCTTCACCATACTCAACTGCACCTTCACCAAATTTAACCCAATATTTAAAATCTAGATCAGTAACTTCCATTTGAGCAATGACAGTATCAATATCCTCGAGTTCTTCCTTAAATTCCTCGTTTTCTTCACCAAGCTGTTTCATGAATTCAAATAATTTAAGAGCATCAGAAGGTTCTCCTGGACCCTTCTCTCTCATTGCTTTTAACTCATTAATTAAATTTTCATCAACCATTCTTTTATCAACTTTTTTTTTTTTTGATATTTTTTTATATGTCATCTTGTTTTAAAGTTTTATTTAAAAATTTGCAGTTATGTCCAAAATCACATATAGTCATAGGAATCAATCTATTTAAAATTATAAGCTAAAACAACAATTTTTATACTTTTTTCCACTTCCACATGGACATGGTGAATTTCGACCTATTTTTGTCGATATAAACGGTATAGAAGAATTAATTTTAATCTCATCTCTTATCTTCTTGGCTAGTATTATAAAACGAGGCAATGTATAAGCATAGAATTTTTTCCATCCTTTACATAAAGCACTAATGGCATCTAAAACTTGAGAACCATTGAATCGGAATTTTTGACAATCTCCATGACATAAATTAATGAATGGGCATTTACAACAGGCCTTATTCCATTTTGCTTTTGCGGAACCAAACTCCTTAAAAATTTTAGAATTTATGAACTCATTCCAAGTATTTGTTTTCACATTTCCTAATAAAAGATCTTCTCGAACAAAAAAATCGCAAGGATATACACTCCCATCATACTCGACTACAAAATATTGACAACAATTATTACCCATATAACAAACACTATAATTTCCATACACCAAATAATTTAAAATTGAATCGAATAAACGAATTGATATCTTTTTTGTATCATTTTTGATCCAGTTATCAAATAATTCGCATAGAAATGCCCCCCATTCCTCTCCTGTAACAGAATATGGTCTAAGATCACCATTCTCATCAAATTCTACACATGGGATATACTGGTGATAATAAAATCCATTTTCTTTTAGATATTGATAAATTTCATTAGGCTTTTTAACATTTTTATCATTCACAAGGGTTAAGATATTAAATTCAACATCATTTATTCTCAAATGATTAATTCCACGCATTACTAAGCTATGTGTTGGTGTATTGCCAATTGTTTTTCTATAATAGTCATGAACATCTGGGGGACCATCTAAACTAACGCCAAGAAGAAACTTATATTTAGCAAAAAATTTAGCTAATTCATCTGTAATAAGAGTTCCGTTAGTTTGAAGTCCGTTACTTATTACTGCACCAGGAGGTGCATGTTTTGTTTGGAATTGCACAACTTTTTGCCAAAATTCTAAACCTAATAAGGTAGGTTCTCCTCCTTGCCAACCAAATGCATATTGATTATTTTGATCAGTTTGCATATAACTCGCTATCATTGATTCTAATGTAGCTTCTGACATTCTAGGCTTTTTTTCAACAATATCTAGATGGTTGATATAAAAACAATATTTACATCTTAGGTTGCAATCTGCTGAAGCTGGTTTAATTAATAATGAAAAGGATTTCATTTTTGTATGGTATACGACCTCAGTTTTGATTTATTTTCCCTTAATTTTTACTAATTTGGTCATGGTTCTTAGTAAAGGAAGATAATTTTTAGGAAGTATTTTCTCAAATATTTGTATTAGTATATCTTCATCAATTTCAGTGATATTTTTCTTTATAATCTCCTTTTCTATTTGTGAATTTGTCGGATTATGGAACTGAGATGGAACATAGCCCATAATTAGAGAATACATGCTTTTTCCTTTGTTATTCCAGATAATTGCTGTATCTGCAATTTTACCTTTCATCCCAGAGCGCGCTTCAGTTAGATTTAAATGTTCATCTGTAATTTCACCTTCATATGGGATTCCAAGACGTTCAAATTGTTCAGTTGGAGAATCATTTTCTTTCATTTCTTTAACTAAAGCTCTTATCATCCTTTTCTCAATATCAGAATCAATCAGTGGACGTTCTTGATGAGGATCATTTTGAAGATCAAAAAGTAGGCTCCCAAAAACATAGGGATTAACATATGTGGATCTTGCCTCGGTCTTTATAAGTTTAATTCCTTTTGTAAAGCTAAAAGGATCTGCTAAATCGATGGTTTTTAATTCATTAAGAGCAAAAAATCCACGCATGTGGGTAGGCATAAGAGTATATTCATAAATTGGTTTGTTTAAAATGTTTGTTGGCGCTCTCATATAAATATAACGCCCATCTGTAACATTTACATGGGCTCCATGTGTTCCAAATATTAGATAATTCCTAATTTTCACATCTGAATCAACAGAATCTTTTAATACTTTACCCTGCATATCTTTTGTACGGGTTATTCTGAAAAACTCAAGGATTGTAGGAACAATATCTGTAGTTTGCACTAAAGCGGTTCTTCTTTCATTTTTCTTTCCCGATCTTGGATCCCAGATAAATAATGGTATTTGTGCTATCTCATTATAGATCGGTTGTACCCCCTTTGCCCACCAACCTTTCTCTCCTAAAAGAAAACCATGATCTGTAGAAACAATAAGCATTGTATCTTTCCACATATCTTTTTCATCCATCATATCAAGGAGTTTGCCAAGATATGCATCGCACATACTCACGGAAGCAGCGTACTCTTTTCGAATATGTTGTACCTGTTCTTCAGTTTCAGTTACTATTCCATAATTAGGCCAATCGAAATGTGGACCGTCATACTTATGTTTATATAAATCTTTATATTTTTGTTGGGTAAAAAAGGGTTCATGTGGATCAAATGTTTCAATGTGAAGGAACCAATTATCTTCCATATGGTTTTTATCAATGAATTCTAAGGCGAGTTTAAATGTTCCTGCTTGAGGCTGGTTTTCTTCTTTTTGCATATACTTACGGTTTACCCAATCTTGGCGCCAATGAGGCCAACCTTGCCGTATATTAGGTACGGTCTCAGGGATGTCAGGATCTTTTACTTCTCCTTTCCAAGCATCTCCTTCATGACCTCGAATAATTTCCCATGTATTAAATCTGCTATGATATGTTAAACCACCATCTTCCCAATAATGATAATGATCACTAACAAGATGAGAATAAATATTGTTCCTCTTCAAAATCTCAGGCATTGAGTCATCAAACGGTTCTAAAGGCCCCCAACTCCTATGTAAAAAGTTGTGTCTTCCCGTATGAAGTTCTCTTCTAGCGGGAATGCACATTAAACTGCCACAATAGCAATTATCAAATGTTACGGTTTTTTTACC
>JBHLLU010000014.1:0-45289 GCA_048938895.1 Promethearchaeota archaeon
ATTTTATTTCCCATTTTTCGATATTCCATTGTTATCACACATAATAATTTTCTAATTTTCTAGTCTTAATTCATGGTTTTTGGACTTTATCTGCGTTTTTTCTAATTGCATTAACGATTTTAGGCCACGTTTCGGGGGGTAAACTATGCCCCATTCCATCAATAATAAGCAACTCTGCCCCAGGTATGGACTCAGCTGTATCTTTTCCCCCGGTAATCGGAGCGAGGGGATCATCTCCCCCATGGATAACTATAGTAGGAGCTTTGATTGAGGCCAATTTTGGTTTGCGGTTACCGTGAGCCATTGAAGCCATCATCTGGCGTACTGTTCCCTGAGGGTAAAAAGATCGATCGAACACTCTTCCCATCATATCACGCCCAAAATTTTCATCATATGGAAATCCTTTCCCATAGGTAGTTTTAGCGATCTTCACTCTATAATTGATATAAGCTTCTCGTTCAGTAGGTGCGCGAGCAGTAAGCATGTTTGCTACTTCTGGTTTAGGACGAGGAAGATCAGGATTTCCAGTTGATCCCATGATCGGCGCTAAGCTAAGTACCCGATCTGGATGTCTGTAGCCTATGGTTTGTGTTATTGCCGCACCCATAGACGCACCGCATATATGTGCTTTTTCTATTCCTAAGGCGTCTAATAGTCCTATTGCATCATCTGCCATATCATCAGTAGTATAGTCATAGGTGATCTTTTCTCCTCTTTGAACAGCTTTTCTTGCCTCTCTGAATTTCGGAATTCCCAAGTGGTCAAATTTCGTTGATAATCCAACATCTCTATTATCAAATCTGATAACATAAAAACCCTTATCGACAAGCATTTCACAAAATTCTTCAGGCCATTGAATCATTTGTGCACCCAAACCCATAATTAGAAGTATAGGTTCTGAAGTACTATCTCCAAATGTATCGTATTCTATTTCTATATTATTTGCCTTTACTTTTGGCATATTTAAAATCACTTAAGTGTATATTTTTCTATCTAATACTTCGTAATTAATAAATTTAGTAATTTTTTCCAATTAAAAACTATATAAATTTATTTGTACAGAGCACAGATTCGTCTGATTTCACTGAATTCATTTTCCTACAAACTTTAAATAATAACTTCTTTATTATTATTTTAATGGGATTAAATCTAAAGTACTAAACTTTTTAATAGGAATCCTAGTTATAATTGAAGGGAATCTATTATGAACGAGGATCAAAAATTCCAAGAAATTATCAGTAGAGGAATTAAGCAATATTTCAAGCTTAACCCAGAAATGGCTGTTCTTTTTGGAAAAGATGAATATGAAGATGAAATAGAATCTGGAACGAAGGAACATATAAGGAATAGGCTTACTTGGTTTACTCAATGGCTTGATGAAGTCAAGCAATTAGATTATGAGCAATTGAATTTCGAAACCAAATTACGCTAAAAACAATGGATTATTATCATGCTATTAACCTTTTTATGTATGAAGCATATCCAATATGGAAAAAAGATCCAAATGGATTCAATTATCTACAGACTCGAATCTTTGTAATATTTCAACGGAAAGGACCATCTACCGAAATAGCAAAAGTAATCATAACCCTCTTAAAAAAAATACCTGCATATCTAGAAGAGTTTCAATCTCGTTTTGATGAGACCCCTATTCCTAGAGTTTGGAGGGATTTAGCCTTAGAACAAATTCAGACAACACCTAATTTTTTCAAGACTCTACTTGATGCTTTCAAAAATGCTAAAAGTATATCTGAATCTCTGATAGATGAACTTAAAAACAGCTTTCAAGCAGCTGAATCAGTGGTTCTAAAGCATATTGAATGGGTAAAAACTTTGCCAGTGGATAATGACGATTTTGCATGGGCGTTAGGTCCAGAAAAGTTAGATGAATTGTTTACCTTACGAAAACTCCCTTGGGATAGAGAAACAATGTTTAAAAAAGGGAAAGAGGTATTTAATAAATTGTTTAAAAGAATGAAAAAATTAGCGAAGGAAATCGATCCAACAAAATCGCTAACTGAAGTGATTGAAGATGTTCTTAAAAAAGATAAAATCCCCACATTCCAAGAAGTGCTTGAGTTCGCACGCAGTGAGTCTGAACGAGCGAAGAGATTTATACTATCCCATAATCTCGCAAGCTTTCCTCAGGAGAAATTAGTGATTGTTGAAACACCACCTCATTTTGTTAGCATAATCCCAAGTGCGGCTTACTATGACGCTCCCTATTTTCATAAAGAGCAACCTGGAATTTATATGATAACTCCTCCCCAAACTGAAGAAGATTCTATAGGAAATTCCTACATTTTGATATCAAATGCTATGGTGCATGAAGCTTATCCAGGACACCATTTAGATATTGCTAGTAATAATAAATATGCTCCTCTCGCACGGTTATTAGGTTTTGCATTAGAAACTGTGGAAGGTTGGGCTCATTATTGTGAAGAAATGATGCTTCAACAAGGATTTTATAAAGAACCCAAGAATGCTGAAAGATATATTATAGGAAATCAATTATATCGAGCAATGAGAGTTATTTTAGACATCCAACTTCACTGTAAGCAACGCACAATTGAAGATGCTGTAAAGATGTTTATGAATATTTTAGCAATGGATGAAACTTCTGCTAAAGCAGTTGCGATATACATCCAATCCAGGTTATAATGTCTCATATCTAATAGGGAAATTATTGATTCAAGACTTACGAAAAGAAGTGAAAGAAAAAATGGGTGAGAAATTTAGCTTGAAATTCTTTCATGATACGATTCTTAGAAGTGGGGATTTACCTTATTACCTGTTGAAAGAATATTTTGATGAAAGATTAAAAAAGAATTAATGAATGAGCAATAGGGAAAATAATGTTCCAGTCTATTGTTTGAAACTCTTTTTTTAAAAAAATTAAAAAATAGAGAGGAATTAATGACAATAATTCAAATTTAATTAAAAAGTGATTTACATGGTTGTAAAATTTCAAGATTTATTACATATCGAAATTTCGGTCCCTGATGCTGAGAAGGCATATCAAGTACTTCATAATGTCTTTGGGGCTGAGAAAGTACAAGAAGAATTCGCGGGTTTTTTAGATGGGGAATACAACAAGGTAATTCATGTTGGTCTTGGTGATGTGGTTTTACAATTCATTGAACCTTTAGTTGAGGGGAGTTCATGGTATCAGCAGCTAAAAATAAAAGGTCCTGGAGTTCATAATCTGACATTCGGTGTAGAAAATGCTGATGAGGCAGCAAATGAAATGGAAAAATTAGGTGAAATTAAGCCTCTCTTCACGTTCGATTTAGAATGGAAGAATATGATTCCACCTGAAGTGTTAAAAACAGAAGTGGGAAAAGTTTATATGATGGATGCGATGGATAAGCTAGGCTTTCATTTAGAATTCGGAGATAATCCATTTAAAGAAGAAGCTCGAAATGTACTTCCACAGACTCGATATGCTACGGGACATGATGAATTAATAGGGAATGCCTCTCCCATGCTGCATATAGAGCTTGTTACACAGGATCTAACGAAGACTTATGAACTCTTACATAACGTTTTTGGTTCAGAAAAAATAGAGATTGAGTTTGCCGATTTGTTAGACACTCCATTCATGCACATAATTCATGTAAATTTAAGTAATGTAGTATTGCAGTATTGTCAACCTATGATGAAAGTCGACGGACCAATGGGTAGCTGGTATAGACTTTTAGAGAAAAATGGAACCTATGTTCATAACATTACTTTTGTGGTTAATGATATTGATGACATTGTAAGTAAATTTAAGAAAGAGGGTATTGACCCGTTATTTAATTTTCAAGTCGCTTGGGAAAAATTAGATGAGAAATTAAAAGCTAAAAGAAAACCAGTATACATGATGAATAGTCTTGATGTGTTAGGGTTCCATATGGAATTTGGAGAAATCCCTTCAGAGGAAGACCGAGATAAGCTTTCAAAATTTCTATTTATTGATTTAAAACAAGATAACTAAAAAAAAGAGAAAAAATTAAAATGATGTTCAAGATATTTAATGAAGAATGGCTAGAATCCTTAGACACGCTTGAAGAGATAATGTGGTTCTTAATATTTTATCTCATCTTGCTATTAGTTATGGCTATTTTTTTGAAGTTAGCATTAGGATTTTTTAGTAAGGCGACCCACACCGATTTTGGACAAGTTTTCCTTACATCTTTTCTTATAACTATAGCATTTGCAATAATCTTTTTACTCTTTGGAGGATGGCTTGCTTGGGTCATAGCATTGATTGTAACTTGGATTCTGATAGCTATTAGACATAACATTGGATTTTTAGCCGCGATTGTTGTTACTGTAATAGCTTTTGTCTTATTTGTGATTGTAGCATTAATCATTGGAGTACTTTTTGACGTTACAATAATCGTATTCCCTTTTTAAATTATCTTTTTTTTTATTATTTGAGGTGTTTTATCATTTCAGAAAAGCCAAATATTATAATTTTTAACCCAGATCAATGGAGAGGTGACGTTTTAGGCCATGTGGGAAATCCTGCTGCAGTAACACCCAATCTTGATAAAATGGTCGAGAACGATGCGGTTTCTTTTAGTAATGCTTTTTGTCAGAATACTGTCTGTACTCCTTCCAGGTGTAGTTTTATGACAGGATGGTATCCTCATGTTAGAGGGCATCGAACTATGTTTCATATGCTACATTTAGATAAAGGTGAGCCTAATTTAATGAGATTACTCAAAGAAAATGGATATTTTGTGTGGTGGAGTTCGAGGAATGATCTTATTTCAGCTAAAGATGATCTAAAAGAACACTGTGATATATCTTTTTGGCCTTCAAAAGAAGATTTGAAACGGTGGGGATATACGTGGAATCCAAATCTATATGTAAATAATGAATGGCGTGGAGATCCTGAAGGTGATAACTACTATAGTTTTTTTGCGGGAAAGTTAGATAAAAAAGGAAGTGATATATATTTTGATTTTGATTGGGCAATGATATTAGGAGCAATAGATTTTATTAGATCTTATAGCGGGGAGAAACCCATTTGCATGAATATTGCATTGGGCTATCCGCATCCTCCATATTGTGTTGAAGAACCTTGGTTCAGCATTACTAAACGTAAAAATCTTCCCCCACGTAAAAAAGCACCTAAAGATTGGACAAGTAAACCTTTGCTCTTAAAAGGAATATATGAAAGCCAAAATCTTCAAGACTGGACAGAAGATAGATGGGACGAACTACGTACTACCTATTATGGAATGTGTTCTCGTCTTGATTATCAATTTGGATTAATTGTTGAAGAACTTAAAAAGAAAGGTTATTATGATGACAGTGCAATATTTTTCTTCTCAGATCATGGTGATTTTACGGGAGATTATGGTATTGTTGAGAAAGCACAGAACACGTTTGAAGATTGCCTGACCAGAGTGCCCTTAATAATTAAACCCCCAGGTAATATTAAGATTAAACCTAGAGTATGTGATGCACTTGTAGAATTAGTTGATTTTTCTGAAACTGTATTTGCTTTAACTGGTATAAATCCCAATTATACTCGTTTTGGTAAAAGTTTGATACCATTACTTCAAGGTGAAACTGAAAATCACAGAGATGCTGTGTTCTGTGAAGGCGGAAGATTATATGGTGAAAAACATGCTATGGAAATAGAATCTAAATCAGCATTAATTCAGGATGGTCTTTACTGGCCTCGGGTAAGTCTTCAAGTAACGGATGATAAACCATACCATGGTAAAGCTGTAATGTGTAGGACAAAAGACTTCAAATATATTAAGCGTCTTTATGAAGACGATGAGTTATATGATTTAAATAAAGATCCTGAAGAATTATTTAATGTTATTAATGATTCGGATTATGATGAAATCCTTATCAACATGAAAGAAAAAATGCTTACATGGTATTTAGAAACGTGTGACGTAGTCCCTTTTGAAACTGACTGGAGATTCAGATGGACTAAAGGTTAAAAAAAAAGATTGCTCAATTATAACAAAAAGGAAAAAAAGAGATATTATAAAGGATTATCTTTTATAAATTCAATAATAAGATTTGCTAATTCGGGACCTTTATCTTCCTGTACAAAATGTCCTGCATCTTTAATCGTTGTATGCTTTTGTCCTTGAGCACCCGGAATATCTTTTTGCCAAGATCTATCAATTCCACGAGTAATAGGATCACTATCAGAAAAAGCTGTAAGAAAAGGTTTTTCCCACTTTCTAAATTGTTCAGATGCTTTCTTATTAGCTTCATGTTCCGGATCATCGGCACTAATTGGCACCAATGAAGGCATTATACGTGCTCCTGCTTTAAATGTATCATCAGGGAAAGGAGCTTCATAAGCTTTTCGTATCTCTTTTGTTAATTTTGTAGTAGTTGCACTTTGAACTAAACGTCCCACATCAAATACAGGAGATTCTCTAGAAAATTTCCTCCAGTTCAAAAATGCTTCTGTCATTTCTTGTTCACCAGTAGGTAATCCTCCATTTGATAACACTATTCGACTGAATCTCTCTTGATTTTCGATAGCAACTCTTAAACCTATAAGAGATCCCCAATCTTGACAAAATAGCGTTATTCTCTTAAGGTTAAGCTTTATGACTAACTCAGTCATCCAATTCACATGTTTTGCATATGTATGATCTTCCTGTTCTGTTGGCTTATCAGAACGACCGAATCCCACTAAATCTGGTGCAACAACTCGAAATCCTGCTTCTACTAAAATAGGGATCATATGTCTATATAAATAACTCCATGAAGGTTCACCATGCATCAAGAGAATAACTTCAGCCTCTTTTGGACCTTCATCTACATAATGTATCCTTATTTTTTCAACCTCTAAGTAATGTGGCTCATAGGGAAAATCAGGAAGATTTTCAAATCTCTCATCTGGTGTACGCAATAATTTCATACTAAATACCAAATCATTATGTCTTATAAAAGTTTCATTTTTTACAAACTCAGTTATTATATAAAGGGTATTATTTTAATTTAATCCCAAACCTGCTATAGTCCATTCAATTAGAACTTTCATTACTTGAGCATTCCAAAATTTAGAATTCGGCATAAATTTCTGGATATACTTTGATGTAATTACATCAATCGATGCATCTTCATTGTACCACTGAATTATTGATTCTTTTACATCGAAATATAAAGATTCCATTTGTTTAACAATTTGTTCAAAGTCATTATCAGTCCAAACTCCAAAATGTCCCAAAGATATTGAGTTAAGTTCATTTTTAATATTTCTTAGCTTTTCAAAAGATTTTAAAAGTTCTTTCTCGTTAAATTCAGGTGGCATGGGGGGAATAAAAAAAGCATCTTGGTCTAATTTATCAATTATTGCATCACCAACAAAAATATTTTTTACATTTCTATTAATAATTCCAATAGAATCCATTGTATGACCAAATAAATTAATAACTTCTAATTCTAGACCGTTTACATCAATTATATCTCCCTCCTTTAAAGGAGTGACATTTTCTATTGGCTGCATATCAAATTCATAAAACTCATTTAGTTTACTAGGATCTTTTAAGTTTTCTACTGCATTTTCTGAAGCTAAAATTTCAATCTCAGAATCTTTTATTGATTGCTGCAATTTGGATATACCCTGAGCATGGTCCCAATGAGAATGGGTTATAACAATTCTATGGATAGGGTAAAGCCCAAATTCTTTTAATTTATTTAAAATTTTACGGATTTTTAGAGTTTCCCCCACGTCAACCATCAAGCGCATACCATTATTCTCAACAATATAAATACTGAGAAATTTTGGCAACCCAAGAACCATCCCATCGACTAAATATGAATTTTTGTTAAATTTTCCTTCAAAGTTTATATGTGTTATAAA
Organism: Promethearchaeota archaeon; assembly: GCA_048938895.1. Taxonomy (GTDB): domain Archaea; phylum Asgardarchaeota; class Lokiarchaeia; order Sigyniarchaeales; family SOKP01; genus Loki-b32. Next base: position 7,841 of record JBHLLU010000014.1, read on the forward strand.
TATCACCTTTTCTTAATAGTTAAATTCATAATTCCCTACTTTTATTTCTTGAGTAAATTTTTCATCTGGTCTTTTTTTTCTTATTTCAATTAAATTTAACACATCATAACCTCTTTTTTTCAAAAATTGAATACTCATATCATTATTTGGATGAACCCAATTGTATACCGTCTCACTTCCTAGCTTTGTTACTAATTTTTCAGCTTCTTCATATAGCTTTGAGCCAATCCCTTTTCTCCGCATCTTGGGAGTTACATAAAGAGATTCAGACCATACAATATTGTCTTCTACTCTACATACATGATATCCAATGATTCTATTATTCTCGTCTTCCGCAATATATATTGGGTATTTTTTTTTTATGTAAAATTCTAACTCTTTTTTTGCGCTATTTAAGTCAGGTTTTTTTTCAATTCCTTTTAATTTTGACAACCTCACACGAAATTTTCCAATGAGAATTATCATATCGTTTTTATCTAAATTCTCGTATAGTCTGATTTTCATAATAAAATCTAGTAGTAGTTCGTAAAACTTAATTTTTAAGATTATGTCAAAGCTTTTGATTCTTAGCCCTTGAATATAAATATTATATATGCATAAAATATATCAATTATTTATAATATTTAATTCGAAAATTATAACAATATGATGGATTCAGAGATAAAAGGACTTAGGAAAAGGAAAGTAAAAAAAATATTAATTTGGGTTGCTATAATAGCAGCAGCAGCAGCATTAGTGGCAACGTTAACCATTGTTAGTATAGCGAGTGGTGACGGTGGTGGAACTTGAGGATGTTTAACTAACTTATTTTAATATCTAAATAACCGATATAGATGATTCTTACAAAAAAATTATAGTTGTAAGCGGATTAACCTAGCAAAGGTTTCGGTTGTTATTAAATAAAATTTATGCTCTAATTAAAAAAATTAAGGATTTGAATCATGGTAAATGCAATTCTAACTGTAAATGACAAGCAAGTCCCTTTAAAGGATTTTATGCAGGAAATGCTTGCAAACATAATTCTAGGATATTTAGAATCCACAAAAGCAGTTCCTAAACCCATAGAGACAATAAATATTGATATTAAATTATAATATTTTTTTTATCTTATTTTAACAATTAATTCACAATCCAAAATTCCTTTAGAAAAACACTATATTATTTAATCAAGTATGAAATTAGAACCTGAATGTATTGGATGTATTTTTAACCAAGTACTAAAAGCTTTTGAATTACTTGATCCTGAAATTTCTCATGATATTATCATTGCTGCTCAAAAAAAATTAATGGAATTCCTTGTTAAATTTGATGTAAAATCTGATGCTTCTCCAATATTAGGAAAAATTGCATATGGAATTGTTTCAGAAATCTTAGATGATCCGGATCCATATTTAGCTTTAAAACAGGAAAGTAATAAACTTAGTTTGGAGCTATTTGGAGATGTTAAGAATATAGTAGATAATGCGGTTGATCCTCTATTCGAGGCAATTGTAGTTGCTGCGCTTGGTAATACTATTGACTTTGCCAGTCAACACAAAATAGATTTAATTTCAGATATAGAAAATTTTAATCCTGAGGATTTGGTTATCAATGATTATACTAAATTCAAGAACTCATTAGAAAATGCTAAGCATTTATTAATAATTGGAGATAATGCGGGGGAGATAGTGTTTGATAAACTTCTAATTCAGGTTATTAAACAATTTTATCCAGATCTAGAAATAGTCTACTCAGTAAGATCTGCACCCATCATAAACGACGCTACAATTGAAGATGCTAGAGTTATTAGGCTGACTGAATTAGTTCGCGTGATTGAATCAAGTCCTACTCCAGGGATAGACTTAAGTTCTTCTACAGAAGAGTTTAAAGATCTATTTTTTAGGAATGATGGTGTAATTTTATCTAAAGGACAAGGAAATTTTGAGAGTCTCTATGGGATTGAGATTCCCAATAAGGATGTTTACTATTTACTTAAGGCAAAATGTAATTTAATGGAAAGGATTTTTGACGTAAAGATGGGAGATTTGATTTTCAAGAAAAAGACATTAGATTTTTAAATCTATGCTTGATCCTCTCTTAATTTTTTAATTGCATCAGTAAAGAATCCAAAATCTCCAATTTCCGTTTCTTCTTCATTTTTTAATTTTAGATAATATTCTTCAATTTGTTTAGATAAAATATTTTTAAACGACTCAAATTGGCTAATTTCAGCAGCATCATTTTTAATTTCTGTTCTGTAAAGAGTATAAAACATATCCAGTGATTTCTCCGCTTCCTCTCTTATATCATGCCTAACGAATTCCTTATCAAGAATAGCTACAAATATTAGGTTATATTTATAAACAATAATCATATCAACATCAAGACCCTTGATGTTAATCTCTTCTATTTCTCCCAGATTATTCCCAAATAAACCTAATGCCCCAACAAAAGAAGATAATAGAACAGGATCAATTTTTGAATCTAAAATAAGATCTAATAAATATTCTCCAGACTCTTTACATATAACAATTCCCTTCACTAGGTTATAGTTATCAACAGAAATTTTTATCCCTGTTATCAAAACTTTTACTACCTATTTTTATAATGTAAAATAAAACCTTTTAAATGTTCCTTTAAAATTAGATGTGTTATCTGTGAAATAGATCAAAAATGAAAATATAAAAAAAAAGCAGGACTAATTATTTTTCTAATATTTCTCTTATTTTAGATACAATGTCTTTAAATGATTTTGTAGCTTTATTATCAGGATACTTCAATATAAATGGTAATCCAAGATCTCCTTGAATAGCTACTTCTACTTCAAAGGGTATTTTCCCCAATAATGGAAGGCTAAAATCAGTTGCGGCTTTTTCCGCTCCACCTGGAGGATATAAATCTATATATTCCCCACAATGTGGGCAGTTAAAGCCTGAATGGTTTTCGATAATACCTAGAATGTTTCTTTTCATAACCATTGCCATTTTCATTGTTTTACGCGCATCCATTAATGCTACTTGTTGTGGTGTTGTAACTATTACCACATTTTCATCTGGAATTAATTGTAATATATCAAGGGTCTCATCTGAAGTACCTGGGGGTAAGTCGCATATTAAATAATCAAGTTCTCCCCATACAGCGTCACCTAAGAATTGCCTTACAGCACTCATTTTCATAGGACCTCTCCATATCACTGGATCGTCTGGTGTTAGAGTTAAAAACGCCATACTCATTACCTTCATGTTTAAAGGTCCGTTTATAGGATAGAACTTTTTAGCATCAGCATCTACCCTTGGTTTAAGTTCGGGGTCTACACCCAGCATTTTAAGAACATTAGGTCCAGTTATATCAACATCAAGAATTCCTACTCTCAATCCAATACTGGATAAACTCATAGCAAGGTTAACTGCTACGGTGGTTTTTCCCACACCTCCCTTACCAGAAATAATTACTATTTTATGTTTTATTTTCTCCATATTGGTTTTTATGCTTTTCTCTCGCTCATCCATCATCATTTCTTTTAAATCTATATCTGGGATTTCTTCTTCAGCCATAGACAATCATCATTTACTTTTTATGCATTGAAACAAATGATTTGTTATATTTTTTTGGTTAATTAATTATGAATTCTATCTTTAATTCTCTTATAATTTAATTTTTATAATCTAAACAAATTTTAATTTCAATAAATTATGCATAACTGAAAGAAGTAATAAAAAATTTAAGGTGTTATTGAATTCCAGTAAGCAACTTTATGGAACTTTACAAATTCCTGCCTAAGACAAATTGTAAAAAATGTGGGAAACCCACGTGTATGGCTTTTGCGCTGGATCTACTCCAAGGGAAAGTCAAGATTGATGATTGCACTCCACTTCTAGAACCGAAATATAAAAAGAATTATGAAACATTAAAGGAAATGATAGGTTCTGAGGAGGGTAAGGAAAAGGAATTAAGAATTGATGTCGATGAGGAATTATGCGATGGTTGTGGAATTTGTGTAACAGTATGTCCTGTAAATGCAAGATATTGCTCTCCTTCATTAAGTGGTAAAGCACCAGATTATCCCCCCGAAAAACATCAATTATTTCAAGTAAAAAATGGCAAATGTGAATTATTAAATCTAGAGCATTGCCGTAGGATTGCAGCGGAAGGTAGAGAGCGAGAATGTCGTGTTTGTGAATCTTACTGTCCGAGGGAAGCAGTTAAGATAGATTATGTTTAATTTTCAGACTATATTTTTAAGATGTTAAAATCATGGCAAGTAAGCGGGTGGAATGTACAGGTTGTTCACTCTTATGTGATGATGTAATTATTAAGACTGATGGTTTATATATTGATGAGATTATCGGCGCATGTTTAAAGGGTAAAGAAAAGTTTGATCAAGTTACAAGTAAAAATCGTATTTTATCTCCTTTACTACGAAGAAATGGGGAATTAGAAAAAATTTCACACAATGAAGCTGTAGAAGAAGCAGTTACCATTATTAAAAGTTCTTCTAATCCTTTACTATATGGGTTTTCTACTGTCAGTTGTCAAGCTCAGTTAAAGGGGATCGAACTCGCTAGACTAACTAATGGATTTATCGATTCTAATTCAATTATATGCCAAGGAAAAGTCCTTAATGCCGCAAAAAAAACAGGTATAACATTAACAACAATTTCAGAAGTGATTAATAAAGCTGATTTATTAATATTTTGGGGTGCAAATGTAGCTGAATCAATACCCCGGTTATTAAACAAAACCTTATTTTCCCGTGGAAAGTTTCGAATGACGGGGAGAGAAATTAAAACCGTAATTATAATTGATCCTGTGAAGACCGCATCATTTGGAGTTATGGGAGTACGCGATGTTGCACTTAGAATCAAATCTGGGGAGGATATTAATTTAATTAGAGCTTTAAAGGAAGAATGTTGTACCCCAAATACATTTCCAACAGATGGCGTCGCTGGTCTTGATAGCGATGATCTACGAAGACTCTTAATACAATTAACAAATGCAGAAAATGGAGTTATTTTCATAGGTCAGGGAATTGTCGGTTCTAATACGGAGTCTAATATTATTCAAGAACTACTTGATTTGGTGCAAATGATCAATATAAAACAACAAAAAGGCCGTATGGCAGTTATAATGTTAGGGGGACACTACAACATGGCAGGCTTCGACCAAGTAGCATTATCTGTTTCTGGAAGAAATCATAGTCTACAATTTTCTAATCATAAATTAGTAGATTCATCAGATACAATAATTACAAAAATTAACAATGATGATTTTGATTGTTCTATTATTGTCGGTACAGATCCTATCTCCCACTTACCTTGGAGATTAAGTAAAAAGTTAGCTTCAAAACCCTTAATCTTGATTGACAATAAAAAATCTGCTACATCAAGTATAGCTGATTTAATTATTCCTTCAGCAATTACTGGAATTGAAACAGGAGGATTAGCTTATCGTTTAGATCTCATACCAATAGAATTAAAACAATATTTAAAACCTCCAAGTAACATAGTCTCTGATGAAGAAATTTTATCTCAACTAATAAATGGTATAGAAGAAGGTTAAAAAAATGGAAATGTTATTAAACACAGTAAGGAAAGTTGATTATGATCAACTAAAAGAATATGCTCTGGGAGATGAGAATTCCTTAAAAGAAAATCTTGCAATCTGCATGATAAATCCTAATGATTTCAAAAAACTCGGGTTAACTCCAAGTTTAAATCTCAAATTATCGAATATGAATGGAGAAGTGATAATAAAAGTCAAACAGGATGAAAATGTACCAACAGGAACCACAGTGATGCCTGTATCAATCTGGGCTAGTCAATTAACTGGGGTCTATGATGAATCACTCGTATTCAAAAACCTTGAAGTAAATGTTGAACCAACTCGAGAAAGGATTTTAAATATATCAGAAATATTAGAATCAATAAAATAATAATTAATTCTTTCAAACAATGAAAATGAATAGGCTTATTATAAAAAATGGACTTGTATACGACCCAATCAATAACATTGAAGCTGAAAAAAAAGATATCTTAGTTGAATCTGGTAAGATTGTAGAAAAATTTGGAAGTAATAAGGATATAAAAGAAATAGATGCTACAGGAAAAACAGTTATTCCCGCAGCTATTGATATCCATACCCATGTTGCTTCTCAACAGGCTAATTGGGTACGTTTGTTAGGTTCTAATAATAAAACGTTCAATGAGACTTGGCAGGGGTTTACATTAAAAAACATCGCTAGAGATTATATCTCAATGGGTTACACTTTTATACTTGAAGCAAACGTATTCCCCTCTTTAGCAAAACAAACCATATTCAACTTTCAGCAAATCCCAGTATTGGATAAGGCTATGTTGTTAAATATTAGTAACTTTTGGCCTTTGGAACTCGAATTTCAAAGAGAAAAAACTCATGATATGGCTGTATTTCTTTCTGATCTTTTATCCAAAACGTATGGATTTGGATTTAAAATTTATAATCCTTTTGAATGTGAGATGTGGGATTTCAAAGAAATAAGAGATGATTTATCAAGTCAAGGGAGATTATATAACTTTTCTGCTCTTGATGTGTATACAAGTATCGTTAAATCTGTTGAATCCCTAGGGTTGCCACATTCTAGTCATGCTCACATTGAAGGATATGAAAATTCAATGGGAAATCAAAATTTATTCACAGTTTTAGATAATATTAATTCATTGGGAATTGAAGCGAACCAAAAGACAAATTTAAATATTAAACGAGAACAAATTTTTCATATTGCGCATGCAAATAGTTATATAACTGATGGAAATACTAAACAGTTAGTAGACTTTCTCAACCAACATAAGAAATTCACATTAGATCTTTCTTTTGTTGGTTTTGATGAGATAAATCCCCTAATTACATCAGATAGAAGAAAGATAAGTTCAATGCTAACAATAGATGCTATTGATAATCCTAATCAATTAATTAGTTCTGCTGTAGAGTTTGAAGGGGATATGTTTGCTTCAATGAGAAGATTTGATAAATCTAATTATCAAGATTGTATATTATGGGCCAATGCCATAGATTTAACTTTAAATATCAAAAACAAACTACAAGTCAGTCTATCTTTAAACTTTCCAAACTATGCTAAAATTACAGATATACCCGAAATCCTTACGTGGTTGGTTAGTAAAAAATCAAGACAAAATTTTATGGAAGGAATGAATCAAAAATTTCTAAAAGATTGCAAATTATTAACCAATGATGAAGTTTTGGGTTTTGCAGAAATAATTAAAATTACCCGTGTTAGCCCAGCACTATCCTTAGGATTAGGGAGTATAAAAGGAAATCTTGGCTCTGGTGCAGACGGAGATCTGAATATTTTAGATATAAATCTTGAAGAAACGGATATTAGTAAAGAAGTTGAGAATTTTAATAGAGCATTTACTAATATTGATTATTTAATAAAATCTGGGCAAATTATCAAGAAACAGAATGATATAAATTTAAATTTTGATGGGTCAATTCTTTGGTCTAGTGGAACTACGAAGTTGGAAGATAGAGATTTGATTATGGCAAAAAAGAAAGAATTTTACCAAAAATATTCCTCTTTATTCTACAAATCCTATAAAACAACAGTAAAAGATAAACTTTTAAGAAAAATAAGTTAACTCCAAAAATTAAAAAAAAAAGAATATTAATTATATAATTATTACAGATCTACGGTATGATGAAATCCATCCAAGTAACTTCATTTTTCCAAGTCTCTATAACTTGCCAATCAGTAAGATCAAAAACTCGAATCTGATGTATTCCAACGGGTAATTCTAAAAAGTAATAAAATCCTTCTGAGTCTGTTAGTGCAGTAAGTATTGTTCCATCCTCTAATAACAATTCTACTGTGGCATAAGCAATAGGATTATCAAATTCATCTTTCACAAAACCTGCAATCGCAGTTTCTTTCTTTTCAAAGGCTTTAAATTCAGTTGAAGAACTATATGTGCCAGCTAAACTATCACTATTTGCTTGAACCTCCGTGAAAAAAGTATAGTGTTCCATCCAGAATTCATCTAAAGCGTCATAAAAAGTACCTTTCAATCCATAATCTACATGAACAACTATACGGACCATGCTACCTGGAGCAATATTTGAAATGGTTATTACATTTCCTTCGATTATACATAAGTTTGTTATCTCAAAACCATCCAAGAATATATGGAAAGGGTTCGCTCCCTTAGTGACAAAATCTGTAGGTAGGCTAACATCAATGTAGAGCATATCTATAAGTATTGGCCATACATTAGTGAATTCGATGTTATAAAAAATTTCACCAGGATTAGTTGCAACTAGCATATAACCGTCCACACCATCTTGTTTGCATTTCCTAAAAATTACATCAAAATATTCTATTGCTTCTGACTGTCCTCGAGAAATGTATGAACTCACATCAAGGCTGATTAATTGAACATTTAAAATATTTATAGGTTCAATATTTCCAACATTATCAACGCTATAAAATTCAATTATGTAAGGCCCATCAAGTCCTTCGAGAGAAAATGGTCCTGTATAGGTAATCCATGTATCTCCATTAATGGAATAAAATATTTCTGCAACCCCCGAAACATCATCAGTAGCACTGAGTGAAAAAACGGTTTCTGAAACCACATATATTGTTTCTCCATCAGAGTAAAATATATCACAATTAATTTCTGTTGTTGGTGGTGTTAAATCTATGATAACAGTATAGAATTCTTCATTAGTCTCAGAGTCGTTTTCACCAGCTCTATCATCATCTCCATCTGTAACGGACACATATACTGTGTAAATTCCAGAAGGCAAAATCAAATCATGCCAACCTGGACCAGTAATAAGCATACCATTAATCTCAATTGATATCGAAGCAATTCCACTCTCATCAGTAGCATCAATCATAAATCTATACAATATTTCTGTTCCACTCCACTCCATTGTACTTATTAGATCAAACTCTGGAGGAGAAGTATCATCATCTCCAATAATGATTGATTCTAAATCGTCACCTAATATCTTATCACCAGCTCTGTCATTATCATTATCTTTTGCAAAAACTTGGATAGAATGACTTCCTAAGGAATTTAATATATTATATGTTTTTGAAAAGGACCCTTCAGAGAACTTATGAATAGTTTCAAATAGTACACCATCAATATAGATAGTAACTTCATATAAGCCGCTTGGATCATATACATTTACCATCCACTTTCCAGGATTTCCATCAGTCATATCTCCTTCGATATATTGAATATCAATAATGGGAGGATCTATATCGTCATCTTCTATAGTATAAACTTCTGGTGATTCAAAACATTCTCGATCCCCGCTCCATCCGTCATTATCATTATTTAAAACATAGACCTTGATATCATAGACACCAGGATCAAAAATTTGAGGGTAAACTAGAATATGATAAAATCCATCTAATTCATCGTAATAACCCATAAATTCCTTAGTTACCAATATTCCAAATGGACCTTCAATTAATATAGTTGCCCAAACCGTATGAATACCAGACTCTATATCAGAAGCATCTAAAATTATTTCAAAATATCCATCACAGTCCAACATAAACCAATTATTATGAAAATTAACAATTGGTGGAGATTCATCATCATCGACAACATTAAAAGTCAGAATATCGTGAAAATCGTCTCTATCACCATTCCAATTATCATAATCGTTATTAAAGACCCAAATCTCTACATTGTAGCTCTTTGGAGTTCTAGGATTATCTATGTATATATGATAAAATCCGTCGGTTTCAAGGACACCATAATATCTAGTGGGTCCACCTTTGCCACTCCCAAAATCAGCATAAACTCCAGGACTATAAATGCCAGAATCTAGATCAGTTGCATCTATTATAATTTCAAAATAATCTTCAGAATCGTAAATCTCCCAATCATTGATGAAATTGACATTTGGTGGGGTAATATCATCGTCAATCACATTGAAGGATATTGCATTTACGTATTGCAAAGTGTCTCCATTCCAACCGTCATTGTCACCATCTCGAACAAAGATATCAAACCAATACAGCCCTGGTGTTTTCGGATTTGGTATTCTTATTCGATATTCACCTCCAGGACCATCATAATAAGGTAAATAATCGATCCCGCCAAATTGAACAACTATACTGCTGATTCCTGAAGCATCAGTAGCTTGAAGTATTATTTCAAGATTTGCCTCAGAGTCATAAATCTCCCAATCATTAAAGAACACCACCTCTGGGGCAAATGTATCATCATCTAAAACCCAAAAACTAACTTGTTCGGTAGTAGCATCAGGATCTCCAGTCCATCCATCATCATCATTATTCCATACCATTAAATCTACAGTCTTATATCCCGGTGTATATCCAAAATTATTATTTATGGTATATTTATACCAGTAAGCATAAAGATCCTGACCAAACAGACCCCCAAATTCAATTAACACATCACCAATATATATACCATTAGAAACCTCTTGCCCATCAAAAGCAATTCTATTTCCAAGGTCACTCTCTATATCATAGCCTAATACCTCAATATCAAAAGAAACATCACCATCATAAATATAGGATGGGGAGTTAATTGGGTCAATTGTAGTAACTACATTCTCCACTGGAAGAATTGGCCCTGTTGTATCATCATCATATAATGTAACAGAATAAATTTTAGTTACCCACTTAAAAATGCATTGATAATTAATCCCTGTTGTCATTGTATCATACCTGTATAGCATTTGGATGACAAAGTAAATTTCTCTTGGAGGAGAATACAATGTCCCATCAAAGGGATCGTTCATTCCAAAAGTATACCAGTCAATTGGAAGGATTTGCTGTCCTTCTTTTGTACCACGGACATAATGAGAACCTAAGAATCCCTCATAAGGATTAAGATCAGAAATAAATGGCAAATTATCGTAAGGATACCGATCCCAAGTTAGATATCCGGGCCAACTGCCAGGATAGGGTCCTTTGATGTATGATTCATCATGAAATTTATTTCCTCCATATATGTTGGTGTCTCCTCTATAATAATCGAGATAGCAATAGATACGGAAGCAATGTTCCATTGCTAAGGGAATGACAGTAATACTAAATGTTGCTTCAAATCGATCATCATCGTTTCTATTGAATGTTGGAGTACCTATAAGGGGTGAGGAATGTAAAGTATCAAATAATTGATCCCTTTCTTCATCAGAATAGGTCCCATTTGACCAACCAGCATATATCCAAGCTTGTTCATTAAGATAATAAAGCGATTCACTACTAAAACTATCTAAATCTTCTATAGTGGCATTATTTAATTCCAGAAGAAATATTCTCCATTCTTCAAAAGTATAAGGCATTGTTCCACTTTCAGAACCTGTATCTTCGGAAATTGATGAAGGATTTTCGGAAGTTATTGATAATTCTTGGTTATCATCGGTATTAAGAAGTTCAATATTTACAGAGGATTCTCCCATTCCTGTAAAAAATACGAATAAAAACAAGACTATAAAAACACTACTTGTTATCAAAATGTATTTTTTTAAATTTTTCATGAATTCCACGTTCAAAATTATTGTTATATTTTCTTTATGTCATAATGTATTTAAATTCATTAGGACTGATTTTATACAAAATTTGTTTATATAATATCTTAAAAATAACATATTAAATCAGCTGAAAATTATATAAAATCAATTTTCGAAAATTATTTAAAAACTTATTATCGGGTAAATTTTATATGGTTAAATTACCTTTAGAAGGAGTTTTAGTTATTGATTTTTCAACAATTATTGCTGCTCCCTTGATTGGAACACTTTTAGCAGATTTTGGGGCTGAAGTAATCAAAGTTGAATTACCAAAAATCGGTGATACTACCAGAGGAGGTGGTAGATTCCCGGGACTAAGGAGTCTTTTTTGGTTAACCATGAATAGAAATAAAAAATCTATTACATTAGATCTTCATAAGAAAAAAGGGCAAGATCTAGCGAGAAAGCTTTGTTCTAAAGCAGATATAGTTCTCTTCAATTTTCGACCGGGAGTATTAGAAAAATGGAATCTAGGTCCTGAAGTATTGCAGAAGATTAATCCCGATTTAATTATAGGGCTTGTTTCAGGTTATGGTCAAACTGGACCATATAAGCATAAGGGAGGATACGATAGGACTGTAAGTGCTTTTTCAGGTTTGACATATACATCTGGGTACCCAGAACACCCACCTGTACGTTCTGGTTTCCCCTTAATTGATTATTTAACCGGATATCTCGGAGCATTTGCAGTAATGGCGGCATTATATAATAGAGATGTGAATAAGAGTGGAGGAGAAGTGATTGATTTATCTCTCACTGAAGCTGCGTTTAAAACATCAGGAGGTGCTTTATCAATATATTCAAAAACGGGAGAAATTTATGAAAGATCAGGAAATCGAATTCCATTTGTAGTCCCTGCAGAAAATTTTGAAACTAAAGATGGTAGAAATGTGGCAATTAATGCTAATTCTGTAAAGCAGTGGGAGATATTAGCAGGAGCGATGGGAAGATCTGATTTATTAAAATATAAAAAGTTTAATTCTGCTTTAAATAGATTTCAAAATCAAGATGAGTTATATGAGATAATAGGAGAATGGGTAAAAAATTATAGTGCTAGGGAGATCATGGAAATATTAGAAGAAGTTGGTGTCCCCTGTGAAAAAGTCAATAACATTGCAGATTTAGCAGAGCATCCCCATATGCTTCAAAGAGAAGCGATAATTGAGTATGATGATTATGAATTTGGTAAAATCTTAGTACCAGGAATCGTCCCTAAACTTAAGAATTTCCCAGGACAAATAAGATTCTTAGGTACCAAATTAGGAGAATATAATCAAGAAATTTACAAAGAAATTTTAGGGCTGACTTCAGAAGAAATAAAGGATTTGGAAGAAAAAGGTGTATTATAATTTGGATTTATTAATTTTTCAAATCTATTATTAATGAATTAAAGATCCAAGGGATATTTTCGATATTTTTCTATAGCAGCTCTGAACGCTAAGATGTTTTCCCAAGGTACGTTTAAAATATTATGACTTGGACCTGCAAAATACCCTCCTCCATAGGCAGCAGCTTTTATACATCTTTTTACTTCTTCTTCTACTTCTTTCGTAGTTCCGAAACTTAGTATTCTTGTAGAGTCCATTCCTCCCATAAAGCTTAAACGATCTCCTAATGTTTCTTTTAAGTATGTTAAATCGACACCAGCAGTCGGTTCTAAGGCTTGGATGCAATCTAAACCTGCATCAGTCATATCTGGAAGAAGTTTATCGATATATCCACAAGAGTGCTGAATTATAAACATACCATGTTTGTGACATTCTTGATATATTTTTTTATAATAGGGGAGCATAAAGGTATGGAAATTCTTAAGAGAAAACATCGAACGTCCCTTATAACCTAAATCATCATAATAAAAAACTGTATCTACACCTGCTTCGGCGTAACGTTTCACATACTCTAAATTTACTTTAGTGTATTCATTCATAACTTCATGAATGAAGTCTGGATTTTTTCGCATATGATAAGTAACTCTACTTACTGTCATACCCTCAAATAGAGCCTCATTCATTGCAATCATTAATCTAGCTATTGGGTAAAAATAGGGTGAAAGGCAATTAACAAATTCCTCCCAAACTTTTGGTGAGTAGTTAACATCATCATTAATACATTCAGAAGGTTTTCCATATTCATCCCAATAGGAGTGTAAAATTTCAGGAGTTTTGAAATAACCATCTATATACCATGCATATGTTAAACCTGTTTTGATTTGTTCTACTCGCTTAAAGATTCTACCTGATATTGGAAGCAAATAGCTTCCAGGATATTCTGGTGGTCCCTCGGCAACAATAGTTTTCATTCTATGTCTCCAGGGATCCATTGAGTAGCAATCAACATTCCAAAATCTTGGTTCTGTTATATCTCCTACCCATCTATAATCCTCTTTAGAATAAGTATTTTCAATGTATGTCTTATTAACTTTATATTCCTCTGATTCTAAAAAATGTTGATAAGAAGTTCCAGTCGTTTCAAATCCAAGATAATGGATTGGGATCATATCAGGTTCGTCATTGCGTTCTAAAGTCCGAATCACTCGCTCTCGTTTAGATAAACCCATAATAAAAAAAATAATATGATTGTTTAAAAAAATATTTAATGAAATTTAATTTGTAAATATTATTAATAGTAAATTGGAAATAGGGATAATTTTTAAATTGTAATTAACGCAGGCTATTATTATGGATTTTGAAGAGTTAACGGAACTTATCATAGAATTAGAAGTAGATGATATTGCCGATGCAGTAAAAGTGGCATTAGAAGAAGATAAGAAGGATCCATTTGATATTTTAACAGCCTTAACTAAAGGTATGGATGAAGTTAGCCGTCGTTATGAAGAATTTGAATACTTTCTAGGAGAATTAGTGTTAGCTGGTGATACTATGAAAGCAGGACTTGAAGTCTTAAAACCGGTTCTTAGAATTTCTGATAGTGCCGAAGAGAAAATCAAAGTCGTAATCGCAACTGTAAAAGGAGATCAACACGATCTTGGGAAAAACCTTCTAGGAATATTGCTATTAAGTGCTAATTTTGAGGTTTACGATTTAGGGAGAGATGTTAATGCTGAAGAAATAGTAGAAAAAGTGAGAAAAACTGGAGCGTCTGTTGTTGCATTAAGTTCTTTATTATCTATGACAGTTGACCAAATTGAAGTTGTTCATAAAGCCCTAAAAAAGGCAGGATTACGAGATAGAGTAAAGTTGATAGTGGGTGGAGCTCCATTAAATTTGGAATTAGCAAAGAAATTTGGCGCAGATGGTTATGCTGATGATGCAATATATGGTGTAGAACTCATTCGAAAATTAATAGAAGCTTAAAAAAATGCTCAACTTTTATTCCTATTGTATTAAATTAAAAGAAAGAGAATTTCAAAGTTTTTAGTAGTTTAATCCCTTAAAATAATTCACAGTGGTAAACATGTTCTTACCACCAGTTCTTAGATAATTCATCGCTTTTTCAATACCTTCAATAGTTAAATCGAACATTGGGATAATACTTGAAATAATTTTACGTGTCCATGGACTCCATTCAGCTCTAATTAACTCGGGATTGAGCCAAATGATACCATCTTTGAAATGATTAGCTAGTTCCTTAATATAAAAAATACCAGGCATTTCATTCCTATGATAATAGTATATTGAACCATATTTCTCTGTTAATTCCCAACTAGCCATAGCAGCATCCCCTACCACCACAACTTTATATTTATTATCATATTTCCGAAGAAACTCATCAAATTCAATTGCTTCTTCTGGATTCCTTCTAGCATTGAAGTATAAAGTCTCATAAATACAATTATGAAAGTAATAGTACTTAAAATCTTTCCAATGGGACATGTTATTTGCAGCTGAGAAAAGTAAGTTGACGAGATGGGCGTAGGGTGTCATGCTTCCCCCCACGTCCATGAGGAGTAGTATTTTTACGTCATTTTTCCTCCGTTTATCGAACACAATTTCTATTTCTCCTCCATTTTTTGCAGTTTTATTAATAGTATCATCTATGTTTAATTCATCTTGTTTTCCAATTTCTTCGAGTTTTTTGAGTCGCTTCAAGGCTATCTTAATTTGGCGTGTGTCGAGAACAATATCTTTCCGATAATCTTTAAATATTCTCTTCTCTGCAATTTGTACCGCTGTTCGCATACCTGCACCACCACCAATTCTCATGCCCATAGTATTTTGTCCCGAATGCCCAAATGGTGAGGTCCCTTGCGTACCAATAAAATGATCTCCAAAATTATGTTCCTCATCCTGTTCTTGCATTAATTCTTCAAGACGCTTTTGTAATTCTTCAAGGTTTGTAAACTGGTCTGCCATTCCTTGTAATGCAGCAGCTTCAGCAAGAGCGTTGAGATTATTTTGAAGCCATGATAAAATTTCACTTTTGATATCATCAGGAGCTTCAGCAAGTAATGATCCTTCAAGCTTATCAGCATATTTATCGAGTAATTCCTCAAGTAATTTTTTGATATCCACATCTAGAAGATATTGTTGATATTCTTTTATGAGAGCTTCTAAACCTTCAATGAGTTCGGGAAGTGATATGGGTTTTTGAAGCCATTCCCATATTTCTTGCTTGAATTCCTCGGGGAATTGAATCATTGCATTTTTAAAGAAATTTGCAAATGAAATATCAAATATATCGAAATGATGTTCATTTTTACAGAGAATAGAGCGTGAAGTGTAGTAGAATTCAACCATATTATGAATTAATCCTTTATTGAGAGCCTCAAGTAAGGTCATATATTCTGTAATACTTACAGCTAGGCGTTCCTTTAGGTAATAGAAAAATTCTACAAACATTTGAAATATTCTTCAAATTAGTATATCTTGCTAGTATATAATAATTGTAGTAATATAGATTTTTGCCAATAATTTGAAAAGAAGTTTTCAAATATAATAGAGGAAACAAATCTAAAAATAGTTCCTGCCAAACACCTCAGGATTTTTTATGGTAAGATTTCGCCACGATCCTCCCTTAGGCATGACTTGGTCTCAAACTCATAAATAGTTTGCTAATATAAACTCTAAGTAGAGTCTTAGACTAGTATTAGATTGGGAACATATTATAATCTAATGATTAAATTTGGAGTTTAAATCATTTCATATCAATATTTTAACATGTTTTATACAATCGCCGATGATCTCATTTTTTATCAAATTATAAAGTTTACAAAAAAATTCTCTAATTTAGAACTTAAATTATATCAATATTTTCATTTAAAGACCAAGGGAATTTATCCCGAATTAGTAATACTGATAGGAAAATTTATTTTTTACTTCGTTAAGAATGAGTATTATTTCAAAGCCAAAACCTTCTTAGATTTTATGAGGAGAGAAGTTAAAGGGAGAAAAATCTTAATTATAAGAATTGAAAATGTTCTTATCAATTTAATTTATAGCCTTTTTCCTGATTTATATATCCACGATATTGCATTAGAATATGATATAGCCTCAGGGCAGAGAAAAATAACAATTTACTTGCTGACATTTAAAGAAAGAGGAATAGCGATTGGAAGGGGAGCAGAATACATTCGAAGTATCAATGAATTGTTTAAAAAATATATTATATTTGAAAATAAAGATGCACCAATTGAAATTGGATGTAAACATCTATTTAGTTAACAACTTATAAGTTTATACCTAAGTTTGAAAGTTATATTGCATTGAAGAAATTATACTTTATTTTACGATTAGAGGAATATATTTAATTTCTTTCTTATTAAGTTTAAATTGATAAATGATTTTATACCTTAGTGCAAATTCTGCTGGTATCTTTTTAATATTATTTGGATGTACCTTACTAATTAATGAAACTCCAGAATTGGTAATAGTATTGATAACAATGATTTCAACTTCACTTTTTTCTTCAGATATTTCTAATTTAAGACTATTTACACCGTTTTCAAGCACCACTATGGATTCTGGTGAAAACTCATTAGTTATAGCTAACATAATTGTTTTAATATCTTCTGATATATTCTGAATAGTGTAAAGAATGTTTATATTTGAATTAATTTCTTTTATTTCCTTTTTTATTAATATTCCCGCTTCGGAATACCAGAATAGAATTGAATTCTCCTTTGGTAATATTAAAGAGTTAAACAATGTATGTTTTAGGATTTTTTTTTGGAAGTATTTTCTTCCATTTTGATTAATTTCTACTTTATAATCCATCATGCTTCCTATTGATTCATTATTAACATAACAATTGTCCATTAAGAAATTTCCATGAGTATTAGTTATCTCTTCAATACCAGGGTAGTTCACATGAATTTTTAGATGTGGAAGCGCGTTAAATAATACATTTCTATCTTGTGAAGAAAAGAATAAATTTGGAGAAAATATAGAATCTTTATCTTTGTTAACTAAAAAGGTACATCTCCCTCCAAATGGACTAAATTGGCAGATCCATTTTGATAAAAACCATTCAATTACAGGAGAAGATCCTCTGAATTTCCAAATTGGTTTGAAAGTTTTCGCTTTTTCTGTGGATAGCCAATCAAAAATTGTATCTATTGTAGTTCTATCATCCCATAGTTGCATGCCTGGAACATTCATAAGATATCGTGAAGTAAAATCGCCAAAAGAACCAGGAGCACATCCAAATTCAAATTGTTGTGATAAATTATATTTTAATAATTCAATGGTAAGATTTCTCTTCTTATTTTTCTGTGATTGAGATTTAAATCTATTTTCATTACTTCTATAGTATTCCTGATAATATTTTATTTCAGGAGATTGTTCAGTATACTCAAACCAATCTTTATATCCATCAATATTTACACTCTCTACCATCCAAGAAGCTTGTCCATTGGGTATTTTATCTATTTCAAACGATTTTTCATGTCTAATAATATCAGAAAAAAGCTTAACCTCAATCCAACTATTATCAGTAAGTTCCTTAAAAAACAATTTCAAGTTTTCATGAGATTTTTTATAATCCATATTTCGTGCTATCTGCCAAAAACCAATTACTTCAGCATCTTCAGCATAACATAGTACTTGTTTATCTGAATCAGATTCTGTAATTCGATTAAGAAAATTAATAAATTCTGTAGTTTGTCCCGATTGTATTACTCGATTAATTTTTTCTTTAATAATTTGATTATCAGGAAGATAAAAGAAATCTGTATTTTTACTTTTTATTTTGCGTTTCCATACATGTTCAACTGGTAAGTTATTAGATCTTAACGCACCTTTAAGAATATCATTTTCAACAAGAGTATAATTATAACCGTATTCTAATAACATACTAATCATTTCTTCATAAAAAACTCGTTCTGCATTCCAGTAACCATTTAATTTTTTCAATTTTGGGAATAGATTGTGGATTATAATATGATTCCATTTAATTTGTTTTCTATTTATCCATTCTGAACAAGTATATAGGATATTTTGAGCATATGATGATCCCAGGAGTTCAAACTGGTTATTATTTAAACCTTCCCGAAAATGTTCAATAGTTTCTGGGTTTTTCCATGCCATTTGCTGCAATAATGTAGCAGACAAATGCCAGTTTACTGGTATGTCAGGAAATTCGCCCATTATGATCGGCAAATGCTTGTAGCAACTATGATATGCTACGGGATAATGCATTGAAAAAGGAAAGTTCCCATGAAATAAGAGACCGAGTATAACAGACATAAATACACTCCAGATACTTTACTTATTTCAATTATTATATAAAAGTTCTTATTAAAATTTATTATTGGCTGATTTAATCCAAACAGTGGTTTTTTTTTCAAAATTTTCAAATAAAACTGATAACTGATATGTTTCTATCATTTTTTGGCTCTATAATCTTTTCTTATAAGAAATAAAGTAAATTATTAAATACCATGTTACAGCTTTGTTCACTTAACTAAATCTCTTAAAAAATTCGTTAAAAAAATGAAATTATTAAAAAATTTATTAAAAAAAGGCGAACAGTATGAGATATGAAAAAAATTCAATAATACTTGTGATGATGTTATCTCTTTGTCTGAGTATTGCCTTTTTTGGGAATATAGTAGCCAATAATCCAAAATCTATTCAAGTAACTCCAAAAGCTTCTCAAGAAACTATCACATTTTGGTATACTGAAAATGATGCTGAAAAACCGGGATTATTAGATAAAATCGCTCTCTTTGAGGCTGCAAATCCTACAATTACAGTAGTTGCCACGCAACATGGATTTTTTGGAGTTGGTGATGAATTTGCGACTGCTTTTATAGCTGGAACAGAACCAGATGTGTTGAGAACACCCCGAGACGACGTAATTCGCTTTGCGTATGATGGCCTAATTGATCCATTAACAGATGAATTCACCTCAAGTGATCTAAATGATTTCGTTCCAGCATCTCTTGCATTGATGACGTATGCTGGTGAAATCTGGGGATTTCCACAAGCTATTGATTGTCCTATGTTTCTCTTCAATAAAGCATTATTTAATACAGCGGGAATCGATCCAGATCTTATTTCATTTAATGTTTCATGGACTTGGTCTGAATTTAATACCAATATTGCACTTTTAAATGCTACACCAGGAGTCTACGCATTATCAATACAAGGTATGTTTTATGGGGCTCAACCATACTATTATGGACATGGAGCACAATTTATGGAAAGGTATATCTATGATACAAGACATATCGCAGTTGATAGCGCAATATCGCGTTCTGCTTTAGAATTTATTAAAAATCTTACTGATTCAACATTAACTCCTCCGTGGGTAGAACAAGGATGGGGCAATTACATACCTGATTTTGGCAATGGTAAAGTCGCGATGGTCGCTACAGGACCATGGGAAATAACAAATCTTCTTACAAATTATCCTCAATTCAATGGAACTGTCTATGGAAATAGTAATCTTGGATTTAT
This sequence comes from Promethearchaeota archaeon, assembly GCA_048938895.1. Lineage (GTDB taxonomy): Archaea > Asgardarchaeota > Lokiarchaeia > Sigyniarchaeales > SOKP01 > Loki-b32. The sequence goes on from JBHLLU010000014.1 coordinate 28,240, forward strand.
GTTATTACCACATGACAGTGACGGCAACCAAGGAGCTCTCGTAGGTGGAAATTATTATACTATTTCTTCACAGACAGATGAATATGATGCTGCAATTAAACTTGTTAAGTTCTTATCTTCCGATGGTATGATGGCGAAATCAGGGATTGAAAATTACCACATTCCAGCAAGGATAAGTGCAATGACTAATGCTAGTTTTATGGCAGCACCTTCTTATCAATACGTAGAACCTTACTTTAACCAATGCTTATCAGCACATATATTAACCCCTTCACCATTCTATGGTCAAATGGAAAACGTTCTTGGAGGATATCTGGATCAATATTTAGCTGGTCAAATTAATTTAAACCAACTGCTAACAAGTACTATTGCTGAATGGAATGATATTCTACCGGGTTGGGGAAGAACAGAGCAGGTAACTGTCCCTGGATACGGTCTTCCACTAGTATTAGGTATACTCTTAACAGGTATTATAGGAATTGGCATATATTCGATGAGAAGGAAACGATAATATTTAATGATATAAATCTTTTTTTTTTATTTATTATGAAGTATTAACAACAAATAACAATTACTTAGAAGTGGATAATTTGGAAGTTGTAGAAGATTTAGATCTTAAATCTGAAACAAAAAAAAGATGGAAGTTAAAAAGTCGAGTAAAAAGCGAAAAAAAGTCAATTAAAGAGAGTATTTCAGAAATCTTATTTTTATTACCAGCTTATTTAGCTCTAATTTTATTTGTATTTCTTCCTATAGGTTTTGCCTTATTGATCAGTTTTTACCGAAATCCTACCCCCTTGGATTTAAGAAATGCATTTTTTTATTATACAAATCCGGATAATTTATCATATGTTTCGCTTTTAAGTTTCTTCTTTTTAGATGAGCCCTTTAATAAAGGCATTTTTCTAATAGCAGGATTAACAATACTTCTAACTACAATTTTTACGATTTGGTATAGTCGATTAGCATACAAAAGGCTAAAAATTCTAAAACGATTTAAGAGTAAACTTATAAGAATCAGTATAGCAGTTATATTTGGATTAATTGTAGCACCACTTACTTTATTTGTCTTTGAATGGGTAATAAAGGGATTTACATTCTTGGGAACATTGGGACTTCCATTAGATGAGTATAGAGAGGTATTAACAGCGCCAGATATCGATTTCTTGAGAATACTTTTTAATACATTTTTTTGGACATTGTTTTGTACGTTTCTGCATATAATTTTAGGGATCGGGCTAGCGGTTCTTCTAAATCGCAAATTTAAAGGTAGAGGGCTTTTTAGGTCTCTTTTTATCTTACCATGGGCTATACCTTCATTTGTATCTACATTAATGTGGAGATCTTATGTATTTGATAGTGATATAGGGGTATTTGGTTCTCTTACTACCCAGTTCGGTGACAGTGCTGCTTTTACTTTTGGTAATTTATTTAGTATAATCATGGCAGTTATATCTGGTATCCTTATTGTTGTCTACTCTTATAAACTGTTAAATAAACGAATTAAAATAAAGCCTAAGTTTAAACCGGGCATCCTGGTTATTACTGGAATTTTGGGTATTCTTTTAGTTATTTTTTTGAATGATATTTTTCAAAGTACTCTAGGCAGAATTCAAGCTGGAGCTTTAGGTTATAAAATTATTGATATACCAAAGATTCAATCCACTTTTTGGATTACAGATGATATCTATATATTTGGTTATCAATTTAAAATGATAACCTTTTCGGCTATTTTAATTAATGTTTGGTTAGGAGTTCCGTTCATGATGCTTTCATTTCTTGCAACAATGCAATCAATACCAAATGAATTGTATGAAGCTGCAGAAATTGATGGATTGTCAGGTTGGAGTCAATTTAGAAAGGTAACACTCCCTCTTCTTAAACCAACACTATTAACCGTCTCATTATTGGGTATTATATGGACTTTTAATTTATTTAATGTAGTATATTTATTGTCTCAAAACCAAACTGGTATAGGGGATCCTGTCTACTATGACATTTTTGTTACTTTTATCTATACTCGATTTAATCCAGATAGACAATATTCTCAAGCAAGTGCTCTAAGTTTCACAGTTTTCATAATTTTAATATCATTTAGTTTAGTTTATCGTAGATTAATAAGAACAGAAGAACTGTGGGAGAGTGAGACATAAATTATGGAGACTAACATAGCAACGGAAATTAATTTAGATTTAAAGCAAAATGGTAACACGACGCGGGGTTTTAAAAATCAAAAAATAAAGAATTGGGACTATATATTATTGTTTTTGTTATTATTTAGTTTTATATTAATTATAGTTGGTTTTTGGGAAACTGAAACAATATTGTGGAATAGAATCAAATATACTACAGGAGCTGGTTCCCAATGGTCGAGTGCTAATCCAATTTATTTAAATACTCCTCTATCGCACCTTACTTTAAAGTTAATTAGAAATATGCTTTTTTATGCTATAGGAAATATTACTCTTTTAATAATTACTGGAATAGCTATATATCGATACATTGTACGGAAACATTGGTTTAAAACAACTAGAATTCTGCTAATAATGTTAGGTATTTTTAGTGTAATAGCTGCTTTAACAGGATTTTGGCAAAGATATAGTCTAATAATTCTTGAAGCTCTACCTTCCTTTGATACAGGAGAAACATCTGGGTTTGAATGGATTAGAGGAGAGATTAGAGTTCAATCTGCTATCATTGAATTATACAGTATTGTATTTTTGTGTTCTTCAATTTTTATATTAGGGGTCTCAATTTTTATAATTTTTAAAAATAGACATCACTTTCGTAAAAATAATGAAGAGCTTAATATTATATTAAATAAAGATAAGAATGTTTCAGTAATTGAGAATAAAAAGTTTGCTTCTAAATCAAATTTTAAGAATTTTATTAAAACAATACCAATATACCTAATACTCCTTCTATATCTAATTTTCACCTTATTTCCAGTATTTCTAACAGTGATGGCTTCATTATCAACTCCATTTGAAATAACTCGTGGAAGAACACCCAGTGATCCAATTAGTTCAATGATAATGAATTACTCTTCAGTTATGTTTACAGTAGGAGTAGATGAACCGGCATTTAGAAATGCTCTCTTTAATAGTCTCTTTTTAGGATTTGGAACAAGCTTTATTGGCTTAGTGCTTTCAGTAGCTTCAGCATATGCTTTGGCTCGCTTTAGATTCAGAGGAAAATCATTAATGACATTTATAATATTATCAACTCAAATGTTTCCAGCGATTATATTATTGATTCCTCAATATGTGATTATGAGTGAATTGGGTTTTTTAAGAAGACCTGTAGTTTTATTTGGACTATTGTTGGTTATGGCAACTGGATCAACAGCATATGTCACTTGGATGATGAAGGGTTATTTTGAGACAATTCCAGTTGATATTGAAGAAGCTGCTTATATTGATGGTTATGGTAAGTTCTCTACATTTGTAAAAATTGCCCTTCCACTGGCAAAATCTGGAATGGTTGCAGTAATGGTGTTTACTTTCCTTTCTGCATGGCAAGAATTCGTTTTAGCACGAACATTTATCGGAGAAACTGATCCTCGTGCTACTCTACCACTACTTTTTTATAATTATCAAAATTTAAATGCTCCTGATAATCCTACATTTTATGAGTTATTATCCCCTTACTCTCTTTTAGTAGCAACACCAGTTGTTATGTTTTATTTGGTAATGCAAAAACAACTCGTTTCAGGGGCAATAGCTGGAGGAGTAAAATAAGGAGGTTAAAAAAAATGGCCAAAGTAAAATATGAAAATGTTACTAAAAAGTTTGGAAATTTTACAGCAGTAAATAATTTTAATCTAGAAATCGAAGATCACGAATTTCTTTGCTTAGTAGGACCATCTGGTTGCGGGAAATCTACGACATTACGAATGCTTGCAGGATTGGATCAGATAACTGAAGGTACAATAACAATAGGAGATCGAATTGTCAATGAGGTTGACCCAAAAGAAAGAGGGATCGCAATGGTATTTCAGAGTTATGCCTTGTATCCACATTATAATGTCTATGATAATTTAGCTTTTGGTTTAAGAGCACAATCAACGAAGTCTGCAAAATCAGGGAGATGGCTGTTATTGTTAATGCTTTTAACGATTTACCTTATTATTATCCCCGAAATACTTTATGCAGTTAGTTTGATTCTCAATATGATCGTTTTTGGTTTTGGAAATACAATTTTAATTGCTGGATTAGTAAGTTATTTAGCGACGATAGTATTATATTCTGATATTCGAAAAGCCATAAAACAGAAACTGATTTCTTTCATCAGTAATTCTGAACATAAAACACTTTCTTTGATAATATCTTTTTTATTAATAGGACTTATAGCATCTCAATTATTGATAATATTTGGCGGTTTAACACTAGCTATAATGCTTACTTCATCATCTCTTCCTCTTGAGTTCTCTATTTTAATTGCGATTATAGCTTATATTATCTTTGGTTTAATTCCATATTTATTTATGTTGGTATATTACATTTTCTTCAAGTGGAACCCTGTATTGTTAATACAAGAATATGTTGAGAGAGAAAATGAAATCGAAGAGAAAATTGATAATACAGCTAAATTATTGGAACTTGAAGAACAATTGTATAAAAAACCAAAACAATTGAGTGGGGGTCAACGTCAACGGGTAGCTCTTGGTCGGGCAATAATTCGTAATCCTGTGGTTTTTCTTTTAGATGAACCTCTCAGCAATTTAGATGCAAAACTGAGAGTCCAGATGAGGGCTGAATTGCAGAGATTATCGAAAAGATTAGGAGTTACGTCGATATATGTAACTCATGATCAAATCGAAGCGATGACATTAGGACATAGGATTGCTGTAATGAATGAAGGATTATTACAACAAGTTGGGACTCCTGATGAAGTATATTTAAGGCCAATAAACAGATTTGTCGCTGGTTTTATAGGATCTCCCTCGATGAATTTTGTGAGTGGTAATATTGAAGAAAAAGGTGATATTTTATATTTTATTAGTGATGTTTTAGAATATAAAATTCCTGAAAGATATAAAATATTAAAACAACATCTCAATCAAGAAGTAATATTAGGAATCAGACCAGAACATATAAGAGTGAATACTGTTAGTAACGACGAGAATCGATATAAGGTAACTATTGGAGTGTCTGAACCTGTTGGATCTGATACTTTTATATATATTGATTTTCCTAAACCTATAATTGAGAAGTATGTATATATTGGCTTTCCCAAAGAATTTACAATGATAGTTAAACTTGAAGGTATAAGTACTCTTAAAGTAGATGAGGAAGTCGAAGTTACTTTTAGTACTGAGCAAATTCATTTTTTTGAGAAAAAATCAGAAAAGAGAATCGAGCCTAAATAAATTATTTTTATTTTTTTTCTTTTAATATTGAATCATTAAGAAAATAATCAACCTAATCAATTAATGACCATAAATAAGGATTGGTGAAAAAACAATGAATAATCCTAGGAGAAAAAAAAGTTTATTTAAAAATTCACAATACATTAGTAGATTTGGGGGAATATTGCTGCACCCAACGAGCTTACCCGGAGAGTATGGAATTGGAGATCTGGGGCCAGAAGTTTATAAATTTATAGATTTTCTTGAAGAATATGAACAAAACCTTTGGCAGGTCTTATCACTTGGACCCACTGGTTATGGAAACTCCCCGTATCAATGTTTTTCAGCTTTTGCTGGAAATCATTTAATCATAAGTCCTGAGAAATTAAATGAAATTCGATTACTAACTAAAAAAGATTGCAAACCCCAAGAGCCCTTTTCAGATTCAAATGTAGATTTTAGCAAAGTTATTCCTTATAAAGAAGAATTACTCAAAATTGCTTTCGAGAAATTCCTAAAAAATCGACCCCTCAAATTAGAGAAGGAATTTAATGAGTTTAAATATAAACATTCGTTTTGGTTAAAAGATTACAGTCTATTTATGTCAATTAAACATGCTCACGATTTTAAACCTTGGAATAAATGGGACGAAGAACTACGTTATCGAAATATTTCGACCCTAAATCGATGGCAAAAAGAATATGAAAAAGAGATTGAGTTTCATTCTTTTATACAGTATCTTTTCTTCAAACAATGGAATGAAATAAAAAAATATGGAAATCTTAAAAATATCAAAATAATTGGAGATATCCCTATTTTTGTAGCCTATGATTCTGTTGATGTTTGGGTAAATCCCGAAAATTATATTCTAAATGATAAAAGAGAATTAAAATTTATTTCAGGAGTCCCACCAGATTATTTTTCTGCTACGGGCCAGAGATGGGGAAATCCTTTATATAATTGGAGTTTAATGAAAAATCAAGGTTATCACTGGTGGATTCAACGGATAAAACACAATCTTGAACAGGTTGATATATTACGAATAGATCATTTTCGTGGTTTTGAATCATATTGGCAAATCCCAGCATACGAAAAAACAGCTGTCAATGGTGAATGGATAAAAGGACCTGGATTAGATTTCTTCATTGCATTGAAGGATTCTTTAGGTTCTCTTCCAATTATTGCTGAGGATCTAGGACTAATCACTCGCGAAGTGGAAGAGTTGCTTTATCAGACAAGTTTCCCTGGTATGCGAGTTTTACAGTTTGCTTTTGATGAATCAGATTCAAATTCTGTTAGCTATAAATATCTTCCTCACAATTTTTATCCAAATACAATTGTTTACACAGGAACTCACGATAACCAAACTACAAGAGCTTGGTTTGAGAATTTACCTGAAAAATTTAAACGAAAAGTACTTGATTATACAAATTCAAACGGTAAGGATATTATTGGAGATTTAATTCGTCTAGCTTGGAGTTCTGTTGCCAATATGGCAATTATTCCATTACAAGATCTTTTAAGATTAGGAGATGAAGCTAGAATGAATCTTCCGGGATCAGAAAGGAATAATTGGGAATGGCGCTTCAGTTGGAATCAAGTTACGAGTGATTATGGAAAAGAGATAAGAAATTTAAGTCGATTATATGGCAGAAATTAAAAAGATCATATGATATTATGATCCAGACTGTGTTTTTAAAATTTGAAGGAACTTATAGCATAAATTCTGGAATTATTATATTTCAATTAGATTTTTAATATCTCTTATCCTACTTCTTATTGTAACTTCAGTTATTCGTGCAATATCTGCAATTTCAAGTTGAGTTTTTTTATATATAGTATTTTTAGCAACTAGATAAAGTAGTGCTGCAGCTAACCCCTTTGGATCCTTACCTGCTAATATTTCACTATTTTTTAACAAAAAGTTAACATTGTCTAATGCTTCGAATTTTAGCTTTTCTGGTAATCCTAACTTATTTCCAAACAAAAATATTAATTTTTCCACTGAAATTGGATGATAATCTAAACTTAAAATTGGAAGAATCTCCCTTATAATCAGACCTAGACATCGAAATAAAGTATGTTTAGATATCATTGATGCTTCAGACACATCTTCAAGTAAGCGTGGGAATTCATGAATTCGTATGGCAGCATATATAGAAGCCGCAATAAAACCTTCAATAGTCCTGCCCATTGTCAATTTCTTTTTGGCAACTTCGCTATATATTCTCCATGCGGTTTCACTAATATAATTAGGTATGTTGAGTTTTGAAGCATAGAGATGGAGTTTTGGTTTTGCTTCCCATAAATTTCTTTCTAATGAATCTATAAGAGATCGTTGTACTTTTGAGAGTCTTGAAAACATCATAGATTTTTTAGCATTTATTATTTTACCTTTAGAATCAATTCTGTTACTTGGTAGAATTGTCCTTGGCCCAAATTCACGCCATGATGGTTCTGTATGCCTTCGTTTCTTAATTTCTTCAACAGTATAAGCTCTTTGTTCAGTCTCTATGAAAACTTGTCCTAATATTGTTCCACAATTCGTACATACTCTAGCACCATGTTTTTCTTTTACAGATGGCTCCTCACAACACGAACTTTCTAGATTTTTTTTTTTAGTCTCAGACCAATCTTCACAGTTATATATTTTCTTATATCCCCTTTTTTATTCTTGAATAATTTTAGAAAAATTGATCTAATTTCTTTTCCCGTTATTTACACATAAGTACAAGTAAAAAAACTTTATTCTTATATTGAATAAGCAAAATGTCAAGAAAACTATTAGATCGAAGGGAATAAATCAAATATTCTTTCTTAATTCAATTTAATTGAAATTATATCTTTATAAAGTGGAAATAAATAAAAATCCCCAGTTTATTATTCCACCTATAATTAAAGCAACCGATATTTCAAGCAAAGAGATTTGAAGGGCATACTTCCAATTTGTTTGTTTAGCAATTAAGATAATTGTCGCAAAACAGGGAATATATAACATAGTAACTAAACTGAAAGTAATCATCTGAATAGGCGTTAATAAATCTACAAGGGTTTTACCCGTATTTTCCGCAAAAAGAGCAAGAAGAACTAGAGTGAGTTCCTTACGAAGAATGCCATAGATTAAGAATACTCCTGTAGCAAGAGGTAACCCTAACCAAAAACCTGAAATTGGCGACAGTATGAAATTTACTGGTTTTAATGCATTAAAAATTAAGAGAATCTCAAGTAAAATCCCCAAAAAAATGATAATTGGGAGTGCTTTAGATATAAACTCTTTAGATCGAAGCCAAGTTTGTTTAAAGATTACGTTGTAATTAGGTACGCGATATTCATGCATTTCCATAATTAACTCAGTACAAGCTCCAGGCATAGTTTTATTAAGAATTCTACCGATTACTATTATTACTATAAAGTTAATAAAAAACAGAAAAAAAACCCAGGAAAATCCTAGGTATCTCCCTACTAAGCCCATAGCCACTGTCATTGTTGCCGCACAAGGTACTAGAGAAGTTAATACAATAGATATCTTTTTTTCCCGTTCAGTTTCCATAATTCTACAACCAGCGCATGCAGGGACATTGCATCCAAAACCTAATATCATGGGGATGATTGTTTTGCCATGAACACCAACAGTATGCATTATTCTATCCATTAGGAATGCGGCTCGAGGGAGATATCCAGAATCTTGCAAAACTTCAATAATTAAGAAGAATGGAACAACATAAACTAAAACGCCACCTATAGCACCAATTATTCCTCCTACACCCCCATTCCATAATATTTTCACTAAAATAGAATTTTTTCCATAGAGATTGTATATACTCTCACTCCATACCCCATATCCATTATCTAATAATCCTCCAAAGAAATTACCAACTGAGAAGGTAAAGAGATAAATTCCTAAAAGCACTAAAATTAAAATTAGATACCCCCAAATTGAATGAGTGGTGACATGATCTATTTTCTCAGCAATGGATATCTTTTTTGATCTTTTCTCCGTTTTTCGAACTAAGGCAGAGTCTACAATTTTATTAATGTTATTATAGATTTCTGATGAAATGATCGTGTTAATATCTTCTCCGTGCAACTCTTCAAGCTCCCTTCTTTTTTCATTTGAAGAATGGATAATTTTTGAATCAGGTTCGCTGTTATTAAACATCTTCTGGATCTCCTCATCATTTTCTAAGAGTTTAATTGATAGAAATCTTGAGGGATAAGCTGTTATTTGTGATGTTGTTTCAATCATCTTTGCTAGGGTATCAATTTTGTTTTCAACCTCCTTTCCAAAGGAAAGAATGGGTGAAAGATCAGGAAATTCAAATTCCTTTTTTAAGGGACTCCAAGTTTTAACCTTCTGATGGATATGTTGTTTTCTGTTATAGCGATGTGAATGATGTCTAGATTCTCCAGTAGTTTTTTTATTATAATGAGCGTGAGGATGACGATAAAAAACCATTTCTATTGCTTCTTCAAGAAGCTGGTGTACACCAGTTCCATGCACAGCAATCACGGGCAAGACTGGTAATTTGAAGATTTCCTCTAATTTTTTAAAATCAATATCCATATTTCTCTTGTGTAAAACATCCATCTGATTGATTGCGAGAATCATAGGGATTTTTAATTCTAAGAGTTGAAACGTAAAAAATAGATTTCGTTCTAAATTGGTGGCATCTATCACATTGATTATTAAATCAACATCCTCAGATACGACAAATTCTCTACTTACAATTTCTTCTATTGAAAATGTAGATAAGGAATAGATTCCTGGTAAATCAACTATATTGAAGTGATATCCAAGAAATTCGAGCTGGCCCTCCATCTTCTCGACAGTTTTACCTGGCCAGTTTCCAATTGTTTGTGAAAGCCCAGTTAATTGGTTAAAAATAACCGATTTACCTACATTTGGATTACCAGCTAAAGCGATATTGATTGTATCTTTGTTATCAAGACCTTCTTTGGAATTCTTTAATTTGGGTAAATGACAACTCATAATTTAAATAAAATGTTATAAACGCATTTAAGGATTAAAATTCACATTTATCTTCACATTGAACTATAATCTTTTGTGCTAATCCTCTTCCAATTACAAGTGAAGAACCTTTTACAATTATTTCAAGTGGCCCCTTTAATGGGGCAGATTTCTTCTTTAGTATTTTCGCTCCAGGAACAATTCCTAAGTTCGCAAGACGCATTTTCGCTTTGTAACCTGCATTTACACTTACAACAATTACTGATTCCCCTTTATCGCATTCTGTTAAACACTTAAGCAGAGATGCAGTTGGTTTTTTTTTCTCAAAATCGTTTTTAACGGCAGGTTTTATTATTATATTTCACTCATTAGGGATCTTTTTTCTTAATTAAAAATTAGGCATACCTAAATATAAACTTTTTATTTTTAAAAGATAAGATATTTTTAATAATCAATCTAATATCTAAACCCCGCTTTAAAAGTTATGATATATTTTGCAAAACTTTTATGCAAACTAGGTAAAATATAGTCAGTTTGATCGTTTTAGTATTTTTAGATATATTCTGCAGATTATAAAGAGTATTAATATCTGAGAATTTTATGAAAATCAAGCAATGGATAGAACATGATTTTAAGCAATGATTGGATCAGTTAGGAATAATTGGGAATCAACTTTAGTAGTAATTATAGAAAATATATAGGAATTTAAGTCGATTATGATGAAATCTAGCAAATTCATATATCTGTAAAAAAAGAAAAAAATAATAAACTTATGAAAAGAATGGATCTCAGTTTACTACTCCCCAGATAATTTAATTATTCTTTTTATTAATTTAATAAAATATGAAATTAGAATTTAGAACCATTGAGTTGCGTCTACCTCTAAAACTAAATCATTCAACGTAGCAGCTCCAACAATCTTTACACCCGGAATTAAGTCCACTTTGTCCCAACCTAACATTCTTTTTGACGCTTCACATACTAAAATTTCAATTCCCATATCCAAAGTTTTATCTATCATTTCTTTTACAGTGGGAAAATTACCTAATTTTATTCTATCTGGTTCCCCCGGTTTTAATATTCTCAGTCCTGTTCCTAAATAATAAATAATTGGTTTAACATCCATAGCTTTTGCAGTTTGAGCTAATACCAATGGCGAGTATTGCCGTTCAGGATCGTCACTAGTCTGAACATAAAGGATTGTCTTTTCTTTATCGTTTATAATTAACCACCTCTTAATTTTTTAATATATATTTTAAATTAGACAAATTTGCTAACAAAAATTTGCTATAAATATTCTCCATCAAGTGTAATTAAATCTCACCTTCATATTTTAAAACTAATATTCAATTTTCTCAATGGAACTTTAATTAATTTTTAAGTTTAATTTTTGAATTATCAATATCCTTAGTAGAATGAGGCAAAATCATATTAAGGTATTAATTTAAGAGACATGTTTGATATTGATCATAATTATGTTCTATATAGGGGGACTATACTACTACAAATAATCTAAAAAAATTAGAATTAAAACCTTTAAAAAGAAATAAATTAAAATTGATTTTAGTTGCTTTAATTGCAAGTCTTATTAATAAATATCACCCTAATTTTGTAACTGAAGAGAAGGGTAGTAGGTGGGAGGAAGTGTTATCACAAGATGATCCTATAGCTACTCTATTGCAAAATTATGAGATACCCTATCATATTATAGATATTTATGAAAATGCAGAAGGTTATCTTTATGCAAATAATGAGAATAATTATTCTAAATTTTTATTTTCTTTTATTTTTTAAATAAGTGATTTTGTTCGACCAATATGTTCAATTTCTAATTTTTCTAGCCCTTTCGGAACTATTAATTCGCTCAATTTTTTAATTCTATTGGTAAAATTTGTTATCAATTCAGCAAATTGTTTTCCTTCACTTGCCGAAATCGCGTGAATCATAATTCTTTCTTCCTTTATTCCTATTTTTTCTAACAATTTTTTCAAATGTTCCATTCGAAGATAAGCATTTTCGTTTCCACTTATATAATGGCAATCTCCTAGATGACAACCAGCTATAAATACACCATCAGCACCGTTTAAAAAAGCCTGTACTATAAATCTCTTAGACATCCCACCAGAACACATCACTCGAATAATTCTTATGTTTGGAGGGTATTGATATCTACTTACACCTGCTAAATCTGCTCCAGCATAACTACACCAATTGCATAAAAATGCGACAATTCGTGGTTCTCCGTTTTTATCAGGAGAATAAGTGGCTTCTGTAATCATTGGTTCAATCTGAGGGGTTCCAAAATGATGCATCACTATAGCAGAAGCAGGACATTCTGCCATACAGGTTCCGCAGCCTTTACAAATGGCTTCAATTATATGTGCTTTTACATAATTAGTTGTATATAATCCCATTTCTTTAGTGGTTTCTATTAACTCTATTGCATTGTAAGGACAGATTGCTGCACACCTACCACATCCAATACATTTATCTTTTTTAACTTTAGATATAATCCCTTCTGTTTCTAAAATTTCTTTGGATAGAATGGTCACTGCTCTAGATGCGGCTGAATTTGCTTGGGATATGCTTTCTCTGATATTTGCAGCTCCACGAGCAGTTCCGCATAAGAAAATACCATTAGTAGCAAAATCAGAAGGTCTTAATTTAACATGAGCTTCTAAAAAGAATTTATCCTCATTTAGTGGTACTTTTAATATTTGAGCCAAAAAGGCATTATCTTCAGGAGCAGTGATACCTGCGCTTAAAACCGTTAACTCCGACTGAATCTTAAGATTTCCAATATCACTTCGATATAATAGATTTACTAGTTTATCATCTTTTATATCGATTTTGGGTGGATTCTCTTTGTCAAATCTGATAAAAAGAATTCCTTTTTCTCTCGCTAAATTATAATATTTTTCTTTAAATCCATAGGTTCTAATGTCTCTATATAAAACAGTAATATTAAGGCTTGGGTTAATTCTTTTTGCTTTTAAAGCATTTTTAATAGCTTCAGTACAACAGATTCTACTACAGTAGGGATGCGTATCATTCCTAGAACCAACACATTGAATCATTACTAATGATTTTAATTTTTTTATTTTCTCTTCATTTGTAAAGAGAATTTTTTCGAATTTCGACTGAGTAATAATTCGAGCATCTCTACCGAACAAAAATTCGTTGTCTTGTGGGATATATTCTTTTGCTCCTGTAGCTAAAATAATTATTCCATGCGAAATCTTTTCTAATTTTTTCTCACTGCAAAAAATAATATCAGAGGTGAAGTTTCCTATATATCCTCTAATTGAGTTAACTTTAGCTTCAAGAAAGATTTTTATCAAATTATGATTAGTAACTTTATCTATTAATTCTCGAAGAAATTTCTGTACATCGTTATTCTCTAAAGTCTGATAGATATTTCTTGCAAAACCTCCTAAAACTTCGCTCTTCTCAACTAAAAATACTTCATACCCTTGATTTGCAAGGTTTAATGCTGCAATCATTCCTGTGATACCTCCACCTATAATGAGCCCTTTATGAGTTATCTCTATTTCTTGCTCCTGCAAGGGTTTTAAATTTCTAGCTTTTGAAACAGACATTCTTACTAAATCTTTTGCTTTTTGGGTTGCTTGTTCTGGTTCATGCATATGAACCCACGAACATTGATCTCGAATATTTGCCAAATCAAATAAATACTTATTTAACCCTGCCTCTCGGATCGTAGCCTGAAACAATGGTTCATGAGTTCTCGGTGTACAGGAAGCCACAATTACTCGATTTAAATTATATTTCTTAATTTTCTCTTTAATATTAGTCTGAGTATCAGCAGAACAAGTATATAAATTCCTTTCTGCATATATTACATTAGGTAATGTACTTGCATATTCAACAACTTCAGGAACATCTACCACACCTCCGATATTAATTCCACAATGACATATAAACACACCTATGCGGGGAGGTTTTCCACTTACATCTAACTCTTCTGGATATTCTTTTTTAGTAATTAATGTATTCCTCACGTCAGATAGAAAAACATTAACAGCACCAGCAGCGGCACTTGCATCAACCACAGTTTCTGGAATATCTTTAGGTTCTGAAAACATACCACAAACAAAAATTCCTTCTCTTGATGTTTTCATTGGGGAAAAGGGCATTGTCTTACAAAAGCCATATTCATTTAAATCAATATTTAACTTTTCAGCTAATATTTTACCTTTAGAAGGGGGTTTTGCACCAACAGCAAGAACAATTAGATTAAAAATTTCCTCAGTTATTTGCCCATTTTCTGTTTCATAATAAATATTAAGATCTTTTGTATCTGGGTCTTCTTGAATTCTACTTATTCTTCTACGAATGTATCTAATCCCGTATTCATCTTGTGCACGTTCAATGTATTTATCAAAATCCTTCCCACAAGCTCTAATATCCATTGGGAAAATAGTAGGTTCAACAATATCCATATGCTCCTTAGCAATTACAGCCTCCTTAGCAGTATACATACAACAAACAGAGGAACAGTACTCGATTCCAATGCTTTTATCTCTAGATCCAACACATTGGAGGAATCCTATTTTTATAGGGATAGTCCCATCAGAAGGACGTACAATTTTTCCTGAAAAAGGTCCACTAGCACTTAAAATCCGTTCAAATTGAGTACTGGTAACAACATTCTTAAATTTTCCATAACCATATTGTTTCAGCGGAGTAGGATCATATTCCTCAAAACCACATGCCAATATTATAGCCCCCACATCTATATTGATAATTTTTTCTTTTAGAGTATAATCAATAGCTTTTGCCTTACATACACCTCTACAAATTCCACATCCAATACATTTATCCTTATCAATTGAAAAGATTAAGGGCACAGCTTGAGGAAATTTTACAGATATTGCTGATCTCTTTGATAATCCTTCATTGAATAAGTCAACTGCTTCTACGGGACATGATTTGGCACATAATCCACATCCAGTGCATTTATTTTGATCCAAATATAATGATTTCTGTTTAATTTCAACTGTAAAATTACCAGGCATTCCTTTAATTTTTTCAATATTTGAATTTATCAGGATATTGATATTCTCATGCCGTCCTGCTGCAACCAATTTTGGGGCAAGAATGCAAATGGCACAGTCATTTGTAGGAAATGTTTTATCTAGTTGAGACATAACTCCACCAATACTAGTTGTGGATTCTACTATGTATATTTTATACCCAGAATCAGCAAGATCCATTGCGGCTTGGATGCCTCCAATTCCTCCTCCAACAACTAAAACAGCACCTACTTTTTCCATTTTTTTCAAAATACGTAAACCAACTGCTTAAAATAATTTAATAGAGAAATAAGAATTTGCCTATAAAACTTGCAAGATCTATTACTTCTATTCCATTTTTCGATTCTTTTGCATTCTTATTTATATAAGGTTCATTAAAATAACAATTGAAATGTGTTAAACATTTTGGACAAGGAACAATTAAATATTCCGCTCCAGTTTCAATTGCTTCTTTAATACGGTTCTGCCTTAATAAACGAGAATATTCGTTACAGTTCAAAAACCCTACGACACCACAGCAATTAGCATCATCCTTGATATTTTCCATTTCGATCAATTCAACACCAGGAATTTTTCTAATCATTTGTCGTGGAGGATCATACAATTTGCCACCTAAACGCCCTAAACGGCAAGAATCATGATAAGTAACTTTTATGTTTTTTATTCTTGGAAATCGTACACTTTCGAGGATTTTTTCCTGTAAGAAATATTCAGAAAAATGTATCACTTCGAAATCAAAATCTTTTATTACTCTTGGGTAATCATATTTCCAAGTTCTATACCCTTCAGCACACCCAACTATAATTTTTTTAACTCCAGCATCTCTATAAAGCTGAACATTATATTTAGCCAATTTTTTAAAAGTTTCAATATCCCCTCTTGCCCAAAGTGCGTCATGACCGCAACATTTATCATTTAAAACAACAGGAATTATGTCAGCATCGTTTAATAAGCTTAAAATAGTTTTTGCAGTGTCAGTATATTCTATTCCAAATTTATAAAGCATTTCTTCCATTAGAGGTAAGCATCCTATAAAGTAGGCTATTTCCCCTGATTCACTTATTTTAATTTGAGCATCTTTTAGAAAACTTAGTTTATTTGGATGAATGGATATATCTGCTTGTAGTTTTGGAATTAACTCAAACATACCATCGTGAGTTTCGCATTGAGTCATTTTGGTATGTTCGATAAAATCATGAAAAGATGCCTTCCGTAATTCTAAAATTAAATCAGGAATTCTTACACCATTGTTCTCTTGAGTCATTGGGCAATAAATTGTACATTGACCACAAGTAAGGCAATTCCAAATATTATACTTTTTTAAAACATTATCTAATGGTGAGAAAATTAGATCTGATACAAAATTTTGGGGAAAGAAGATACCCAAATGAGATAAGGGGCACACATTAACACAGCGATTGCAGTTGTAGCAATAATTAGCCATGCTGCTTACAATTTCGATTATATCTCCTGAAGTAGACTTATTTGAGATATCTATAGACTTCATAATCTCAATTGAAATATCAGTTATTTATTGTCATAAAAAACAAAGAACCCACAATTTGAACATAGGTACCCACTAATGGTGGATTTACGTCTATATATATAATCACCAAATTCCAAAGTTGAACCACAGTTAGAACATCTCTCCCCATTTTTAGTATCCTTAATTTT
>JBHLLU010000014.1:45389-86950 GCA_048938895.1 Promethearchaeota archaeon
AGATTTTGAATATTTTTAAATTAATTTTTAAAATTATTAATTACTATGACAAGAATAGTAATCATAATATAAAAATCTTAACTCTTTCTGTGGAGATCTGAATATTTAATGCAGGAATTATTATTATTCTATTATTGATATTGATGATTTTTAAGTATTTAAGTGATTTTATTTTCTAAAAAAGTAGAATAGATGATCAAAATGCAAAATATAGCCTCTTTTTTATAATACTATCTGATATTTTTATTTTTAATATATGAATATTAAATAAATGAAACTAACCAATATATCTATAAAATTCTAATTAAAAGCTCCAGTACTTTATATAAATTAATGGGTAGCACAGGATATGCAAGGGTCAAATGCTCTAATAATTATCTGAATTCTTTTTTTAACTAAATTAATATCGCCAGTTTTATTATAGAGATCTTGAGCATATTTTGTTATCATATCATTAATGAGGGGAATGTTAATTTCAGTAGGGATGAATATTTTTGCTTTTTTGATCAAATTATTATCATCTACGTAATAATGATGTAGTAACATACCTCTTGGTGCTTCAATAACGCCTAAACCCTCTGAATTTTTCAAAGATGTAAGTTTTGGGAATAGTATTCTCCTATTTAGCACGGATTCTTCTAAAACCTTCAATCCTGCCTGAGACTCAGTATACATTTCTAATAACTTAAGAAAGGTAGCAAACAAAACCCCTTTTTGCCAAGATTTATCAAAATGTTCAAGATAAGTATTAATACTATTAACTGCATAATTTTCGGTAATTTTGTATCGAGATATCGGTCCAACTAAAAATTTTTTACTTTTATCAAAATGGAAATCAATTCCTCTTAAATTGATATCCTTCTCAAAATATAAAGGATAATTTTTTTCTGTAAATTCGATGGAGTTTCTTTCACTTTCTTTAATTTTTAAGATCCCTGTATATCGATCGAAATTATCAAAGTTATTTAAACCTAAATACATTACTTCTGGGAAATCATATTCTTTGGGAGGGATAAGATTCGAAAATATATCAATAAATTTCTCAATTATCCATTCCAAAATATTTATCGCTTTTTGAAAATATTTTCGCGCTAGAGAAATATTTTTACGCGAAGGTAAATAAATAATTCCTCCTGGAATTGGAGTAATCAAATGAACAGATCTTCCACCAAAAATTTTTTCGATCTCGTTACCTATTTTAATTAATTCGTATATATTTGTTGTTAATTGAGGGTCATATTTGATCAAATCGTATGGAGTCAATAAGTTTTGACTAAGTTCAAAAATTTGAAAAAGATCTGGTAAAGCTTGGAAGAAGAAATGCATAGTGTGTGATTTTATTAATTCTCCAAATAATAACAAATACCTTAAAAGAATTGATTGTTTAGGTATAGTGATTTCAAACAAATTTTCTATTGCTTTACAGCTAGCAATCGTTTGAGATGCATAACATAAACCACATATCCGAGAAACAATTTTAGGGACATCATTTATTTTTTTTCCAATTAAAAAACTTTCAAATCCTCGATTTGTTCCCATTTCGAAATTAACAATTGAGATTTCATCGTTCTGGATTAAAAATTTTACAGTTCCATGACCTTCAACACGAGTACAAACATCTATTGTCTTTAACAACACCATCACCTTCTTAATTTTGGTTTTGAAAAACGATAAAATATACCTTCATAATTTTTCAAGTCATTAGAAAGATTAACTAAACTTAAAAAATTAATGGCATTTGAAGTAAATTCTTTTGAAACAGGACCCATACAACCTTCACATGGGAGTCCTAATTTTATACATTTACTCTCGCACCCTTCTCGAGTTATCGGCCCCAAACATAGAATTCCTCTTTTCAAAAAACATTCTGAATTTTCTTCACCAACAAAAATTTCATCAGGATTAGGATTTATTTTGATTATAGGGGTGTTTAAATTTTTCTCCATATTTTCCCTTAATGGACAACTAGAACATAAGATTTTTTCAGAAAGATTTGTATCTTTATTTTCTATTAACCTAATCAAGATATTACCAAATAATTTTTGGGGAGGAGGACAACCAGGAATAATTCCATCAACTTCAATATAGTTTGAGATTGGTTCTATATTTCTTGAATTCGAAAGACTTAAAATTCCTCCAAAAGCAGCACACGTACCGAGGGCAAATACTCTTTTTGAATGTTTTCTAACTTCTTTTAGGAGACTAATCTCGAATTCTTCAGATATACAACCTTCTACTATTGCAATATCGCAATCTTCAATCTTTTCCATATCTAAGATAAATGGAAAAAAAATAATTTTAGTTCTTTCAAGAAATTGAGGGAAAATATCTAATGAGATTAATGCTGAGATGCAACCACTACACGATGATAAAGAAATTATTATAAATTTAGGCTTCAAATTTGATTTCCTCCACTAAATGATTATAGAATTTATTAACAATTTCAGTAAATTTACTGCCCTCAACGGCATTCATATGTTCAAGAATTACGCGATTACTGTATTTTGGGCCTAAAATTTTTTTTAATAATTTGATTTTATTATTAATTCTTTCTACTCCATCAATGTATCTACAAGCATTCTTGTTGCATCCAATAACCATTACTCCATCAAATCCACGTTCAAATGATTTAATTATAAAATTAATATCAACTCGACCTGTACAGGGAACTCTAACGATGAAAATATTTGGATTATATGAAATTTTTTTGAGACCAGCATCATCAGCTGCCGCATATCCACAAGAACCACAACAAAAAGCGATAATTTTTGGACTTTTTTTATACTTTGAAAGCACATCAATTGTCTTAAGAAACTTCTCTGAAGTGTCAATATTTAGATCAATTGCATTTGTAGGACAAACACTTACACATGTTCCGCATCCTTTACATTTGAATTTATCAATGCTAATTTTATCAGATTCAATTGTTATTGCATTATATGGACAAGTTTTAGAACATAAGCCACATAATCCACATTTTTCCTCATTTATTTCTATCCCACTAAATTCTGCTATCAAGTAATCCTGTGAGAGTAATGATATCACTTTTATCGCAACAGTATTTGCTGTAGAAATAGTGGAATTATAATCTAAAGGTCCAAAAATGGTTCCAACTCCATATATGCCTGAAGCTAAGGTTTCTTCGCTCATGAAGCCATAATCATCCAACGTAAAGTCCATAGTTTTTCTTAATGCTTTTAAATCTCTATTTGGAATAATTGTAAGATTCAATATTATCAAATCACTTGGATATTCTATTGAGTCAGCAACAACAAACTTTTTATTATCTCTTTCGACAACTTCTATTTTATTGACATAATGAAACCTGGAATCGCTAGATCTGAGTATAAAGTCATTGTTTTCCTTGATTTTATTTAAATCATAGAAAACATTTATGATACATTCAGGATTTTTTACATTTATACAACTTAAATATTTTAAAGCAAGAATATCATGAAGTTTATGTTGATGATTAGATTTACCGACACATTGAACAATTGAAATTTTTTTTGCTAGTGTTTTATCAGAAATTTTTATTATTTCCCCATTTGTAAAGCCATCCGAAGAAAGCATTCTTTCAAATTCAGGGGATGTAATTATATCATTTTGTGGATTATAATGGTATTGCTCCAAATCTGAGTATAAATCAGCACCGATAGCAATAACTTTTACTCCAACTTTGATCCTAATTTTTTCTTGTTTTTGATCAAGATTAATTGCTTTATTTATGCAAGCACGTTCACAGATTCTGCAATTAAGACAATTTTCTATATCTTCTACATCAATTAAAGGAACATAAGGATACGAATGAATAAATGGGATATAAATTATTTTTCTATTAGTTATACCAAATTCATATTGATTGGATTTTTCTATACTACATACGTCTATACATTGTTTACAACCAGTACATTTTTTTACATCAACATAACGAGGTTTTTTGATTAAATCAATTGTAAAATCACCGACTTCTCCTGATACATTCTCAATTTCAGTATTAGTATAAATTTGTATATTTTTTTCTTTAACTAGTTCAGCAATCAATTCAGAGATAAAACAAATAGAACAATCACCGATTTTATAGATTCGATCCCACCTCGCTACTTTTCCACCCAAAGTTGGGGATTTTTCAATAAGATATACATTAATTCCTGCTCGAGCTAAATTTAGTGCAAGCGTCATACCAGCAATTCCACCACCTATAATTGCACAACTCTTTTGTACTTCAACCCTCTTAATTTTTACATTCTTCTGAAGAATAACACGCTCTACGGCAGCTTCAATTAATAATTTTGCTTTTTCTAAAATTAGTGTACGATCTAATTTATCCAATTTAGATTGATGAACCCAACAACATTGTTCTCGAATATTTGCTATTTCAATGTTCACCCGTTCAATAACTCCTTCAAAAATGCGTTCGAAAATATGTTGATGCGTTTTTGGTGAACATGCAGCAATGACAATTTTGTTTAAGAAATTATCTTTAACCCATTTAGCAATCTTAATAAAATTTTTTTGTTGACATAGATTTTCAAAGATTTTAACTGAAACAACAAATTTTAGCTTATTTATATAGTTTTCAAGCGCATTTACATTAATAATATTTGAAATTTCTGTATTACAGTTACAAATAATAACCCCAACTCGACTTATTTCACTTCCTTTTAAATCTAAATACTCATCTATATCTTCTCCCGATAAAATCCTTTTATTAATATTTAAAATTTTAAGAACCCGTTTTCCTTCTTCTGTAAGAAAATATGATTTTTTGTCTTTATCTATAAGAGATCCAATTTTTTTAAGGTGGAAGTTTAACTGCCCCGTTGTTTCTAAGCCAAGTCTTTCCATTAAATCTGTATAGGGAATATAACCCTCATTTTCTAGAAGCAGTAATATCCTTCTTCTAAATGGATGAGATAATATTGAATATATATCCAATCTAAAATTCCCTCCTTTTTTACTTCATTTTCAAATATTAAATCTACTCAAGTTTCCATTATCAGAATTCACCATATTGATTGGTGATATCAAAAATGATAATGACTATTTTAGCAAATATTATGATCTCTATGATAAATATTATTGTCAATATATATAAATGTATCCCTTTCTGTATATTCAATATGCAATAAATATCAATGAATGTTGGGGAAAATGATAAAATAGATATTGATTTTAAATTCGGATAGATTTAATTAGTCCATTGAATATCAAATTGATAAAAAGATTTGTCAAAATAATGAATATTTTTCTTATCAGATTTTTTAAATTTCTCTCACCTCATTATTTAATCGGAATTTACATTAAAAAGTAATTTTTTTGATTTTTCAAATTTGAAAGATTTATCAGGAAAAATAATAGGTGATATTTCTAATAGGTGGATTAATTGTCTGAAATGCAGACCAATGTTAGGATAGGAGTATATATCTGTAGATGAGGAGTAAATATTGGTGCTACTATTGATTGTGATATGGTTAGAAATTATGTTGAATTACTCGCTGGTGTCATAATTGCTAGAGTAAATGATTTTACTTGCAGTTCTCCTGGACAAGCCATAATCAAGAATGACATTCTAGATTTAGATTTGAACCGGGTAGTTGTAGCAGCTTGTACTCCAAAAATTCATGAATCCACTTATCGAGCAATATTAATTGAAGCCGGGTTGAGTCCATATTATTTTCAAATGGTTAACCTGCGTGAACAGTGCTCATTTATTCACTCAGATGATAAAAAAAATGCTACTCAAAAAGCTATAAGATTAATACAAGCAGGAATTAGTCGTGCTCGGGAATTAGAGATTATTCCTCATAAAAAAATTTCTGTTGAAAAATCTGTTTTAGTTATTGGTGCTGGAATTGCTGGGATGAATGCCGCTTTAGATTTAGCAAATCAAGGAATTCGTGTTTATTTAATTGAAAAAGAAGCCACAATTGGTGGTAAAATGGCACAATTAGACCGAATTTACCCCACTGATGATTGTGGAATATGAGTACTCGCACCCATTATGGTAAGTACATCAAAACATCCAAATATAGAATTATTTACTTATAGTGAGATTATCGAATTTGATGGCATCCCTGGGAATTATTATGTTAAAATACAAAAGAATCCCCGTTATGTTGATGAAAGAAAATGTACTGGTTGTGGATTATGTACAATGAAATGCCCAGTAAAAGTCCCGAATGAATTTAATAGAAATATTGGTGAAAGAGGTGCAATTTACATACCATTTCCACAAGCAGTTCCTAAAATTGCTTTAATTGATAGGGATGTCTGTATCGAATGTAAGACTTGTCAAAGAGACTGCCCAGCAGAAGCTATCGAATTTGATCAAGAACCAGAGTTTATAAATTTAAATGTTGGAGCAATAATTATCGCTACTGGATGGGATGAATATCCGATTATGAAGTTTAACGATTATAATTATGGCATTTATCCAAATGTAATAACACAAATAGAGCTAGAACGGATTCTTAGTCCAATTGGACCAACCAATGGTCACCTTTGTAGGATTTCTGATGGAAAAATCCCAAAAACAGTAGCTATGATTCAATGTGTTGGCTCGAGAACCATTAAAGGAAATCCCTATTGTTCTGTTGTTTGCTGCACTGTTGCTCTTAAAAATGCTCAGTTGATAAAGCAAGAATATCCTGATATAGATATCGTTATTTTTTACATAGATATTAGAGCGTGGGATAAAGGAAATGAAGAATATTATAGGAGAGCAAGAGAAGCAGGAATAGTAATGGTTAGGGGAAAAGTAGGAGAGATTAGAGAGGATCCAACAACAAAGAAGCTAAAAGTTCGAGCTTCTTCAACTTTAACAGATGAATTCATTACTATGGATGCAGATTTAGTTGTATTATCAACAGGTATGATTCCTTCTAAAAGTACAGCAACAATTATTAATCTCTTAGGATTAAACAAAGATTCTAATGGTTTTTTGAGTGAGATACATGGATGCTTAAAACCTCAAGAAACAAATAATTTAGGTATTTATATTTGTGGATGTGCTGCAGGACCTAAAAATATACCTTATTCTGTATCCACAGCATTAGCTGCGGCAAGTAAGGCGTCAACATTACTTTCGAAGGATAGTATAATTCAAGAATTAATTATAGCAGAAATAGACGAGACTTTATGTATGGGCTGTCATAGATGTGAAAAGCTCTGTATTAATAGGGCAATGACAGTTAATGGAGAGGGTATTGCAGAAGTAGATGATTTAAAGTGTAAAGGATGCGGTGTTTGTGTTTCCTCATGTCCAGCTCGAGCAATTGATCTTAAATATTATAGAGATAAACAGTTTGTTGAAGAAATAAAAGGAATTTCTAGTATTGAAATTAAATATAAGCAGGAATCTATTGAATCGGTTGAATTTATTGTGAAACAGATTGAAGAATTAACTCCTCATAAAGCTTAAACCGAAAAAGAATGATCCTTTCATAAAATCTTAGTTGAAAGGGAACTAACCCATAGCCAGGGTTTTCGGTATATTAATTTTGAATAAATTTATTTAATTTTAGAATTTTGATTTATTGATAATTTTTTCTAAATCTAAAGTTTTAATTATAAAATTATATTCTACCTAAGTCAAAAATAGACTTATTAAAGAGATTTAATTTAATAGAATTTGATTAGTATATTTAATTTTTATTTTTGTAAAAAAATTGACAAATTTCTTTTTCATTTTATATCTATTCATTTGATATAAATCCGATTTTAAACTTGATACTCTCATTTAAAAAAAATTCACTAAAGTGATAAATTGACAATAAATTTTGTCAAATACAATAAAATTTTTGTTATCAGATTCTTTAAATTTTGAGCTTTTAATTATTTATTTGGAATAGTTAGATTTATTTATTATGAGGTGAGAATTAAGATGGAAGTTCTAGAAATTAAACCTGTTAGGAATAAAGAAATTAAAGCTTATTTGGTGAATTTGTCTGAAATAAAATCAAAACTTAATAATAATTTAAATATAAATGAGTTTTTAACTCATCAGAATATTAAATTTGCCACAATTGATTTAGAAAATGAGAATCTTAGAACTTTTACTAAGTCCTCATTAGCAAAAGTGTTGGAACAGTATAAGATTCCTTTTTATCCTGTAGATATCCCTGAATATGTAATGGGTTATCTTATAGCAGAAATAGTAGAAAAAGAGGAACAAGTTAATGAATTAATTAAAGAATTTCTTAGTATGAGTAATAAACAATCAATAAAAGGTCTGAATTTAAAATCTTGGATTGATTTCCTCAAGGCAGAGATCGATGAAAAGAAAGTATTTTTACAGTTAAAGTTAAGACCAAAATGGATTGTGAAAAAAATTTTAGATATAATAAGACTTAGAAATGATACTGAAATCGCATTTGTCCATTTTGCTCAGGATAACATATTTAATGAGACGATGAAGCTTTTAAAAGATTTAAACATAAATATTAAAGAATGTGATCAAAAAAAGGAAATTATTAATTTAAATTTAATAATAAAAGAGGTGGAATTAGAACAATGGAAGTATTAGAATTAAAACCATTAAAGAAAAAAAGTTTAAAATTAGTGTTGATAGAAAGTGAATTTCCGATAGATTGGTGGTTTGAAACAACGGCACAGAAAAAGCATGATTTAGTTTGGAATCTAAATCTAATTTCGAGGGAGTATCTTAATCTACTTGAAGAACTTATAGAAAATTATAAACCAAATTTCGCAGTAGAGGAGAAGGGGAGTCGTTGGGAGGATACAATATCTCATGAAGATCCTATTGAAATATTATTTCAAGAACACGGGATTCCATACAAAATGGTTGATATTTCAGAAAACGCAGAATATTATCTTTCTTCAAATTTAGAAGACCTAAGAAATTTTATAAAACAATTGACAAAATCAATCAAGGATTCGCAGAAGATTGAAAAAAGTAAAGACGATTATATGTTTCTACGGCAAGTTCTATGGAAAGAATATCTACAACAAGAATATGACACACAAGAAGATGAAATAAGATATAAAGTTCGAGAAGCTTGGATGATGATGGGTATTCTTAAAATTGCAAAAAAATTGGTAGATAAAAAGCTGACAGCATTCTTTATCTGCGACTCTAAACATTTCAATGGTATAACTCAATTAGCAGAAGAATTAGCTATTGAAATTGAAGAAATTAAAGTTAAACGATTTGTTAAGGTTATAAATAATCCTGGTTCTGAGTCAGTTGAGAATATAATTAAGAAATCTTTACTCGAATTGACTCCAATTAAAGTAAAAAAGAAGGAGTCACTAGAAAAAATATGTTATTTCTTTGACACAGATGATAATGCGTCTCCTTTCGATATAAATATGGCATATGATGCAGGATTTGATGTAGTCATTCCTATTAGTAAGATGACTGCTGATCAAGTTCCAAAACTTGTCCAAGATGCAATTTTTTCTAGAAAGCCAAAAGCTCCCACGACATTTTTTATAGGTGGTTCAAATGTTAAAGAAGGAGAGAAAATTGCTAAAAAAGTAATGGAATCGCTAGTACCTCCTTTTGAATGCCCTGTAATAATTGATCCACGTGGATCTCATACTACTGCTTCTTCTATAGTTGCAAAAACTATAGAAATCATAGAGAAAAATAATTTGTACGATATAAAAGGGAAAAAAGTAGTTATCTTTGGAGCTGGTCCAGTTGGAAGAATTGCAGCAATATTAGCTGCAAAATTACAATGTAAAACTTATTTAGTTGAAACATGGGAAAAATCAAGTGAAAATTTCATTAAAAACCTAGCAAAAGAATTAATGAAAGAAGTTGGAGCAAAAAGTAATGAAATTATTGGTGTTTTTGCACCAGATGATGAAAAGAAATTGGAAATAATATTAGATGCAGATATTATTTGGACTCTAGCTGCTGCGGGTGTACAAATCTTATCAAAAGAATTACTACTTAAAGTCCAAAATAAAATTTTAATCGATATTAATCTAGTCCCTCCTTACGGAATTGAAGGTTTAAAACCAAAAGATGATTATAAAGAGATATATCCAAGTTTATTCGGAATTGGTGCATTAGCTTTAGGACGTTTAAAATCTAATATTGAAGCAAATATACTTAAAGAAGCATCAATCACTAAAGGAAAAAAAGTTTTTGATTATAATCATGCATTTGAACAAGCAAATAAAATATTATTTGGGCATGAAATAAAAATTTCAACCTAATTTCGTTTTATTTTTTTCATTTTTATTATCAATTCTGATAAATTGATTTTTTAACCATCAAAACGCCCTCAATTAATCAAGAGTTTAATGCATAGCACAATAATTATTTACACCCCATTAAGGGTGCATTCTGGTTCAGAATTTATCAACCTTGGTATAATTTCATAAAATGTTTTGTTGAAAATGATAAATTAATTTCTAAATTCGCAATAATGATTATATTAATACAAACATATGGATGAACGATATAGAAAAGTTTATATATAGAAAATAAACATATAGTTATTGAAACGAATAATTCTTATATAATGCTACCAAAAC
The DNA here is from genome assembly GCA_048938895.1 of Promethearchaeota archaeon. Taxonomy (GTDB): domain Archaea; phylum Asgardarchaeota; class Lokiarchaeia; order Sigyniarchaeales; family SOKP01; genus Loki-b32. The sequence continues at coordinate 55,902 of JBHLLU010000014.1, forward strand.
CAACATTTTAAAAAAGAGGTCAGATCAACCATTATTTTTTATCATTCGATCCAAATTTTTATAATGTATTGTGATGAAAGCAGAGGTATTATTCCTCTTTTAATTTTTCCAGATGAATATATTAAAAATTCTGAACGATTAATGCGACCAATCAATTTTCACCCAATTTGGTTTCTAGATTCAGCAGGAGAAAGATGCAGTGAAAACATACATCTAATTTATAAGGGGAATATTTATTCTGCTAAAAAATTTCAGATTTTTTTGGATATGAAAAAGAGAGATTTAGAAAGAAAAGCATCACCTTTCAATATGATTGCTATTATTATGGTATTTCCTAAAGAATTAAATTATCACAAGAAATTTTTTTCAAAAATGATCTTAGATCCAATTAAAAAAGATTTTAGAGATTATTTTCCTAAAATCATTAAATCAGAAACTATAAAAGAAGATTTAGTTAAGATCCCACGAAATGAAAGATTTATCAAAGAAGGAGATCTTTTGAAAGAAAATATTAAACAATTTTTAAAAACCATATTGAAAAATCATTTTTCCTCTATGAAATATGATTATGAAAAAGAAGATACAGTAAATCTAACTTGCTGAAACAGAAATTATAATAATCTCTGGATCTCTTTAACAAATTGTAGCAAAAATTAGCAACTTGAGCTATATTATATTTTTTTGAATTATAAATGTATTTTAATCTATTACTAATTTTAATCCTACTCTATTTACTGCTGTTAAATTTTAAAATGTTATTAAGCACCCCTATTTAGTTTGTTGAAGATGATTCTTTTAAATGTCATTTCTATGGATAGCTTTCGCTATTTTAATTAAAAATGGAATAATGTTCAATAGATTTATAAATTGTAAATAACATATATAAAATAGGAACAGATTCTATATCCCATAAGATTGTATTTATATCAAATGAACAGTATTCGAAAGACTTTATTTATATAAAAATAAGGAAGGTGTGTTTGATTTATAAAAAAGTTTACGTTTCTATTAATGATATTGAAGATTCTGGACTCGTAAAGAAACATATATCAAAAAAAGTGAATCCCTTCGAAATGGCAAAAACACAGATTGATATTGTTTCTGAAAAGATGCATTTAAATGATAACATAAGAGAATATCTTAAAAAAGTGGAACGCTGTTTAATTGTATCAATCCCTATTATGATGGACGATGGAAACCTCAAAATATTCGAAGGTTACAGAGTTCATCACTCAACTGTTCGAGGTCCAGGAAAAGGAGGTATAAGATTTGACCCAAATGTTAATTTAAACGAAATAAAAGCCTTAGCTACTTGGATGACATGGAAATGTAGCTTGTTAAACTTACCTCTTGGAGGTGCAAAGGGAGGAATATGTATTGATCCTCAGGAATTATCAAGAGGTGAATTAGAACGATTAACTAGGAGATATACTTCTGAAATTATAAATTTTATTGGTCCCGATATAGATATTCCTGCCCCAGATATGAACACTAATGCCCAAATAATGGCTTGGATTATGGACACATATTCAATGAATAAAGGTAGAGCGATCCCGGGAGTGGTCACAGGAAAACCAATTGAAATAGGGGGTTCAGTTGGAAGAGAATCAGCAACAGGTTGGGGTTTATTTTTTATTCTTGATGCATTATGTAAAAAGCTCAATTTTGATTTAAAATCATCAAAAGTTGTTATACAGGGGACTGGTAACGTTGGGGGCACTATTGCTGAAATATTATTTGAGAAAGATGTTAAAATAATTGCAATTTCAGACATTACAGGGGGTTTTTATGACGAAAAAGGCTTAGATATAAAAGAAATTTTAGAATGGAGAGATAAAAAGAAATTTTTAAAAGATTTTAAAAAAAAGAAATACAAATTCATTTCAAATTCACAGCTTCTTGAAATTGAGTGTGATATATTAATCCCTGCAGCAACAGAAAATCAAATCACATCCTTAAATGCTGAAAATCTAGTATGTAATATTATTTTAGAGGGTGCTAATGGCCCAACTACTCCAGAAGCTGATGAAATCTTGAATGAAAGAGGAATAATTGTTGTTCCAGATATTCTTGCTAATTCGGGAGGAGTTTGTGTCTCATATTTTGAATATATTCAGGATATTCATAGTTATTTTTGGGATATAAGTAGGATAAATCAAGAATTGAAAAAAATTTTAGTTCAGACTTTTGACGATGTTTATAGTTTATCAGAAAAAAAGGGAGTATCACTACGTATTGCCGCGTATATGATTGCGATTTCGAGGTTAGTAAAGGCAATCGAATATAGAGGGATTTTTCCATAAGATCTAATTAATTAATTTAAAAGTGTTTTGCTCGCATGATGCGAGCAGATGTTAGGGAGTAAAAACTAGCCTGGAAAATCCTCAAATTTTAAAGTTTATTTTATGAGTCATTTTAAAAATATCAATAAAACTTGATACATCCATTGAAGATTGAATACCTTCAATTACCTTAATTTTTTCATTGATAAACCTCCAAAGATCTTTTTCGTTTTTTGCTAGAATTCGTAATATCATATTATGATCACCCGTCGAAGTAGCGACTAGTTGAACTTCATCAAAAATTGTTAACTTTTGAGCAACTTCCTCTAATTTTAAAGGATCAACAGAAAGGCCAAGAATAGCAATGGATTCATAACCTGCTTTAAATGGGTCTATGAGTGTATCAAATTTACGTATGATTCCATTTTTCAACATATTTTGCACTCGGTTATGAATTGTACTAGCTGCTAGATTTACTTTTTCACTTAATTCTTTGTAAGATATTCTATAATTTTCTTGTAATATATTAAGGATTTCCTTATCTTTTTCATCAAATTGGACTTTTTGAAATACTTTTTTTACTTTTTCACCTTCAGTTTTATGTCTCTCAATACTATACAAGATTGAACGTGTCAGATTGATATTATTAAGTTCATTCTTTATTAAATAGTCTTGAGCACCTTTTTGGAGAGATTCTAAAGCAAAATCTTTATCATCTAATCCTGTTAAGATTATAATAGGAATTTCTTTAGTGAAGTTTAAAACTTTCTCTAATGTGGATTCTCTATCACTATCAGGGAGAGTTAAATCTAATAAAATAATATCATAATTATTATTTTTAATACTATCTAAACTTTCAGAAAGCCGAGAAAATGAATCTAATTTATAATTTAACTTATCTGTTTTATTTAGAAATTCTTCAATTAAACGAATATCAGCAGAATTATCCTCAATTAATATTATATTAATTTTTTTATCTTCTATTTTTTTCACCTTATTCAATTATTCTTTCTAAGAAATGTTCTTTATACTGAATAATATTCATTTTCATATATAATTGTTTTATCATTGATTATCATAATTTCAATAATTATATTTTAAACATTATGTTGAAAGAACTAATCTTTTATAGAAATTTTAGATTATCAATATCAGTTTAGTACAACTAAATACATATACTATGTTTATTCGATAAAAATTAAATAGTAAAGAAAGACATTCTTAAAAATTAAATATTATATATATGATATTTAAGTATATGATAACACAATTCAGGTTTGGTTCTTTATTAAAAAATAATCCCTTTACGATAAAATTTGAGAAGAGTTTAAAATGATTTTAAAATTTAAGGAAGAAAAAATGCGGATATTAACAATATTTGTTTTAATCTTAATTTCATGTTTCTTAATATATTACTTCGAAGTAATTCTCGGAACTACGATCTTAGTAGCTCATTTTTTTTATTTTCCTTCGATATTATCATGTTTATGGTGGAAAAGAAAAGGTTTGATAATCCCTGGTTTTCTGACAGCAGTATTAATAGTACTACACTTATTCTTGTATAATGATTTTTTAAGTCCCGATTCAATTAATAATTACTTAAGAGGTACTTCATTAATAATTGTCAGTACAGTAGTATCATTGCTATCTGAGCAAATAACAAAAAAAGAAGTTGAATACAATGAAATAGTGTTAGATTTAAAACGTTCCAATGAAGATTTACAGCAATTTGCTTATGTAGCATCTCATGATTTACAAGAACCGTTACGTGCAATTGTAAGTTTTTCCCAACTTCTCGAAGACAAATATAAGGATAAATTAGATGAGGATGGCAAAGATTTTATTCAATTTATCACAGATGGAGCAAAAAATATGAATATTCTCATAAAAGATTTGTTATCTTATTCAAGGATCACCACTCATGCCAGACCTTTGGAAATGAGCAACCTTGAAAATATTTTGAAAGATGCTCTGTTTAATTTGCAAGAATCAATAAAAGAAAGCAATGCTACAATATCTTATGACGACATGCCTACTTTAAATGTTGATAAAACCCAATTTATGCAGTTATTTCAAAATCTAATTAGTAATTCTATAAAATTTCGAAGAAAAGAACCACCTAGAATTCATATAGGCGTAGAGGAGAGTATCGACAAGTGGACTTTTTCAATTAGAGATAATGGTATAGGTATTGAATCAAAATATTTTGATCGTCTCTTCAATATCTTTTATCGTTTACACACTAAAGAAGAATATCCTGGTACAGGAATTGGTTTACCAATCTGTAAGAAGATTGTTCAGAGATATAGTGGAGAAATTTGGGTAGAATCAGAATTTGGTAAAGGTTCTATTTTTTCTTTCACAATTCCAAAAAAAAGACCTAAAAATAGCTTGTTTAAAGAGTAATGATCTTTTATGACAACAAAATACAAATTAAATGGAGCGACTCTTTTACTCGTAGAGGATAATGCAGCAGATATTCGTCTTATTAATGAAGTAATTCAAGAAATCAAAATTGTAAGAAAATTATATGTAGTAAGAGATGGTGTAGAAGCAATTGATTTTTTAAAAAAAAGAGGGAAGTTTTCAAATGCCACATCTCCAGATATAATACTTTTAGATTTAAACTTACCAAAGAGAGGTGGTTTTGAGGTTCTAAATGAAATAAAGGAAGATGATAATTTAAAAATAATCCCTGTAGCAATTTTAACAATTTCCGATGCTGAAGAAGATATAAGGAAGGCATATAATCTTCATGCTAATTGTTATATAATTAAACCATTAGAAATGAACGAATTTAGAAGAATTATCAATTCGATAATAAATTTTTGGTTTAAAATCGTACAACTCCCTAATACCTAATTAATAATAGGAGTTAAGATTAATACATTTTTAAACTCATTTCAACTTTATTCAATTTTTTGAAGTGAAAGGGGTTCATAACATTTTCCAATCTATGATTGATTATACGGGAATCCTTAATTATACCGAATCCTTTTCGATTGATTTATATATTATGAATTCTATAATTGTTATTGAATAACTTAGATTATATGAATATTTTAAAAAGATAATTACTGAATATTATTCGGTCTGCAAATAAATCTATAATAAATTTATATTAGTAAAGTTCCTAATTCAGAAAAATTTGGTGGTTGTTATAGTAAAATGTCCTAATTGTGGTGAAGAATATTCATTAGGGAGGAAAATTTTCCATGAGTGTGATGGATTTTCAATTCATCATGGTGTTGTATGCCATGGTAGATGTAAAGATTATCAATGGAATTGCAATTCGGAAAAGGTTACTAACCAGAAAGGACGATTAATCTTTAACGATTATTTATCAAATGATGAAAAATACATTGAATCATATAAAAGCTAATTTTTTTGCGAAACCTTAAAATATTAAACCAAAAATTTGCATTAAAGAAAATACTCCTATGCTTAATGCATAAAAAGGTATAAAAAATTTCCAAATCTTATTTGGGAAAACTCTTACTAAATAAGGGGCAGAAAGGGAGGCAAAAAATCCACCAGTAAATAATGATGGAAGAAGTATAAAATCCAAATCGACCCCAGCATAACTAATTAGAAAAAAGGTCAAAATGCCTACAAATGAAACAATTGATTCTGCAAACGATACAATAGCAGTAGCACTTTTTTCATATATTCCTGATAATATTTGTCCCATTGTAATAACGGGTCCATATCCTCCTCCCCCAATACCTTTATTAAAACCCGCTAAAACTGAAAAGCCAATCACCCTTTTAAGTTTAATGTTTCTCTGAACCTTTAATTTTAATCTAATAAAGCCAAAAATCCCCATAAAAATAACAAGTATCGCAACATAGGTTTTAATAATAAAACTTGGGAATTCAATAGCAAAATATGCAAGGAGAATTGATAAGAATATCGCAAAACACCCAAAAAATGCCATTATTAATGCAAGTTTTGTCGCATCATTTAGTGGATTGAAAGAATAACGAACATTCTTGAATTCATGATCAAAAATAGTATCAATAAGTCCTGTTATTGTTTCTGAAATTAAAATTGTTGGAACAACTTGAAGTGGAGTATAACCTAATAAAAATAATAACGGAGCCAATGCAGTACCAAAACCCATTCCTGCCATTGAATCCATTGATTCAAATACAAAGGCTAGTAAGATAATATATAATATTAATTCCATAATTCTATAATCTTACAAGATGAAATAGAACATTATCATAATTAATAAATAAAATGAAATTGCTATCACAATTTTATTTATTGAACACCGTTGTATTTTCATTCTTTCTCTTATTGTTTTTGTATCTAATTCTTGTGCTTCTTTTCCTATTTCCCATTTTATTGTCATAATGATATAATATTTAATTACAATTAATTAGATTTAATTATGTATAATTAGAAGTAATTAAAACTTTATATTTAAAGATTTCGTTTCTAAAGAGGAAAGGATTTCTACTTCTCTCTAATGGAAATTTAGGTAGAGTGATAAATTAAAAATACCTATTTCATATAAAATTCAGTTTTCTGCTATATATACTCATCTATTCTTTAATTAGATGAGAATTAGGATTCTCAAGCAAGGGGATTTCTCCATTATTGAACATATCTATACATTCTTTAATATCCACATCTTTATTAAACACTTTAAAAATACGTATGTTTTCTGATGATAAAGCATGATACGCTTTTGAGCCTATGAATTTCACCATAACTTCAGAGACATTATTTTCTTTGATTAATTTTGCAATGTATATTCCAAGATTACCAAATGTTTTATTTCTACTTACAGGAATAACTTTAACAGCAATAATGCTTTTTTCTTCCACAGTAATTATCGTAATACTGTTACACTTGCCAAATCGTATACTTATAGAATCATTCAATCCTCCTTCTCCATTTGTGGGTAAAGCAATAACCGGCATTTTATCTTTTAAAATAACATCAAATATTTTCTAAGATATATTAATTAAAATGATATTAAAAACTATTGAATTAATTATTATATCAGATGATCTAATAATACTCTAAATCCTAAGTCTCCAATACGTTTTGTTTAAATAGATCACTTTCTCAATTTTTTTTTGTTGTTCGAGTTGCTTTAATTTTTTTAAAATTTGGTTTTCATTTAATTTTCTTGATGAGAAACTTTCTAAAATTTGAGTTTGTCTCATTGGATGTCTTTCAATTATTGATAAAAGCTCTTTTTCAAAATCAGATGAATAAAATCCAAACTTTCCAGTTTCTGGAAAATTAATATTATTATAATCTTTAAATAGCTCATTTAAAACTGAAATAACATTCTTATCTGGAATTTTCACCCAAACTTCCGAAGGTGGTCTTATAGGAACATTGATGTCAATTCTCTCAGGCATGATTAGATCAATTTTTTTCTTTATTTTTAATAGATCTTCTTTCGAATCGTTGATTCCCTTCATAAGCATTATTTCAATCCAAAATTTACCTCTAAAAATTCTTTTAAAGTCTATAAGCCCTTGAATTACAGAATTGTATTTAATAGAGGGGTGAGGTCGGTTAATTTTTATAAAAGATTTTTCATCACCTGCATCTAAACTAGGTAAAACAACATCAGCAAGTAGTAGTGCATTTCTAACTTGTTTATTATACAATATGCTACCATTAGTAATTACGCAGATAGGCTTATTTGATAAAACCTTGGCTTTTTTTATTAATTCTTTTAAATCTTTATATAAAGTAGGCTCCCCACTTCCTACAAATGTTATATAATCAAACTTTCCACCATTCTGTCTAATTGCCTCCTTCATTTCATTAATTATTTCATTTTTAGGAAAATAATTTTTTCTATTATTTGTAAAATTAGTAGTTTTTCCTAATTGACAATAAATACATTGATAGTTACAGGTTTTTGAAGGAATAGGATCAATTCCTAATGAACTTCCTAATCTTCTGCTAGGAACAGGTCCATATACATACTTCATATAATTACTCTTTTTTAACTAATTGAATAATAAAGATATAATATTGTCAAATCGAATCATTTTTAGTAAAATTGAACTTTATTCAAAAAATTTAAATAAAAACAGTTCTATATAAAATTATGAATAATAATTCATAATAATTATTATATTATATTAAAGGTAGAATAATTTGAAAAGTTATAAAGAAATAATTAAAGATGATACATTCAAGACAGATGATAACTATTTTGTCGATGCCAAAGTGTCAAAGATGTGTTGGGGATGCGAAACAAAACATAAATCAGGTTATATGGTTTGGAACTCTACAAAATTACGAAGGATTTTTTTTTGTAAAGAATGCTTTTCAAAACTAGGAATTTAAGCTTAAATAATTTTGTAAACTTATTTTAAAGGAAATTTTACTTCAAAGCATTGTATAATTTATTTATTGATAATTTATATTAAAGTAACCGATTTTTGATATGAGAGAAGAAAAGTTATTTCCAATTAGTATAAATCCTAATTTGTGCGCTAGATGTGAACGCTGTATGTATAGTTGCCCCCAAAAAGCTATATTTTTTAAAGATTCATTGCGTTATGTAGACTATGAAAAATGTAAGGGATGTTTAAAATGTGTAAATGTCTGTGAACATGGGGCAATCGAAGTCATTTCTATTGAGCAAGGTAAATTAATGGGTTTTTTAGTTGATTCAACTAAATGCAATATATGTAAACTATGTTTGAAAAAAGGTTTCTGCTTCCAAGACCTTTTTGAACTACAAAAAGATATAAATGGAAAAGAATTGATTAAATTTAAGAAAACAGAACTTTCAGAATGTTACAAATGTTTAAAATGTTTTAGAACTTGTCCTAATAATGCAATCTTACCTGAGATAGAATAATATTCTCAAAAATTTTGGTTTGATTCTAAATTTTCTCGTATTACCATAATTTTAGATGCTAAACCTCTTCCAATAACTAATGAAGTTCCTTTAACAATTATCTCGACAGGACCTCTAAATGGAGCAGACCTTTTCATTACAATTTTGATTCCAGGAATAATTCCTAGACAAGCAAGTCTTCTTTTTGCATTATATCCTACATCTACTCTTAATACTATGATTTCTTCTCCAGTTGGGCATTCAATTAATCTTTTAACTGGAGAGAGAGGTTTATTATAGTCAGGAAATGTATGTTTTATCTTTGGCTTCATGATATTGTAAAGGAAAGATATTTATTCTCTATCTATTATTTAAAATGAATTATTATATTTAATACTATTAGATGTACCTAACTATATTAAAATTTTCTAAACCCATTTATTAGCTTTATAATAGTTTATTTCAATTTTAAATCTAAAACTATAAAAAGAATGATTTAATTCAAGATCAATTATAATCTAGTACTTTTTTCAGACTTAGCTTAAATTTGGGTGTAGGCTTATATTTTATATTGAGAATTGTGAATAATCATTCACAAAAAGAGTTGTCTAGAACCTCTTTTATAATGATATTTTGGCATTCTGAATAATCATTCATAAAGCTTATATATGATTATTAATTATTATAATTTAGAGATAAATTAACAAAGGTGAAAAAGAATGCCCGGTGGAGATAGAACAGGTCCGAGAGGTTTAGGACCAATGACAGGTAGAGGTTTAGGCTTTTGCGCAGATTATGACACTCCAGGATATACAAAAGGCCCAGGAATGGGGCTTGGAAGAGGTTGGGGTAGAGGTCGTGGAGGTTATCGAGGAAGAGGAATTGGATATGGAAGAGGTTGGGGATGGGACTATAGATATCCCGTTTATGGCCGATATACTCCAGTAGTTCCCCCACAAATAAGCCCAGAGAATCAATTAACTATGCTAAAAAATGAAAAAGATTATCTTGAAGCCGAATTAAACGGTATTAAAAGCGCAATAGATGAAATCTCGAAAAAAATTACTAATTTGGAAAAAGAAGAATAATTTACTTCTTTTTTTTATATTTTCTTAAAAGTTGATATCAAGATGGAAAAAATTCATGAAAGCTATGAAGATTATTTAAAAGCTATTTTTATGATCTCAAGAAAAAATAAAGGGGGATGGGTATCTAATTCAGAAATTTCTAATTTTTTGAAGATTAAACCTTCTTCCGTGACCAATATGTTATACAATCTGGCTGAAAATGATTATATTGATTGGAAACCTAGAAAATCTATAAGAATAACGAAGAAAGGAAAGCAGATTGCTCGTAATACCATCAAAAATTATAATTCTTTAAAAAAATTTTTCTCAAACATCTTAAAGGTAAAAAATGATGCTTTAATAGAAAAACTATCGTGTGAAATTGAGCATCATTTAAACCCTGAAATTTCTAATGCATTAGAAAATCTAATTGCCAATTCCTAGCAATATAGTCTCCTTGACTAGAAAATCTTATAATTACTATATTTTTCGATTGCGCGTGTTAAAGTTCTAACTGCTAGTTCAGTACAGTGCTTATGATCATCCGGTAAACCCCCCAATGCATTTTCAATATCAATTGGTTTTAAGTTTTTTGCATATTCTAATGACTTACCTTCTACCATTATCGTAGTTTGAGCTCCAGCTGCTACTGTAGCACCACATCCATCAGTTATGAAATTTGCTTTTGAAATCTTACCATTTTGAATTTTTAAAAAAAATTGCATTGTATCCCCACAGGATCCCTCATAAGCATGCCATACACTTATTTCATTGTCATCTGGTTTACCCCAATTTTTTGGATTTTTTATTAATTTAAAAATGTATTCATTATACATCTCAATGGTTTCTTCATCTATCTCTTTTTGAATTTGCTCAATCCATTTATCCAAATCTTCTGGTGTCATTTTGATTTTATCTGTCTAATTTATTTCTTTTCTAAAATTTCACGAATTTTGTTTACTATTTTTTTAAAGGCAGTTGCACTTGCATTTTCTGCATTTTTTATAACAAATGGTAATCCCTTGTCGCCTTGAATACCAACTTCTAATTCAAATGGTATTTTGCCTAATAATCGTATATTAAAATCTTCTACTGCTTTTTCAACTCCTCCAGGAGGATAAAGATTAATATCCTTCCCACAGTGAGGACATTTAAATCCAGACATATTTTCAATGATACCAAGAATATTTCTCTCCATAATTTGCGACATCTTAATCGTTTTTCGAGCATCCATTAGTGCCACTTCCTGAGGGGTTGATACAACTATTACATTTTCATCAGGGATTAACTGTAAAATATCTAATGTTTCATCTGAAGTACCTGGAGGTAGATCACAGATTAAGTAATCTAATTCACCCCATATTGCTTCCCCCAAGAACTGTCTTACCGCACTCATCTTCATTGGCCCTCTCCAAATAACTGGTGCATCAGAATTTTCTAAGAGAGATGCCATGCTTATGACCCTTACATTTAAAGGACCATTGATGGGATAAAATCTTTTCACATCTGCATCAACTCTTGGTTTAAGCTCTGGAGAAACTCCCAACATTTTAAGTACATTTGGTCCTGTGATATCAACGTCTAAAATTCCGACCCTTAAACCAACACTAGCCAAACTTATTGCAAGGTTTACGGCTACCGTAGTTTTTCCAACGCCGCCCTTACCAGATATAACTACAATTTTATGTTTAATTTTCTCCATGTTCTTTTCTATGTTTTTCATCAGTAAATCTTGTTGCTTCTTTCTTTCTTCCTGAATTGTTTCTTTTAGATTAATATCTGGTATTTCCTTTTCTTCTATAATCATCCACCTCTTTTTCGAATAGAAATAGGAAAAATTTAAATAATCTCGAATGTTTTTTATAATTGTGAATAATTATTCATAATTTATAAAAGTTTTTATTTACTTATTAAAAAAAAAAGGTTGAAATAATATGGTAATTGTAGCTATCCCTTCAATGAGTGAAGGTGGATTAAATGATGAGATGAGTCCTCGTTTTGGGAGGTGCCCTAGCTTTACTTTTGTTGAATTAGAAAAAAATGAAATTAAAGCCGTTAAAACTGTTCAAAACCATGCTGTTAACACAATGGGAGGGGCTGGTGTGGAAGCTACGCAAATTGTAGGCAATAACAATACCGATGTTGCAATTGTGGGCTTTTTAGGTCCAAATGCAGCAAATGGGCTTAATGCATTGAATATTAAAATTTTGAATGCACCGAATAAAAAGATGACAATTAAAGAAGTCATTGACCTATATATAGAAGGTAAATTAGAACTCTTAAATACGGCAAATGTAGCTTCTCATTATGGTATGGGTGGTCGCGGTATGGGCGGTGGTCGCGGTATGGGCGGTGGTAATCGCCCTTAATTAAGTCGGAGACTAATTATAAAGCAAGTATGAGAATATGGATAACGATAAAGCCAGAGTAATTTGTATCACAGGAGGTAAAGGAGGAACAGGTAAAACTTTATGCGCTGTTAATATAGCAGTTATGTTCAGAAATAATGGATATAAAGTGTTACTTTTAGATGGTGATGTTGAAAATCCAAACACATACCTTTTATTGAATGGAAAACTTGAATATAAGTTTGAAGTTCCCTTTTTCTTGCCAAAAATCAAAGAGGATAAATGTGCTAAATGTGGGATCTGTGCTCAGAATTGTCAGCCACATGCTTTATTATATATCGATAATTCTGTTCCCATTTTAATGTCTTCTCTTTGCTCTGGCTGCAAATTATGCTATAAAGTTTGCCCAGAAAAAGCAATCGAACAAGACTTTAAAATACTTGGCTGGATATATTCTACTGAAATAAATGGGTTATCACTTTCAGTTGGAGAATTAAAGCCCTCAGAAGCTCGCTCAGCTGGAATTGTTGAAGCGCTCCTTGACAAAAATTTAGAGCAGAACTTGAATAAGTTTGATGTTATAGTATTAGATACTGCACCAGGCGCACACTGTGATGTTGAACTTTTAATTGATAGTGCTGACCTTGTAATTCCTGTTACAGAACCAACGAAATTTGGTAAACTGGATTTAAAGAGAATATTAGAATTGATTAAATTATTACAAAAAGAATATAAGGTAATAGTTAATCGATCGTCATTATTAGGATTTAGAGACCAGTTTTTAAAAGAACTTAAAGAAGAAAACATAGAAATTTTAGGAGATATTCCGATGGATGAAGACATCGTGAATTCTTATTGTCAAGGAACGCCACTCATGGATACTAATGGAAGTTATGATAAAAATGGACCAGGATTCATTGCTTTTAAGAAAATTTATAATCAGTTAAAGGTTTGGCTAAAAAAATTGAATAATTGAAAAAAAATTTGAGAAATGGAAAAAAAAACAGTTGGAATTCTATCAGGAAAAGGGGGAGTAGGAAAAACATCTCTTACTGCTTCATTGGCAAGCTTAGCAAAAAAGGACTCAATGATAAATGTCATGGTACTTGATTGTGATGTTGATGCACCAAACTTGGCTATAATTCTTCCACCTAAAAAGGAATCTGGTATTAATAAAACTGATACTTTTACTACACAAAAAGCAAAATTTTTGGAAGAATTATGCACTAATTGTAAGCAATGTTTTGATGAACATTTCTGTGAGTTCAGTGCTCTTAATTGGGATAGTTATAATTCTATCCCAAATATTGATTTTTTAAAATGTGAGGGTTGTGGAGCTTGTAAAGTTTTATGTCCTATGCATGCCTTCGAAATTTATCCTGTAAAGAGTGGTGAAATTGTATCATATCGTAGTAATATGAATTTTACGTTAGTCTATGGAAAAACTCAATTAGGAAGTACTACTTCTGGAAAATTAGTGACAGATGCAAAAGAATACCTAAAAAATATTGATGATTTTAAAGAAAGTAACTTGATTTTTATAGATGGACCTCCTGGAATTGGTTGTCCTGTTATTGCGACTGTTTCAAATTTAGATTATGTCATAGCAATTTCTGAACCAACACCATCAGGATTGCATGATTTAATTAGAGTTATTGAAGTAATTAAACAATTTAATATCCCATTTGGATTAGTAATAAACAAATCAAATTTAGAAAGTCCATTTCAAGAGGAATTTAAGAAATTTATAAGAGATACAAAATATGAAATACTAGGTAAAATTCCATTTGATTTAAAAATTCCAGAAGCAATGTCTTTTGCTAAACCTATTGTAGATTTTGCTCCAGATTCTTTAGCTAGTTATGCAATTAAAGGAATTTATAATCAATTAAAAAATTTACTGTGGAATAATAGTTAAGTCTAAAATAAGGGAGACTATATATGCTCTTTAACAAGATAAAACACTTTATCAGAATTACATTTAATACAATTTACTTTTCTATCCTTTGAAGCGTTTTTATCTTCCCATTCATGACCACAATCTAAACATCCGTAACCAACAAAACTTATTCGGTAATCAATGTTACCACCAAAAACTTTTATTAATTTTCCTTCAATAAGAGCTAAAGTGTTTTTTCGGTGAGCACTTTCAAGAATTCTAGAAAATGTAGGTTGACTTATTCCCATTTTCTCCGCTGCTGTTTTCTGATTCAAGCCAATATAATGTTTAAGACGCATAGCTTCAAATTCTGCAACAGTTAGAGTAATTAAATCTTCACTAGAAGGGGGTTCGGTTGAAAAATATATATTATTTGGTGGTTGACTGACCCATCTTCGATGTCTTCTTCGTCCTATATCAAATCACCAAATATTTTAGTATAATCATATTGATTGAATCTTGATATTATATACTTAAAACTATATATTATATACTCAAAACTATTATAAATCTTTTAATCTTGATTATCAAAATTGCTGTTATTCAATATACATAATATTGAATAATTATTCATTAAATTTAAATTCTACAAAATCCTATTCATAATTAACAATAACAAATTTATGAGTGGTTAAAAATTGAAAATCGCAATTAGTTCAGATTCAGAAAATGTATCTGCACATTTTGGTCGAGCTCCAAATTTTACTTTCATTACTATCGATAATAATAAGTTAATTGAGAAAAAAGTGCTTCAAAATCCTGGTCACACTGTAGGGAGTATACCTAAATTTATAAGTGAACAGGGTGCAGAATGCATGATAACTGGAGGTATGGGACGAAGAGCACAGGATTTCTTTAGTCAATATGGTATTGAAATAATTATAGGAGTTACAGGAAAAGTCGATGATGTCATTGCCGGGATATTGGATGGTACATTAGAAGGAGGAGAGAGCCTTTGTTCTCCAGGTGGTGGAAAAGGTTATGGTGTGGAAAAAATTCACACTGAACAAGACGATAACCATGAGCACCATCATTCTCATGGATAATTCTTCTTTCTGAATCTAAAAATAAGTTAAACATAGATTTTTTATTAATTTAAGTAAATCTTAATCAAGTTAGTTAGTATTTCAAGTCATTTTTAATAACTCCATTAGGAAGCATATTATCCGGGTGACATTCCCCATTTTCTTCCATTTGATACCTCATGCAGCCTACTAGACTTTGTAAAACCAAATGTAAGATAAATTTATAAAGAAAAAAAATATTAAAAGTTAATTAATGTTTAGTTTCGAATTTGCACTTTTGGGGTAATTTTGGAAGCTCCACCGAAATTAGTAATTACTGGACAATGGTTAAAAACTTTATCCATTAATTCATTGATTTTTTCATCTGAAGCATTAGCCTTGATTCTAATGACAGGCTCAAGCTTGTCGTAACCTGCTAGTTTTGAATCATCAATTCCAAAAATGGCACCTAAATTTATGTGGCCACGTGAAAAAACTTTTAATTCTTCTATTTTAATATCCATAATTTTTGCCCAGAATTTGGTTACGGCAATAATACAAGCACCAATAGAAGAGAGAATTACTAATAAAGGTGATGGTCCTTTATTTGTCCCATCTAAACCTCCTGGAGCATCAATAAGTAGTTCAAAAGGCTCTCCTGCAGGATTTCCCATTGTACATTTAACTTGCATTCCCTCAGCTAACATTTCGCATTCTATATTGAAGTTTTTCTCCCCAGCATTCCAATCTGCCTTAATGGCATCATATGTTTCTTTAAAACTTGGCATATTCTATCATCACTTCTTATAATTTTTAATGAGTGTGAATTTGATCTGAGTGATTTGCACAGCTAGGATCATTCATTAGTCTCAATTGGCCATTTATTAACATTCTTAAGTTATTTTCTATACTTCCCTGTACACCTTGGTATAATTTAATCTGAACTTGTTGAAAACCCATAAAAGGACGCATACCAATCCCTGTTAAGATCATGTCAGTAACATTTCTTTCTTTCATATTAATTACGGGCTCCATGCATCCATTATGACCCTGGTTAGTCATTGTAAAAATTTTCTGATAACTATTCTCTTTATCAATTTCAATACCAATAAAATATCTACAATGCCCAAAATGAGAGGATATATTATCTGAAATTTCAGTTCCATCAGAAGGAATTCCAATTATTCTACGCATTTATTTCACACTATTTGTTCTTAAAAAATATTCAGTCGTAATATATTAAATGGATTGATATATTTATAATTTGTGAATATATATTCATAATAATATATTCTTACATCGAACATCATTCGACTATAAGTTAATATATCGAATAGAATTCGATAGGTTTATATATCTTAAATATTATATATTAATTGAGAAAGAAGAAATTATTTGATTATAAAAAAATTGATATTTGAATTTTATTCGGGAATTAAGAAGGAAAAGAGAATTTTCGTGAGTTGTTAGATAATAATAGAATATTGAATAAAAATTAAAAAGAGTTGATAATAAAGATTGTATAATGAAATTAGGGATATTAAAAACAGATATCATGGTCAGAAGAATATAAATTATCAAAATCGAAAAAATGAATTAATATATGCTTCGGGTAATATAAAAGAAGATTTCATAAATTCCATTAATCGATGGAAATATCAAAAAAAAATCGAGAAGCTTAAAGAAAACCTAGACAAGATAAGATGATCTATTCTTCGGAATTAAGTAAATATCTATTTTATTCGAATTAAAAAAGATTGTTAATAATACCATTTCATTTTTATTCCCTAGTGAAATTCAATTAAATTAAAAATAAATATGAGGTGGTAAAATGTCAAAAGTTAACATGAGCATAAATTTTTATGAACCTAATACTTATCTAGAAGATTTTAGAACTTGTATTAAAATAGACGAAAAGCTATTGCACAAGATAAAAATTATTGTAAATGAGCTTTCAGATAAACATTATCCCTATGATGCTTTATGTTGGGCACTAGCAGAATTTCAGATGATTTTTGAAAAAGGTAAAAAAAATTTTTCGGAAAAAGAGGTAGTCAATAGATTTAATAAAATTAACGATTCTGATCTCAGTTATGAAGTAGTTTGTCAGTTAATTCCGTTTTTAAAAGTCTACCTAGAAGAAATAAAATTATATCCCTGAAATTATTTATTGATGAATATATGAAGGATTAGGAGGTGAATTATTTGATTGAAATTTTAAATAAAAAGAAAAAGTTAATAGGATACGTTGAGGAAAAAAAATTTTTTAATAAAAATAAAAAATTAATAGGTTATTTGGAAGGGAATATTATTAAAAACAAAAATGGTCGCACCCTCTTAATGCTTGATTCACATAATGATATTTTTTACGGTACAGATCAAGTTGGTTTTATTCTGGATTCAACAATTTGGTTTAAAGAAGAAGCTATATTTGAATTTTCCCTTCAAAAAAGAGAAATAAAGTCTAAAAACGATGAAGATATTTTAATTTTGAAAAGTAATCATAGTCAAATTGAGGATTTAGATCTGTTTGGTATTGCTATAATATTTTTTAAAAACAAATGGTGGGAAAGAGTAACAGGATTGATGATAAAATTATAGACAAAATATCATAATTATATTAATAAAATTTTTAAATTAATAAGTTTAAATTTCTTTGAAGAACTGGAAAAAACTGTTTTCCATTGGAAGGATAAAACATTTTAAGTTTCTTAGATAATGAATTTAATAAATTATCATCAATTTTTCCCTTTAAAATCAATTTAGTTTCTTCTTCTGAAATTGTTTCTAGTCTTCTAATATTATGGAAGGCTTTTTGATTAGCAGGACACTGAAATTGACATTTCATGCACCCAATTAATGCATTATGAGCTTTTGGATTTATCCAACTGGGAATATCACCTGGAATTTCATTATATAAAGAGATACATTTCCCTGCATTAATAACAAACTCTTCTTCTTTTGCAGTAGGAATTGCACCTGTAGGGCAATTGTTTATACAAGATTCACAATTTTTGCATGAATCCATCATTACAAGATCATTCCAATTATCTTCCTTAAAGTCATAATCTGTAAAGTAGGCATAAAGTGATATACAACTTCCCCAATCATCTATATAACAAATGTTATTCCTTCCATATTTTCCTAAACCGCTTCTTACAGCCAATAGTTTTAAATGTACGTGAGCAAACTCGACTTTATGATCTGGTTCATCAATGATGTCATTTAAAACTAAATTTTCTAAATCTTCATATTCTAATCCATCGTCATAATAATTTGGGGGTATTATGATTTCATATTCCTTCCCATTTAATTGAAAATTAACCTGGGCTAATCTTGTTGAAATTGCTAATATTATTAATGACTTTGCCTTAGGTAATTTATCAGGAATCTTAAATTTTTTATTATTTAAGTATTTTCTATAAGTTGGATGGAAACTGAGTTTATTTGCACTATTCAATTTATTAAAATCTTTTTGTAGATCCTCTAAATAATCAATCGAAAGAGTAGAATATTTGTATTCATAATCATCTATTTTAGTCGATAATATCATTTATTTCTTTTTACCTTAATCATTTGGAATTCATTTTAGCTATTGTTGATATTATATAAAGCTATTTTCTAGTAATCAAACAAATTTAAATATTTTGAAGTGACAAAAAATCTGTTATGATGATTAGAAGAGTGCCAATTGCACCTCTTTAAGAAGATCAACAGTAGTGAATTGATTTTTCCCCCCAGTTCTCAAGTAATTCATTGCTTTTTCAATACCTTTAATAGTTAAATCAAAAGTAGGGATGATTTGTGCAATTTTCATTTTGGTCCATGACATCCAATCATATTTCACCGGCTCAGGATTCAACCATATCACATTTTTTTTGAAATGGTTAGCAATCTCATTGATATAATAGAGTCCAGGTTTTTTACTTGTAACATCATCATAAAGGGCACCGTGAGGATTTGCTATTTCGCTACGATGCATTGTTTGATCTCCCACAATTATGACACGATAAGAGTCATCATATTTTTTTAAAAAATCTTCGAAATCAATTGCTTGATCTATAGTTCTCTCAGCATTATCATACAAATAATTATAGATACAATTATGGAAATAATAATACTTAAAATCTTTCCAATGTGAAATATTATTTGCTGCAGAGAATAGAAGATTTACCTGATGTATGTAAATATCCATCGTTCCCCCAACATCCATCAAAAGCAAAATCTTAATATTATTCTTTTTCCTTTTATTAAAGATTAGTTCAATATCACCACCATTCCGTCCAGTCTCATAAATTGTTTTAGGTAGATCTAACTCATCTTTTTTACCAATTTCATCTAATTTTTTGAGTCGTTTTAAAGCAATTTTGATCTGTCGAGTATCAATTACTAAATCTTTCCTATAATCCTTAAAAATCCTTTTCTGAGCGATTCTTAAAGCACTGTGCATATCAGTATCTCCACCGATTCTAAATCCGTCAATATTCAATCCTGAATGCCCGAATTTTGATTGTCCTTGAGTTCCAATCCATTTATTTCCAAAATTATGTTCACCATCTTGCTCTCGAAGTAGCTTCTTAAATTGTTCTTCCATTTCCTCTAAAGTCATATTCCCAAAAAATTCTTTAAAAGCTCCAGGTAAACGGAGGGTTTTTACATCCTTTTGAAGCCATTCCCATATTTCTTGCTTAAGATCTTCTGGAAATTCTAAACCAGCATCTTTAAAATAATTAGCGAATGCGATATCATAAATATCAAAATGATGCTCATTCTTACAGAGAATCGAACGAGAAATATAATAAAATTCTACCATGTTGTTTATCAAACCCTTATTGAGGGCTTCCAATAAAGTCATAAATTCCGTTATACTAACTGGTAGCACATCTTTAAGGTAAAAAAAATAATCTAAAAACATGGAAATTTAATTCAATTCTCAGTTATTTTTATTTTCTTACTTGAAATAAATAAATATCCTTTTTTCTACTTTATTTTTTTTGAACACTTCCACATTTATGAAATTAGATATCACCTTTTTCTCAGTTTTTAAATTGAATGAATTATGAATATGAATTATGACAGAACAATATCAACAAATTTTAGTAGATTATCCTAGGCCGAAAGTAAAACGAATTACCCTAAATCGTCCTGAAAAGCGAAATCCCTTAAGTAATATAATTCGAGGGGAAATTTTTGATGCATTGCAGAAAGCAGATATGAATAAAGATATTCATGTGACAATTATAAGAGGTGCAGGCGTATGTTTTTCTGCTGGTTATGATCTCGGAGAAGATAACCGTGTTAATCGTCCATATTGGACAACAACTTCGTATTATGCAAATTGGCCAAGACAAGTAAACCATTTATGGAGTATGATGGCGGATATGGCTAAACCTATTATTGCCCAAGTTCATGGGTATTGTCTTGCGGGAGGGTCTGAACTAGCCTCTTCATGTGATCTAGTTTATGTTGCTGAGGACGCGCAAATTGGATACCCCGCAGTTAGGAGTATGATGCCCCCAGACCTTCAATATCCAACTTATATTATGGGATTGCGTGCAGCTATGGAATTTATGTTAACAGGATCATCAATAAGTGGCATCGAAGCCGTAAGAGTAGGCTTTGCAAATAGAGCTTTTCCTTTAGAAGAATTAGAAGATAAAACGTTAGAGATGGCGGAGAAAGTCTCAAAAATACCTCCTGATTTACAAATTTTAAATAAAAGATCAGTGTGGCAAGCAATGGAAATTATGGGATACCGAACGCAAATAAGAGCCGGATATAATCTTCATACTCTCGGTGGTTATCAGAAATCGTCACAAGAATTTATGAAACAACTATATCAGGAAGGGTTAAAAAAAGCTTGGAGTGATCGAGATGGTAAATGGGGTGATTATAGAACCTCAAAAAACAATGAAGAGAAATAGAGATGAAAATATAGCCTTTCTTTTTAATCAGTATAAAGATTTATGACAAAGTAAGAATTTAAGTTGGGAATTTTAATTTTTCTATAGCAATTTCTAAGTCCTTTTCTTTCTTTATAAGGACACCTAAAAACGGAACTCCTTTTTTCAATTCATCAATAGTAATCCCACTCTTCAATAGCACTCCAATCCAATCAAGAAGTTCAGAAGTAGAAGGTAATTTACGCATCTTTGTTATAGCTCTTAAAGCATAAAAATGCTTTAAACATTGTTCTAATAAATTTTCTTTTAAGTTTGGATAATGAAGATTACAAATATCGGCCATAAATTCTCTAGAAGGAAACTCAATCCAATGGAATACACATCTTCTTAGGAAAGCATCAGGAAGCTCTTTTTCATTATTAGAAGTTATAATAACGATTGGTCTGGTTTTAGATTTTATAAACTCTTTAGTTTCTTTAATATAAAACTCCATAACATCCAATTCTTGAAGTAGATCGTTTGGAAATTCAATATCAGCTTTATCAATTTCATCTATAAGAAGAACCACCTGTTCATTTGAATCAAATGCTTCCCCTAATGGCCCATAAGTAATATAATCATGAATATTATTAACATCACGATCTTCACAACCAAATCTACTATCATTCAATCTTTGGACAGTATCATACATATAGCATCCATCTATAGCTTCAGTTGTACTCTTAATGTTCCAGATTATCAGATTTTTTCTTAAACTCAATGCTATCGCGTGAGCTAACATAGTTTTGCCTGTTCCAGGCTCTCCTTTCACAAGTAAAGGACGCCCAAGTGCAATAGATACATTAACGATATTTTTTAATTGGGGATCTGCTAAATATTTAACAGTATCTGTTTTTACGTCTCCTTTAAATTTATTAAAAGTAGCATCCATGTCAAAGAAAATAATTGTAAAATTAAATATTTTATGAGTTTTTTTTAAGATGTTTCTATTTTATTACTTATTGAAATTCATTCAAAAAACTTTATTAATCATATTGATATAGTTTAAATTTAGATAAAGGAATCCATTTTTAGAAAAATGCCCAATATTACATCTCTAATAACTCGAAGAATTAAGCCTATATGTGCAGTCTGGGAAATTACGTTAAGATGTAACAGCAATTGTATTCATTGTGGCTCAAAAGCGGGGGAAAGTCGTCTTAGTGAGTTGAGTACTAATGAGGCTTTAAACTTAGTAAAAGAATTACATGATTGTGGTTATAAGGGGGTTGCGTTAATGGGCGGAGAACCTTTAATTAGAAAAGATTGGTATGAAATTGCTAGAGAAATAAAAAAACAAAAAATGGATTTATCGATTGTTACCAATGGATTAAATTTAAAACAACAAAGTCAAAATCTGAAAAAAGTAAAGCCAGATTGTGTTAGTTTAAGTTTAGATGGAGCTACTCCAAAAGTTCATGATTATATTCGGGGAGTTCAAGGATCATTTAAAAAAACACTCGAAGCAATTGAATTACTAAAGGATTTAAAAATACCTACAAGTGTTATCACAAGTGTTAATAAAATCAACCTTAAGGAATTGAATCTAATTAAGAATTTACTTCTTGGCAGAAATATTGCCTGGCAAATTCAAATATGTGTTCCCATTGGTCGTTTCCCTAAAGATTTAGTTATAACAAGAGAAGAATTTTATACATTAGCGTTATTTATAGCAATAAATCAAAAAAAATACTCATCGAGAAGATTACCTTTAATAGGTGCCCATTGCCTTGGACATTTCTCGAGATTCATACCAAATTTAGGGTTAAGTCCATGGGTTGGATGTCAAGCCGGATTATCTGTATTAGGAATACAAAGTAATGGAAATATCAAGGGATGCTTAACTCTCCCCGACAAATATATTATAGGAAATGTACGATCTAAGACTTTAAAGGAAATAGTGGAAAATTTAAGAGCCCAAAAGAAACTACTACCGAGTATGTGTAAAAATTGTGATTTAGTAAAATCATGCAGAGGTACATGTTTAGGAACTGCTTATGCTCTCAAGGATCAATACTGTCTAAGAGCTATTGAAAAAGATATTTTTAATGTAGAGCAATTATCAATTAAGAGAAAATTAGATTCCACCTATTCAAAAATTAGAAATTTTTATTATAATTTAATTATCAGATAAATAGAGGTGAAGTTTCAAAATTGTTTAAAGATTTATTTCAAATATATAAAATTGGTAAAGATTTGGGATTAAGTAAGAAAGAAGTAAAAAGCTTATCCCTATTTGGCAATAGCAAACACCCCGTCTTATATATTATCTTAATGATTGTATCAATTGTTGCAACTGTAATTTTAATATTCTTTTTAGGTATTCTAGCCTTCAGAAGGATATATCCCTCGGGAGCATTATATTCATCCGTTAACGAGAAGGATTTCAAACGAAATAAAGGGATTAACTTAAGATAATTAGAAATTGTAAGATTTACGATAGAGAGAAATGTGAAATTTAGAAAATGTTCAAAAATTTATTTAAGGTATATGAAATTGGTCGAGAAATAGGTTTAACCAAGAAAGAAATCAACAGATCCTTTTCTTCTGGAGATGAGACTCATAGTTTCAAAAATCAATTCATTTCTTCTATTATTTTGGTAATCCTTTTTATTATCATTGCTGCTACAATTTATATTCTTACCATGCCTATTCATAATAGTACTCCACCCACAAATAGTACGTATCCAAGTGGGATAAGGTATTCGACTATAAGGATTAAAGATTTTAAGAAAAAATTAAAATATTACATTAAAGTAAAGTGAATTATTGAATTTGGAGATGAAAAAATAAATTTGTTTAGAAGTTCTTTATATTTATCCCAAATTGGTATAGAATTAGGATTAAGTAAGAAAGAACTAAAAAGTTTATCTCAATATGGTGAATTTAAGCATCCTTTTTTATACGGGATTTTAATTATTTTATCAATTTGTGTAATAGTGGTTCTAATATTGTTAGGTATTTATATTGAAAGAAGTACATATGCTACGGGATCTTATTACTCTAATGTAAAAAGAAAGGATTTCAAAAGAAGAAAAATAATTTAATTAAGATTTTAAATAAGCATTGAAATGTAAATCCTCTTAAAAAATGAAGTTAAATGTAGGTTGTGGAAAGAAATTTGATCCAGAATATTTTAATATAGATTTATATGAGGAACTAGTTGCAGATAAGTTAATGTCTGCGATTAATCTAGATTTCGAAGACAACTCATGTGAAGAAGTTAAGGCAATCCAGATCATTGAACATTTATCATTTTTTGAAGCTATATATGCTTTAAACGAATTTTTTCGCGTTTTACAGTTGAAGGGAAAATTAATTATTGAAATCCCTGATCTGATAAGAGCTTGTCAAGCTTTTTTAAATTCTAATAATGAACAAAAAAAAGAGGTTTTAGGATGGATTTATGGTGTACCAGATAAAGGTTTACAACACAAATTCTGTTTTCCTGAGTATTTGTTGACTGAATTATTAGAAAATACTGGATTTACTAATATTAAAACTTCAAAATATACGAATCTTGAAACAATTCCTATTTTAAGATTTGAATGTTATAAACCCGAAAGTTGGGAAAACGCTGAAATTTTCCAGATCTTAGCAATCATGCATAAAATTTTACAATCTGATAACCATGTTGATTTTACTAATTCTCTTTTAATTAAGGAACAAGAAGATCTTTTATCTTTATGTCAAATTAGATTACTGGAATTTCAAAAAAAGAAAAAAAAAGAAATATTATTTGACATGTTCATCGAATCATTGATAAGATGGCCCTACTTGGTTAAAATATTATTAGAAGTGCTAAATGCTAGTTATCCAATTTTAAAAACAGATATTAAGCGTATTTCTTATGTAGCAGATCTCTTAATTCGCATAGATTTTCCAAATGTTTTATGTAATTTGCTGAAAGAAGCACCTGATTATCCTGGAACCCAAAGAATCGCATTCTTTTCAATCGAATCTTTTGCTAGAGGCATTGTAAGAAGTTTGATTTATATAACTGAGGGTAAAAATAAGTTAATAAAAAAACTTGAAGATCAATCTACCCAGATTGAATATCCTGAAATCATTTTTTTTTCTTCAAAAATTTTAGAAAAAAAGGCATCAGATTATTTTTATCTAGGAATCAAAGCTTTTTATAAAGAAAATTATACTATTGCATATAATCGTTTCCTCAGAGCTATTAAACTTTATAGAGACGATTTTTGGTATTTTTGGAATCTTGCTAAAATTTTAGTCATATTAAATCGAAAAACTGAAGCAATTAGATATTATAAAAAAACTGCTAGGTTGGTCAAATTAACCAAAATTAAAGATAAAAAAACAATCCAAAGTGAAATCAAAAAAGAACTGTATTCAGTGAAAAACAATAAAATTTCTACTAAAGGATTCAGACCAATTTTATCTGTTTAATCTTACCTTTAATCTTCTGATCAATTCCTAATTATCTTAAATATCTTTATGAAAAATATAAATAAAATTTAAATAATTAAGGAGTAAACCCTACTTATCTAAATTTATTAGAAATTACATAGATTAAAGGAATGTGTATATTATGTCAAAAGAAGATGAAATGTTAGAAGAATTAAAAAAAATTAGAGAAGTTCTCAGTCCTCCTCCACCACCACCGAAACCAAAAAATTTACTTCAAGAATTCAAAGAATTTATAAAACAATATAAAGTAATGGGCCTTGCTGTCGCATTTATCATGGCTCTTTACCTTGGTCGACTTGTCTCTGCCGTAGTACAAGCATTTATTTCACCAATTCTAAACAATCTATTCTTGGTAATTGGTTTTTTAAAAGATTCGACAGTTAATGCAGACCCAGCATCATATCCATTATCGTTTAACACCACTTTATTCATTAGTGAATTAATCACCTTTATAATTGTAGCGTTTGTTATCTTCCTCTTAGTAAAGTTGACTAAACGAATTGGGATTGAATAATTAAAATTTCAATAAACAAACATTTTTTTTTTCTGATTTTATTCACATTGCCCTAGAATAGTAACTGAACATACCGCATAAGCTCCGCCAAGATTATGAGCTAAGCCAATTTTTGCCTTAGGAACTTGTCTTCCTTCAGCTCTTCCTTGAAGCTGTTTAGTGACTTCCTGTACCATTCTACATCCTGTACTTCCAATTGGGTGTCCAAAAGATTTGAGACCCCCACTCGGATTTATTGCTGTTTCTCCATCCCAATTAAAGGTACCATTCTTCAATTCTTCGGCTGCTTTTCCTTGATCACAAAATTGAAGGTCTTGGCAATTTAGTAATTCAGTTATAGTAAAACAATCATGGACTTCTGCCAAATCTATTTCTTTTCTAGGATTTGTAATTTCTGCCTCTTTATAAGCCATTTTTGCAGCATCAACTGTAGCGGGAGCAGATATAAACTTAAAATCCGTATCATACCAAGGATAAGCAGTATGTACAGAGAGAGAATTCGATTTAACCAATACGTAATCATCAGAATGGGCATAAGATTCTGCTAATTCAGGACGAGTTAAGATTAAAGCCGCTGAACCGTCGCTCATAGCACAACAATCAAATCTTCCTAAAGGATCTGCAATCATTGGAGCGTGTAAAGCTTGTTCTAAAGAAATTTTCATTTTAAAATGAGCTTTTGGGTGGTAAAATCCGTTTTCATGGTTTTTAACAGCTACACGAGCTAAATCCTCTTTTGTCCAACCATATTCATGGAAACTTCTTGTAGCAAGAAAGCAAAACATTGCTGGTGCTGAAGGTCTTGGTAAGACAGGGTGACCCATAACAGTCGTGCCTGGTAGACCTCTTCCTCCCTCATCCATTAACTTTTCCACTCCACATGCCATTACAACATCATATGCACCAGAAGCAACACCAAAACATGCATTACGGAAAGCATCCATTCCTGAGGCGCAATAATTTTCACATCTTGTAACTGGTTTACCACCTAATCTTAGTGAATCTTCTAAAGTGGTGCCAGAAACCCCAGTAAAAAAATAATAAACCCCAAGCCATGCTGCATCGACTTCCTCTTTTGTAATACCTGCATCTCTCATCGCACCCTGAGTTGATTCAAAAAGTAAATCTTCTTTACTTTTATTCCATAATTCCCCATACTTAGTCGCTTCACATCCAATTACTGCTACTTTATCTTTAATACCATGAGTAACCATAATGTCCAACTCATTTTTAGACTGTTAAATATTATATTATTATTGTTAACTGAATTACAATGAAGAAGATGAATTTACTTTTAAGATTTCTGATATATATCCTTAGTAAAGAGAATTTGCTTAATTCCGAATTTCTTGAAACCTACTTAATACCCAGTTTTTATCTAAAGCAGCGATAAAGGGTGCAAACCTGGGTCCTCTTTCAGTTCCAAGAAATAATTGATATAACATTTCAAAGAACTCATTCATTTCCTTACGTGATATTCCAGATTTTTCTCTTAGGATTATCATTTTCTGTTTGATTTCATCTTCTGTCCATTTTATTCCTTCAAGTTCTTGTCCCAGTTCCATTACCGCATTTCGAATCTTTTCACTGAATTTATTCAAAATATCTGAGGGGATTTTTTCAACTAATTTTATCTTAAGATGTTCTGGACAGTATTCTGAATTTATCCAATTCCTAGCTTTAATTAACCTTTCTTGAATATGGTCAAAAATTGTATTAGTAGGTTTAGAATTCAATATTTCTGTATCTAGCAATTTTTGAATTGCTTGTTCAGTACCTTCCTTATCAGGCGATACTAATTGACTTAAGATGATTGCTGTCTGATAATCAAGCTGAAATCCTCTGTATTCAGGAACTTTATTATAGAATATAATTTCATAACTTCTTCGAATTGCATGAAGTTCGGATGAATCGGAAAACGAATCAACACCGTAGTAAATTCTTTGAGCTTTATCATATTCTGAAATATAGCTTGGCATTTTATCTAGTCCCAGAATGATTCGTCTTTTCGGAGGGGTTTTAAGATACATATATTTCAGAACTTCTGGTTCAGCATATTTCAACCACTTAGTTGGTGTGAATCCTATAAATCCTGAACTTGTCATATCACCAAAATCTTTCTTACCTTCAGAATAACCGACCCACTCATTCCAAAATCCATATGGACCTTTATGGTTTAATACAGATTCTATTACTTCAATACAACTGTCTCGAGATCCTCCTGGGGTAGCATGATCTTTTCCATACGGTTCAAAATGTACATTTAGAATATACCATATAGATAACCATTCAAGGCGCCAAGTAAGTTTAGCTTTACTAATATCAGACCATCCATCATTCTCACATTCGGAACAATAGTAATGGACGATATATTTATTTATATCAACTTCTAAGGCTTTGGTTGTACCAATCCGATTGCATTGTTCACATAATGGATTAATAGGAATCCAATCTTCCGGAAAAGGATTTTCTGCTCTATATTTATTTAAAATATCTCTAATCTCTTCCTTTTTATTAATGAGTTCGATTACTAAATTTTTCATTCTTTCTTGTTGGTATAGCTCATGAGTTTTAATGATCTGGATATCTTTTCCAAACTTTGGCATTGGTACTCCAAAATCCTTCCAGAAATAATCAACCCAGGATTTATAATTAGCGTTTGGAGAGGGTACATCGATTAACCGCCAGTTAATATATTGCTTCGCTTTTTTAGGATTTTTAAATACATTTACTTGACCAGATCTCCCCTTCCATGGATCTGAAGTATATAGGATTAAATGATGAATTGCTTTATATCCCCGATTTTGAAGTTCATTTACAACGGAATTTGTAAGTACAATCTCCCCCCTTAAACGTCCAACATGTTGCTGACCTGATACGGATATACCACAATTACAATTAAATTCTTTTAGATCCTCCCAGCTTTCTATTAAATCATCTGTTAATTTATCAATCCAATGTTGCGGTTGCTTAGTTGATTCAACTGTCATTTTTGATTTTCACTTCAATGAAACTTAATATTAATAAAAAAGAAGTATAAAAGAAAAAATTTATGTAAACTTCTAATCTCGTTGGCCTAAAATTGTAACTGAAGCAACACTGAACGCACCGCCCAAGTTATGACATAATCCCAATTTGGCATCAGGGACTTGTCTCCCTTCAGCACGTCCTTGTAATTGTTTCGTAATTTCTTGAAGCATTCTACATCCCGTCGAGCCAATTGGATGTCCAAATGATTTTAACCCACCACTAGGATTAACAGCGGTTTCACCGTCCCAGTTAAAGGTTCCATTTTTCAATTCTTCTGCAGCCATACCACGATCACAGAATTGTAGATCTTGGTCATTGATAAGTTCTGTTATAGTAAAACAGTCATGAACTTCAGCTGCATCAATTTCTTTTCTCGGATTTGTAATTCCAGCCTCTCTATAGGCCATTTCAGCTGCCTTGACTGTAGATGGAAAGCTTGTAAAGTCTGCTCCAGGTCCATTTGGGGGCACATACCATGGAAAATTTGTTCTTGTTGAAATTTGATTCGATTTTACAACAATATAATCATCAGCATGAGCATAACTTTCTGCTAATTCAGGACGAGTTAAAATTAATGACGCTGCACCATCTGACATTGCGCAACAATCAAAACGTCCTAAAGGATCAGCGATCATTGGTGCTTTCATGGCTTGTTCAATGGAAATTTTACTTCTGAAGTGTGCTTTCGGATGATATGAGCCATTATCATGATTTTTCACTGCTACTCTCGCAATATCTTCTTTTGTCCATCCAAATTCATGAAAACATCTAGTTGCAGCCATCGAAAACATCGCTGGAGCAGAGGGTAATGGTAGAACAGGATGCCCAAAAATTTTAAATCCAGGTAATCCACTTGAACCCTCATCCATAAGCTTCTCGACACCACATGCGAGAACCACATCATATGCACCGCTAACAACACCAAAACAAGCATTTCGAAATGCATCCATTCCAGAAGCACAATAATTTTCAGTACGAGTTATGGGAATACCGTCAAGTCTTAAAATATCTTCTATAGTAGCACCAGACATACCAGTAAAGTAATAATAGATCCCCGCCCATGCGGCTTCGATTTCTTCTTTCTTAATACCAGCATCTTTCATCGCGCCTTGAGTTGCTTCAAATAGTATGTCTTCTCTTCCCTTATCCCAGAGCTCTCCATATTTAGTCGCATCACAACCAATAATTGCGACCTTATCTTTAATGCCTTTTACTGTCAATTTTTTCACCTCCTCTAAAATCTCCCTCTTACTGGTCTACATTTCCAATAGTAGTTCATAAAGTCTCCTCCTTCATGTTCTTTTCTGAAGGTTAATTCCACTTCCATTCCGATTTTTACATTTTCCTCTGGATTCTCGATTTCAGTCATGTTTAGTAGAATTCTTCCGCCATCATCAAGATCTATTACACAACGTGGAATTGGGGTATCCATATAAGTTCCTCCGACTAAATGATCAAGTGTATATGTAAATATTGTTCCCTTCAGTGTTAATTTGACGAGTTCCATTTGATCATCGGCTCTACAGACAATACAAGAACGGAATGTACTTGGATATTGAACGGTCCCACAATTCTTACATTTATTGCCATACATTTTGTAAACTGAAGGAGTATCACGCCACATAGTCACAGCTGAACTTTTTCTTACATATCTATCTTTTTC